>NZ_JCAFSZ010000006.1:0-327256 GCF_059369755.1 Stenotrophomonas sp. YJH_SMC_57
CGACGAGCGCATCGACGTGCTGGCGCAGACCAAGGTGGTGCTGCAGGCCGGCAGCAGTGCGATCACGCTGGAGGGCGGCAACATCACCTTCAGCTGCCCGGGCGAGTTCAAGGTCAAGGCGGGCGAGCATCCGTTCATGGGGGCCGATACCAACCCCGCCATTCCCGAGCACCTTCCGCGAGGCACGCAGCTGGTACCGCAGCAGTTCGGGCTGCGCCTGGTCGAGCAGTTCGGGCTGCAAGGACTGGCCGGCAAACCCTACACACTGGACATCGGCGGGCAACGCTTCGAAGGCGAGCTGGGCTCCGATGGCAGCCTGATGCATGAGATGCCCGAAGGCGCGAAGCAGGCCAAGCTGAAGGTGTTTCCGTTCGGCGCCGACAACCACCCCTGGGAATGGACACTCGATCTTGCCGCACAGAAACAGACGGACGAGCATACCGGGTTGCAGTCGCGCCTGAAGAACCTTGGATTCTACGATGGCGCGGTCGACGGCGACTTCGGCCAGCTCAGCCGCATGGCCATGCAGCGCTTCCACCAGGCACGTGAGCTGGTTGGGCTCAATACACCCAGCCTTCCCGGCGTCACCTCGCTGGGCAAAGACCACGACATCTAGGACGGATGCATGATCTACGGCAATCACAACCTCCGACGAGGCGACCACGATGGAACGCCTGCGAACAACAGGCCGCCTCGCTGGGGTGGCGTCGACAACCCGCCCCCACCCACGCCTGCGAACGCACAGACACCGCAGAACCAGGGCGGCGCGACGCTGGCGATCCCGCAGCACGTACGCCAGCTCCAGCAGGACCTGCGCACGCTGGGCTTCATGTTCGTCGGCACACCTGATGGCGGGTTCGGCCGCGGCACCGAATGGGCGGTACGAGAGTTCCAGATCTATGCCAGCATGGCCAATGCCGCCCAACTGAACCAGGGACGGCTGCACGGCTGGCAACCCCAGGCCGGCTTGACCGCACCGGAAGTGATGGCACTGGGACTGCGCCCCAATTCCAATCCACCGGAAAGCTATCACGTCGCCTCGCTGGACCGGGTCGCCAACGGATCGCGCTACACCGGCCCGATCAGCGGCGTGATGAATGCCAATACGCGCACAGCGATGGAACACTGGTTGCGCAACAACTATCGCTGCCCGGTGGTCATCGAGGCATGGCAGGTTGCCACCGGCAACAACCAGCGCACTACGCCGTATGCCAATGGCATCAACATCTGGAACTTCGACGAGATCACGCAGGGCACCGTGCGCAATGCCTCCAACCGGGTGGTCGCGCGCGTCCGGATGTTCAGCAGGGACTTCACCGGACACTACACGCTTCCGAACGGTCGCCGTGATGATCAGTACCAGTCGCTGGGCAGCTACGCGCGGTTCATGACCTATGGCGGCCCGATGAGCGAAGTGCCCAACCATACGTGGGCCGAAGCGGAAATGACGCCGGAACGCTTGATCGGTCCAGCGACCACCACGGCAATCCTGGCCGCCACACCCAACGGCGCCGCAGCGTCCACCTATCGTGTTGTGCGTGCCACGGCCGAGCAGGAATGCATGGGCATGTTCGACAGCATCAATGCCTACGATGACGCTCTGGTCTCTCTCGGCCCGTGCCATTGGACCATGGGCCTGATGCCTGCCGGCGGCTATGACAATGGCGAGCTGCCTGGCTTCCTCGCCTACTTCCTGCATCGCAATCAAGCCGACTACCAGCGCTATCTTGGGAATCTGGGTCTTTATCCGGCGACGGCCTGGGCAGGCGTCAACACAGGGCCGCTCTGGGACCGCACGGGCCGGAAGTACGTGGGCTGGATCCGCCATCACGACGAACAGACGCAACCTGCACAGGCAGCCACCGGTCTGGCGCAGCTGCCCATGGTCGACCGGGCGACCCTGGAAGCAAACTATTTCAAGACCTGGCACTGGTTCTATCGCTTGGCCATGATCGGTCGCACCTGCGCGAACTTCCAGCAGGCGATGTGGGATATGGTGCGCTTCCGTATCCGCGATATCCGTTCAGCCCCTATCACGGTCAACGTGGGTGCCGTCCATATCAACGGCACGCTGGGCGATATCTACACATCGGAGAAATCCGTCGCGATCCTGCTTCGGTGGCATATCTTCCGTCCGGGCCACGTGACCGGCGCCCGCGTCAGGGATTCGTTGACCCGTGCCATCAACGGCCATGCCCAGTTGAACTGGTCGACGGCACCGGCGCAATGGACCAACGCACACGAGCAGGCGATCACCGCGCAGTTGCTCACTGACGCACTTTCCGTCAACGACACGCAGGATCGCCTCGCCAACTGGCCGACCTATGCCGGGCGCAACGGCCGCAACTACACCCTCAACAATGAGTTGGGCACCTTGCGCGATGGCCGCGGCTCCTTCCATTTCGATACCACGGGAATATGACGATGCCTTACGTCCTTCGCGCCGCGCCGCTGCTGGCCGGTCTTTGCCTGGCTACCTCCTGCGCGGCCAAGCAGCCTGTCGCCGACGTCCTGGACCGCGCCTGCGCAGCAGTCTCCATTGACGATCGGATCGAACTGCTGCCGCTGGAAGGAAAGCACGTCAGCGCCTGCCCGCCCGGAGATGATGAAGGTTGCCCCTACAGCGGGCAGCAGGGGAAGACGTCGTTGAGCGACACACCGGATCTGAACAAGGATGGCCGGAAGGATGCCATCCTGACCTACTTCGGCAGCAGTTACGGCGACATCGACGTGACCGACAAACTGGTCCTCGCCCAATGCAAGGACGGAACCTACATCCGTCTTCTGGAAGGAAAGTTCACGACATTGTCAGCACCTGCCATGCCCCATGCCCTGTGGCCTGAACTGGAAGCGACGCGGAATTGCCCGCAGGGCCACGGTGGTGCAGTCCGTACCGAGAAGATCCGGCTGACCTTCGATAGCAAGGCAGCACAGTATCGTGGACCTGCAGGCCTGAATCTGGCCGCGGCCTGCCAGGCTCAAGGCGATTGACCGATGTCACTGGCGGGCATGGATGAGCACTGACGCGAGACGCATTCGCAGACGCGGTCAATGTCTCTTGATCGCTTTCATGCTGACCATGGGCGGATGTGGCGGGTCGGCCCCCAAAGCGACGTTCGAGACATCTCCTGCACTATCCGACGCGGATCTGAAAGGTCTTTACCCGGGCACGCTGCTGAGGCAGGTGGTGTTCGAGGACATCGACGGCGCGGG
Source organism: Stenotrophomonas sp. YJH_SMC_57 (assembly GCF_059369755.1). Lineage (NCBI taxonomy): Bacteria > Pseudomonadati > Pseudomonadota > Gammaproteobacteria > Lysobacterales > Lysobacteraceae > Stenotrophomonas > Stenotrophomonas sp. YJH_SMC_57. Next base: position 3,214 of record NZ_JCAFSZ010000006.1, read on the forward strand.
CCTGCTGCTGATTTCGCGTAGCGAACAGACATCGCCGGCGCGGGAAGACAAGGAACCATTGGATCAGATCACGCTGCGTGCAGAGCTGTTCCGGCGTTCTGACCTGGCGGCGCCCTGGACGTCGCGCTGGATCCAGGAAGATCCGATCCAATGCGAAGGCCTGGACCTGGAGGCGGGCTATTTCCTGGACCAGGTGACGGCGACCGACCTGGACAACGATGGCCGCGCCGAGCTGACCCTGGCCAGCCACAGCTTCTGTGGCGGTGGGGTGGACCCGCAGCAGCTGCGCATCGGCCTTCGCCAGGGGGAGCAGTATTACGAAGTACGTGGTGAATCGCTGGTGGAGGTGGAAGGCGATGAACCCTTCGGCGGCGACCGGCAGGACGATCCTGCGCTGGCATCGGCTGCGCCGGCGCTGCGCGCGCACGTGGACAAGGTGTGGGAAGCGATCAAGCGCGGCCAGCCCGGCCCGCCGTGAACGCCGCGCCTTGATCCAACGCATGCCGTCGGCGTGGGCGCAGTGCTATGGTGGCGCCATCATGCGCCCTGGAGCCATTCCGATGACCCGAATCAGCATCGCCCGCCTCACTGTTGCCGCCTTTGCCGCGCCCCTGCTGCTGTCGGCCTGTGTCAGCACCCCCGGCCCGGAAGTAAAGGGAACGGGCCGCTGCGACGCCAGTCAGCTGGGCTGGGCGGTAGGCCAGCCAGGCAACGAAGAAAACCTGCGTCGGCTGTCGCGTGAGAGCGGCGCCGGGCTGGTCAACCCGATCGGCCCGACCACCATCACCACCAAGGACATCCGCACGGACCGCCTGCGGGTCTACATGGACAAGGACAACATCATCACCGCCGCACGCTGCGAGTAAGCGCTGCCACGGGCTTCTGTAGAGTCGAACCATGCTCGACTGCTCTCCGGTCAGGCTGCAGGGAAAGCCAGCCGGGCGCAGGCTCGGCTCTACAGGGCTCAGGGTTCGGTATAGCCTGCGCAGTCCGGCAGCGCCTGGTCCGGATGGAACATGCCTTCGCTGAAGCGGAACAGACGTGTGTAACTGCACGCCGGGTCCTGCTCGGTGCGCAGGTCCTTCTTCTTCAGCGGGCCCTTGGCCAGTGAATCCTCGAAGCGCGAGGCGCCGACAGGGAATCGTGTGGCCACGGTCTGGTAGCGCAGCACCGGCATGGCCTGCGCGACCGGGTCCAGTCCCAGTTTCGCCGAGAAACTGTACTCATCATGGCAGGCCCCGGCCCGTTGCCTCGCATCCTGTTCGCTGAAACAGGCCCGGATCGACGCATTGCCCTGCCACGGAACGGTCAGTACATCGTCATCCACCTGGATGTCGTCCTGCAGGTGGCGCACGCGTGCCAACTGCAACGTGGACGCATCGGCACCGCCGCCGGAATACATGCTGCTGAAGGAGACGATGCCCCCTACCAGTACGTTCTGGCGGGCGCGCTGCTGCGGGTCGGTCACCACCGCATCGCTACCCACACCGGGGGCCAGGCGCACGATCCATGGCCACAGCTTCAGTTCGCTTTCCTGCGGCACGTCGATGCTGACGTGGTAGACATGCGGGTCGCCCTTCGCGGCTCCCCGCTCCGACACCTCCAGTGTTGTGGGCCGATCGCCATCGTTGGCCACCGGCTGCACGCGCACGCACCATGCGCCATCGGCGGTGCAATGACGCACCCCTGCCGCGTCCAGCACCTGTCCCAGCGGCTCCATCACGTTGCCGGCCGCATCGCGCTGCTGCGGCAGGATCGAGCCCTGGGCCAGCGCCAGAAGCGGCGTGGCCAGCAGTGCGGCGCACAGGAAAGTGCGTGCTCCAGTGATGGGCATCGGGTTGGCTCCTGCGTGTGGAACCCCGATGGTAACCGCTCCCCCGTAGAGTCGCGCTTGCTCGACTGCATGTAATCCGGCAAAAGAGGCCGTCGAGCAAGCTCGACGCTACCTGGATCGTTTGCCTAACCGCAGTCGCAGCCACCCCACCCCTTCGCCTTCGACGTCTGGCCGATGCCGGGGTTGAAGGTGTTGCTCGGGTCCAGCTGCCGATAGAACCCGGCCAGCGCCGGCTTGGCCGGATACAGGTGGCCGACATTGTGCTCGGCCGGGTACTCGGCGCCGCGCTGATCCAGCAATGACCACATCGCGTGCTCGATCGCCATCGGGTCTTCGCCCCTGCGCGCGATGTAGTCCTGGTGGAACACGTGGCACAGGAAGTGCCCGTAGTACAGCTTGTGCAGCAGGCGGTTGTCGATGTCGGCGGGCAGCTGCTCGAACCAGTCGGCATCGTCACGGCGCAGCGCGATGTCCAGTGCCACGATGTCCTGCACCTTCTCGCGATGCACTTCACGGTAGCGCACGGCAGCACCGGCCACCGCGAAGCGATGCAGGAACGCCTTGCGGCCCTCCTCTGCCGTGCAGTGGAAATAGCCGCCTTCATGGCCTGCGAAGAAGTCCCGCAACCAGGCCTCAGTCTGAGCAGCGTCCTGCGCGGACACCTTCAGCAGCAGATGATGTTCATAGCGCTGGCGGAACTCGCCCATACGCTTGGGCAGGTGCGAAGGCAGCAACCCGGTCAGCACCTGCATCACCCGGTCGGTCACCCCGCGCAGTCCCAGCCGCTCGAACCAGCCATCGACACGACTCTTCAGCGCAAAGGCGGCCGGCACGCGGGCAGTGCCGAGACGGTCGATCAGCAGGAAGCTGTCCTTGCCGTAGCGTTCGCCGATGTCATAGGCATCGCGGTGAATGTATTCGCCAGCGATCGGCAGGCGCTCGAAACCGGTCAGCAGCTGGCGCCGGATCGCGCTGAGGCTGTCGGTGCGGTTGCTGCCGATGTAGAAGACCTCGGCGGCCTCCTTCTCGAAGGTATCCAGGCGCACCGCGAATACCGCCAGCTTGCCGGCCGATCCCGCTGCCTCGAAATGACGGCTGGGGTCGGCATTGAAGCGCGCCGGGGTATCGGCATCGACCCGGCGCACCTCCTCGGCATAGCGCGGATCGGACGCGGCGCGACCGTCGCCATCGCCGACGTCGGCGGCCGTATAGTCACCGGCCTGCAGGCGTTGCAGGATCTGCTCGGGCGTATCGCCCAACGCGATGCCCAGATGGTTGACCAGCTGCAGCTGGCCCTGCGCATCGACCTGCGCGTACAACGCAAGCTCGGTATAGGCCGGGCCGCGACGCACCAGCGCGCCGCCGGAGTTGTTGCAGATCCCGCCCAGCACCGACGCGCCGATGCAGGACGAGCCGATCACCGAATGCGGCTCGCGGCCCAATGGCGCCAGGGTCTGTTCCAGCCGATCCAGCGTTGCACCGGGCAGGCACAGCACCTGCCGGCCGTCGTTCAACAGCTGGATGCCGGTCAGCCGCAGCGTGCTGACCAGCACGATCGGCCGCCCATAGTCGTTGCCATCCGGGGTCGAGCCGCCGGTCAGGCCGGTGTTGGCCGCCTGCAGGATGATCGCCGCCCCACCCTGCACCGCGGCCTGCAGCACGTGCCACAGCTCCAGCAACGTGCCGGGGCGCACCACCGCCAGCACCGGGCCGTCGCCGAAACGGTATCCACGGCGGAAGCGGCGGGTGGCCTTGTCACCGGTCAGTACATGGCGGCTGCCGACCGCATCGCGCAACTGCGCCAGCACGGCATCGTGGCCACTCACGGCAGGCTGACCAGCGAGTCACGGCCGATGTCGGCGATGCGGCGCGCACCGGTCAGTGTCATCGCCACGCGCATCTCCCTGGCGATCAGGTCCAGCAGGTTGGCCACCCCGGCTTCGCCCTGCGCAGCCAGTGCATAGACGAAGGCACGGCCCAGCAGCACGGTGTCGGCGCCCAGCGCCAGCATGCGCACCACGTCCAGGCCGGTGCGGATGCCGGAATCGGCGAGGATCTTCAGATCGCCCTGCACGGCATCGGCAATGGCCGGCAATGCGCGTGCGGTGGACAGAACGCCGTCCAGCTGTCGGCCACCGTGATTGGAGACCACGATGCCATCGGCTCCGAACTTCACCGCATCACGTGCATCATCCGGGTCGAGGATGCCCTTGATCACCATCGGGCCCTTCCAGAATTCGCGGATCCACTCCAGATCCTTCCACGAAATGGACGGATCGAAGTTGCTGCCGAGCCAGCCGATGTAGTCCTCCAGCCCGGTCGGGTTGCCACGGTAGGTGGAGATGTTGCCCAGGTCATGCGGACGGCCGAACAGGCCGACGTCCCACGCCCAATGCGGATGGGTGATGGCCTGGCCGATACGGCGCAGCGAGGCGTTCGGTCCGCTCATGCCGGAGTGCGCGTCACGGTAGCGCGCGCCCGGCACCGGCATGTCCACGGTGAACACCAGGGTGGTCACGCCTGCAGCCTGCGCGCGCTCCAGCGCGTTGCGCATGAAACCGCGGTCGCGCAGCACGTACAGCTGGAACCACATCGACCGCTGGATCGCCGGTGCCACTTCCTCGATCGGGCACACCGAGACGGTGGACAGAGTGAACGGGATGCCGCGGCTGTCTGCCGCGCGCGCCGCCTGCACTTCACCGCGCCGGGCATACATGCCAGTCAGGCCGACCGGCGCCAGCGCCACCGGCATCGCCAGTTTTTCGCCGAACAGTTCGGTTTCCAGGCTCAGGTCGGACATGTTGCGCAGGATGCGCTGGCGCAGCGCGATGTCGGACAGGTCGGAAACGTTGCGCTTCAGCGTGTGCTCGGCATACGCGCCGCCATCGATGTAGTGGAACAGGAACGGCGGCAGCCGGCGTTGCGCTGCGGCACGGTAATCGGTGGAGGCGGAGATGATCATGGGGTCAACCGTGTGGGGAAGGTAGACGCGAGGCCCGCGCACGCCGGGCTTCGTTGTCATCGAGGGTGCGCAGCGTGGTGTGCACGAACTCGAGGTGGGCATGCGCGGCGGCGCGCGCGCGTTCGGGATCGCCGGCCAGCACCGCATCCATCATCTCGCGGTGCTGGTCGGACAGTGGCGAGAAGGTCCTCGCCGAGGTGTAGAGCTTTTCGCGGCTCTGCGAGATGTTGGTCTGCAGCAGCTCGAACAGGCCGCGCATCACCTGCAGCAGCACCAGGTTGTGCGAGGCCTCGGCGATGGACAGGTGGAAGGCCGCGTCGGCCTCCGCTTCGCCGGTGGGGTCGTCCTTGCCGTGCGCGTCCATCATGGTCTGGAACGCCTGCGCGATGCGCGCGCGGTCCTCATCGGTGGCGCGCAGCGCGGCGTGCCAGGCGGTGGCACCTTCCAGTGCGTGGCGGATCTCCAGCACGTCGAAGCGGTATTCCGGGTCGCCCTGGAACAGCGGCAGGTACGGCGCCAGCGGTTCATCCAGTGCCTGCCGCGCGCGCGCCGCCGGCTCGGCCACGTAGGTGCCGCCACCGACCCGCGCCGTCAACAGGCCCTGGCTGGCCAACTGTGCGATCGCCTCGCGCAATGCGGTGCGCGAGACGCCCAGCTGCACCGCCAGGGTGCGCTCGGCCGGCAGCCGGTCACCCGGCTGCAGCCGCTGTTCCTGCACCAGGCCGCGCAGCTGCGCAGCCACCTTGTCCGAAATACGTTGCGTGCTCATGGCGCCATTGTGGCCCGAAGCGCGCAGCGGGTGGTCGGCCGACCGTGCATGGCTCAGGGAATCATCCAGGTCAGCCAGTAGGCCTGGGCCAGGGTGATCAGGCCGACCATCGTGGTGAAGATCAGGCTGTGCTTGACGGTGAAGCGGAACAGGTCCGATTCCTTGCCGGCCAGCCCCACCGCGGCGCAGGCAATGGCAATCGACTGCGGCGAGATCATCTTGCCGGTCACGCCACCGGTGGTGTTGGCCGCCACCAGAAGCACGTCGGACACGCCGATCTGCTGTGCGGTGGTGGCCTGCAGTGCCGAGAACAAGGCATTGGACGAAGTGTCCGAGCCGGTCAGGAACACCCCCAGCCAGCCAAGGAACGGCGAGAAGAACGGGAACGCATCACCGGTGTGTGCCAGTGCCAGGGCAAGCGTGGCCGACAGGCCCGAGTAGTTGGCGATGAAGGCGAAGGCCAGCACCATGCCGATCGAGTAGATCGGCATGCGCAGCTCACGCACCGTCTCACCGAAGGTCTGCAGCGCCGGACGGGCCGGCATGCGCAGCGCGATGATGGCGATCACCGCAGCGAGGATGATCGAGGTACCGGTGGCCGAGAACCAGTCGAACTTGTAGATCGCCTCGTAGCTGAGCGGCGCGTCCACGATCGGTGGCATCTTCTGCACCATCTGGTCCAGGCCCGGCACCGGGATCTTCAGCACCCAGTTCTCCAGCGGGCCGCCCGCCGCGAACAGCGACTTGAACGGTTTGATGCTCCACAGCGTGACCATCGCGGTAAGGATCAGGAACGGCGACCACGCCTTGGCGATCTGGCCGACGCTGTAGCGCGGCGACTCCAGTGCCTGTGCAGCGGCCTCGGCGCTGGTTTCGGTGTCGAAGCGGAAGATCCGCACCGGCTTCCAGCGACGCAGGAACAGGGTCAGGCACACCAGCGATGCCAGCGAGGCCGTAATGTCCGGCAGTTCCGGGCCAATGAAGTTGGAGGTCAGGTACTGCGCGATGGCGAACGAGCCACCGGCCACCAGCACCGCCGGCCAGGTTTCCTTGATGCCGCGCCAGCCATCCATGATTGCCATGATCCAGAACAGCACGATGATCGTAAGGAACGGCAGCTGGCGCCCAGCCATCTGGCCGATCTCGAACGCATCCAGACCGGTGACCTGCCCGGCCACGATGATCGGAATCCCCATCGCACCGAATGCCACTGGCGCGGTGTTGACGATCAGGCACAGGCCGGCGGCATACAGCGGCTTGAAGCCCAGCCCGACCAGCAGCGCCGCGGTGATCGCCACCGGCGCGCCGAAGCCGGCCGCACCTTCCAGGAAGGCGCCGAAGGCGAAGCCGACCATCAGCATCTGCAGGCGCTGGTCCTCGGTGACCGACAGGATCGAGGCACGGATGATGTCGAACTGCCCGGTCTTGACCGAGACTTTGTACAGGAACACCGCGCCGATGATGATCCAGGCGATCGGCCACAGGCCGTAGACGAAGCCGAAGCCGGCTGCGCCCAACGCCTGGGCCAGCGGCATGCGATAGAACAGCAGCGCCACGCCCAGCGCGATGGCCACGGTGATCGTGCCGGCGAGCCAGCCCTTCATCCGCAATACGGCCAGGGCGATGAAGAAGAACGCGATCGGCAGCAGCGCGATCAGGCTGGACAACCACAGGTTGCCGGCGGGGTCGTACAGGTGTTGCCAGGGCTGCATGAAGGCTCTCGACTGGGGGCGGGATGTGCTCCACCGCAGGCGGTGGGTCGCCGAGGCCGCCGATTATTGGTCGTACCAATAATAATTTCGATCAGGCCGCGTGCAGCGGATTTAACCGCCATCCCGGTGGAGAGCCTATTAGACCATAGGGCTAGTCGCTATATTGGTCCTACCATTATGGATGGCTGTGGTAGTGCCGGCCGCTGGCCGGCAACCCTGCATTCCCTACGAAATCCGCCTCTCCAATCGCCGCATCACCGCCAGCACCAGTACGCACAGCACGCTGACCCCGATCGCGATCACATACTTGCCGATGCCCACGGCAATGCCGATGGCGGCGGCCATGATCAGTGAACTGGCGGTGGTCAACCCGCTGACCTGATCCTCTCGCGAACCGCGCAGGATGGTGCCGGCCGCAACGAAACCGACGCAGGCCACCACTGCTTCAATCAGTCGCACCGGATCAACCTGCAGCAGATCGCGGTAGCGCTCCTGCTGGAAATGCTCGGCCACCGAATCGCCGAGGCCGACGATCAGCGCGGCGGCGCCGGCAATCAGCATGTGCGTGCGCAGGCCGGCAGCGTGCTTGCCCATTTCGCGCTCGACGCCGAGCACGCCACCAAACAGCATCGCCGCGCCCACGCGCAGCAGGATCGAGACATCCTGGGTGAGTTCCATCGCCGCCTCCGGGTATTTCCGGCAGCGTTGCCTGCACAGCGTGGGACGGGGGTGAAGGCAGCACCACGGCTCGTTCACCCGGTGGCGCCAGGCCGCGCCCGGCGCCATCGGCGATCAACCCATCACTGCGCCAGGTAGCCACCATCGATCGCGTAATAGGCACCGGTTGCGAACGAGGCATCGTCGCTGGCCAGCCAGGCCACCAGCGCCGCGACTTCCTCGGCCGTGCCCAGCCGCTTCAGCGCGTGCCGTGCTTCCAGGGTGGCGCGTACCTTCGGGTCCATCTTCTCCAGCAACGGCGTGCTGATGAACCCCGGACCGACCGCGTTGACACGGATACCGTCGCCCGCATGCTCCCAGGCAGCGGTCTGGGTCAGCCCGACGACGCCGTGCTTGGCCGCGACATAGGCGGTGGAACCGGCATAGCCTACCTGGCCCAGGATCGACGCCATGTTGATGATGCTGCCACCGGAACCCGCTGTACGCATCGCCTGGATCTGCGCACGCTGGCACAGGAATACACTGGTCAGGTTGACATCGATCACGCGCTGCCAGCCATCGATCGGATAGTCACCGCTGCTGGCGGCCGGTCCGCCGATACCGGCGTTGTTGACCGCCACATGCAGGCCGCCCAGTTCCTTCACCGTGAGCTGCACCGCCGCCTCGACGGCGGCATCATCGGTCACGTCCAGTGCAATGCCCATGGCCTGCGCACCGCTGCCCTGCAGCTGCGCCACCGTGGCGTCCACCGCGTCCTGCTTCAGATCCCAGACCGAAATACGCGCACCGGACGCAGCCAGGGTCTGTGCGACCGCCAGACCGATGCCGGATACACCTCCGGTCACAATCGCGGTCTTGCCGGTGAGCTGGTAATCAATCATCTGCGTTCTCCATCTGTGGGGGTTTCGATGCGGCTGGCCGCTGTTGAACCCTCACGCTACGACGTTGCCTGTGATGACCCGGCAGACAGTGCGTCCACGAACGATCGTTCCACCCATAAAACCTCAACTCAAGTTGATGTAGGGATCTGCGTATGGATTTGCATGCAAGACGCCGCCGTATGTTCTGTGCAGCAATCAACTTGGCCGTATTGATCAATCGTTTTGACCATCTCGAAATCAAATGCAGATGAATCAGGGCGACAATGGGAAACGTTTCCAGTTTATTCGACACACACATTCCAATCTGGCGTTTCCCCAGCCATCCGGCATGCCGTCGCCACCGCATCGCAGCGGGTCTGCACAGGCCACGACCGGACGTGCATCTGCATCGCAGAGCGCATGGGCCAGGCACAGCCAGCGTCCACCTCCTGCGTACGTGCCGAGCAATGTCCCGATACTTCACTTTTGCCGATTACCGCCGTTTCGGCCACCGCCACGGCTTTGATTACCGCGCCGATCCGGAACACCTGCGCGACGACCAGTGGGCCGGCCACGGCGAGGTCAACGAGCAGTTCCTGCGCGGCGGCATGAGCCTGATCGCGTCCGACGTGCATAATCGTTTCCCGTACGTCGCCACCGCCCAGCAGAGCCCGGGGCTGGCCATCCGCGTGATGCTGCAGGGCCAGGTCGACGTCCGCATGCCACGACGCGCGGGCTTCACTCTGCGCGCCGGCACCGCGATGACCGCGCACCATCGCGAGCAGGTCGAGATGACCGGCGCACATCCGGGCGAGACGCGCATGCGCGGCGTCAGCGTGATGGTGCCGGCCGAGATCGATCCGGACCTGTTCCAGCTGCCACAGCTGCACACGGCGCTCAACACCCACCTGGAGTGCCGCCACTGGGCGATTCCGCACACCCTGCTGCCGGTGCTGGGCCAACTGTTCGACAGCCCCTGGCAGGACGGCATCGATGCGCTGTGGCGAGAGGGCGTGGCCCTGCAGCTGCTGGCCGTCGGCCTGCAGGCCGAGGATCTGCAGACCGACCACGTGCGCACGCTGCGCGCGGGACAGCGCGAGCGCCTGGAGCGCGTGCGCGCCTACCTGCACGATGATCCCAGCCACGCCCACAGCCTGCTCGAACTGGCACAGCTGGCCTGCATGAGTCCGAGCTCGCTGCGCCGCCATTTCGCCCAGCAGTATGGCTGCTCGGTGTTCGACTACCTGCACGAGCAGCGCATGCGCCACGCCGAACAGGGCCTGCGCGAAGACGGCTGGACCGTCGAGCAGGCTGCGGCCGCCAGTGGCTATCGCCATCCCAGCAACTTCGCGGCCGCATTCCGCAAGCGTTTCGGCCTGGTGCCCAGCCGTTGGCGTACCGGCCCTTCAAAGGTCGGGTAGCAGCTTCTGCCCTGGTGGGTGTCGACCTTGGTCGACACGCTTTGGCACCGTCGCGGATGCCGGCCAGCGGCCGGCACTACCGCGGCCGCCGGGCATCGCGTGCCCGGCGCACCTCATCAACCTCAATACACCGGCAGATCGATGTAGCTGGCCTGCGCCGCGCTGTGCCAGACCCGCTGCGTGGCCTTCTGGTAGTCGCCCGGCTTGGCCAGGTAGATGTTCGGCACGTAGGTCTGCGGGTTGCGGTCGTACAGCGGGAACAGGCTGGACTGCACCTGCACCATCACCCGGTGCCCCTTCTGGAAGGTGTGGTTGGCGTTGGGCAGATCGAAGCGGTACGGCAGCACTTCGTTGGCAGCCAGCGGCTTCGGATCGCTGAAGCCCTCACGGTAGCGGCCGCGGAAGATCGCCAGCGATACCGGCAGCTCATAGCCGCCCATTTCCGGCGTCGACGCTTCCTGGTCCGGATACACGTCGATCAGCTTCACCACCCAGTCGCTGTCGGTGCCACTGGTTGACGCCTGCAGATGCACCACCGGAGCGCCGCCGATGCGCAGCGGCGCGGTCAGCGGTTCGGTGATGAAGGTCAGCACGTCCGGGCGGCCATCGACGAAGCGCTGGTCCTTGACCAGCCAGGTGGTCCACATGTCGCGGTCGCTGAAACGCACCGGTCGCGGCACGAACGGCACCGGCTTGGCCGGGTCGGACACGTATTCCTCGAAGTCACCCTCGCCCGCCGCCGGCGCCTGGAACGCCAGCTTGCCGCCGGCGCGCAGGTACAGCGGTTTGCTGCTGGCGGCACAGCCCTTGTCGCAGCTGCGCGGCCAGCCCTTCAGGCGGTCCCAGTGGTTCTCGCCGGTGTTGTAGATCAACACCGGCGGCGTGTCGGCCTTCGGTGCACCGTCCACCAGGTACTGGTCGAAGAACGGCTTGAGCACATCACGGCGGAACTGCAACGCGGTATCGCCATCGAACTTCAGGGCGCCCAGTTCATTGCCGCTGTAGTTCACCTGGCTATGCCGCCACGGGCCCATCACCAGGTAGTTGCGGTTGTTGCCGCTGTCGCGCCCTTCCATCGCCTGGTAGGCGTGGTTGGCGCCCCACATGTCTTCCTGGTCCCACAGGCCCTGCAGCCACATGGTGGGTACCTTCAACGGCGTCCTGGCCATCACCGCGTCCAGCGCCTGGCCTTGCCAGAAGGCGTCATAGGCCGGGTGCTCGACCAGCTTCTTCCACCAGGTCAGCTGGTCCACGCCGGTGAAACGTGCGTAGTCGCCGGCCGAACCGATGCGCAGGAAGGTGCTGTAGTCGTCGTAGCCGAGGCTGGGCAGCGGCGTGCCCTTGCCGCGCTTCTCGGTCTGCATCGCGAAGTAGTTGAAGTTGACCTGGCGGAACGCACCGTAGTTGAGCCAGTCGTCACCCATCCAGCCATCCACCATCGGGCTCTGCGGTGCGGCCACCTTCAGCGCCGGGTGCGGGTCGGTCAGTGCCATCACCACGGTGAAACCTTCATACGATGAACCGAGCATGCCGACCTTGCCGTTGCTCTCGGGCACGTTCTTCACCAGCCAGTCGATGGTGTCCCAGGCGTCGGTGGAATGGTCGACCTTGGTGTTGTTCAACGGCCCGCGCAGCGGCCGGGTCATCACGTAATCCCCCTCGGAGCCATACTTGCCACGGATGTCCTGGAACACGCGGATGTAACCGCCGTCGACAAACACCTCGTCGCCCTGCGGCAGCAGGTCGCGCATGCGCGGCGAAGCACTGCGGTTGGCGCGGCCAGCGGCATCGTAGGGCGTGCGGGTCAGCAGGATGGGCGCATTGTGGGCACCCTTGGGCACCACGATCACCGTATACAGCCTGGTGCCATCGCGCATCGGCACCATCACCACGCGCTTGTCGTAGTCGCGGCCGACATCCGGCGCAACGAAGGGTTTGCCGCTGATGTCCGGGGTCATCGGCGGGGTATCGGCAGCCAGCACGGTGCTGGACAGGCAAAGGGCGATGGCTACTGCAACGGCACGCACACGCATGGAGACCCCTCCCGGCAGGAAAGCCTCAAGCCTACTCCTGCCATGAGCCGTGAAGTGTGGGCGGGCTTTGCATTCTGCGGTGGATACGGGCAGGACTGATGGCACATGTGCCGTCGCCCGGTAGTGCCGGCCGCTGGCCGGCAAGGTCATGATCCTGGGGCCGGTACGCGGTTGCCGGCCAGCGGCCGGCACTACCGATCAGGCGGCCACCTCATGCAGCGCCAGCCAGCACCAGCGCCCCTGCTCCTGCCTCAGTACCGCCAGCGACTCCCGCCATGCGGGCTCGCCACCATCGATCGCATGCCCTTCGCGATAGCGCAGCACCGCCAGCGGTGATGGCACTTCCACCGCCTGCACGGCGTCGATGGAAATCTGCAGCCCTGGACGCGCGCCATGACCGCCCGCGAACAGTGCCTGCACGGCAATCCGGTCCAGCCTGCGACCAGCGATGCCGACCATGCTGAAGTCCGCGCAGAAATGCGCCATCAGATCATCCAGCGCGTCGGTGCCGGCGTCGGCACGGAACCAGGCCTGCAGTTTCTCGTGCAGGTGGTGGATTTCATGTTCTGCGGTGGTATCCATCATCAATTCCCGGGGTGTGGAAGAAGGAGCTGCTTCGGCCGACGCAACAGCAGCATCGGCAGCAGGGTCAGTACGGCGGCCAGGCCCAGCGCCACGCCAGTGGCGCGGGCCGGCAGCCATTGCATGGCCAGTGCCAGCAGCAGCGCGATGGCGGCCGTGCCCAGGCAGAAGCTGAGCTGACGGTTGAGGTTCCAGAGTGCACTGGCATCGCCCAGCGCTTCGCCCTCGACCCCATGGAAGGCCAGTGTCTGCGCGGTGCTGCTGCACAGGCTGCCACCAGCACCCATCAGCGCGAACAGCAGCCCGGCCAGCGCAAACGCCGGCTGTGGCAACAGCGCCATCGCCAGCAGGCCACTGGCCTGCAGGAACATGCCCGCGCGAAGCACTGCGGCCGGGCCGAAGCGGGCCAACAGGCGCTTGCTGGCCGTGATGGCGAGGGCCGAGGCCAGCGCCCACGGCAGCATCAGTGCGCCGATGCGCGCGGCGCTGTAACCGGCCTGGTGCAGTTGCAGCGTGCTGACCAGCTGGCTGCCGATGAACACGCCCGGCACCGCCAGATACACCAGCATCGCCAGGCGCAGGCTGCGATGGGACAGTAGCGACCAGCGCAGCAGGGGCTGTGGCTGCCGACGTGCATGCCGCAGGTGGACGACGGCGAGCACCACCGCGACCATCAGCAAGCCGCTGCCGGCAAGACGATGCCCGGGTTCGCCCAGCCAGGTCAACGCCAGCAGCAGCGCGCCCAGTGCCGTCATCGCGGTGGACAGCGCATGGGCCTGCAGGCGCGGTGCAGTACGACGAACGTCGGCCGGCATCCACGCCAGCACCAGCCCAATCGCCATGACTGCCAGCGGCAGGCTGGCCCAGAGCACACCGCGCCAGGCCAGCCATTGCACCAGCAGCCCGCCCAGCGCCGGCGCCAGTGCTGGCACCAGCAGCGCCACCAGCAGGATGCGCCGGGTCAGTGCGCCGCGTTGGTCGGGCGTGCACTGCCGGTAGGCCGCCGCCTGGGCCACCGGAATCAGCAGGCCACCGGCCAGCCCCTGCAGCAGGCGCCACCCCAGCAGCCAGCCGATACCCGGCGCGGCTCCCGCCAGCGCAGCGGCGATCGCGAACAGCAGCAGTGCCACCAGCAGCAGGCGACGCTCGCCACAGCGCGCGGCCAGCCACGGCGCCAACGGGATCACCACGCTCAGGCCCAGCATGTAGGCGGTGCCGACCCAGGCCAGGGTGCCGACGTCGGCATGCAGCTCAGCCGCCAATGCCGGATAGGCCACCGTGGCAATGAACATGTTGACCAGGTCCAGGGCGAACACCAGCAGGAAGATCGCCTCATGGCGCAGGCGGGGGGACGGCATTGACGGCGCTCCAGCAGGGAAGCGGCCAGCATGCCCGGCAGCCGTTGTTGGAAAAACACGACGACAGCTGCAACACTGTCAAATGTATTTTGACAATTGATGCCCATGGTCAGCCTCGATCGCTTCGATATCTTCCGCGCCGTGGTCGAGGCCGGCAGCCTGACCGCGGCAGCCGACCGCCTCGGCCTTAGCCGCGCGGTGGTCAGCTTCAACCTGAAGCGGCTGGAACAGGAGCTGGGCGTGACCCTGCTGCTGCGCAGTACCCGTCACCTGGCCCTGACCGAGGCCGGTGAACAGTTCCTGCAACATTGCGTGCAGGCGCTGGATGCTGCGCAGGCGGCGATCGATGCCGCGCGCCGCGACCAGCACCAGCTGCAGGGCGTACTGCGCCTGACCACTACACCGGAGTACGCACAGCTGCGCCTGATCCCGGCGCTGGAGGCGTTCCGCGCGCGCCACCCGGCCCTGCAACTGCATCTGTCGACCTCGCCGGCACCGGCCGACCTGATTCCGGAGCGTTTTGATCTGGCGATCCGCCTTGGCCGCCTGCCCGACTCTGGCCTGCATGCCAGCGAGCTGGAACAGCACGCTCTGTGCGCGGTGGCGGCGCCTTCACTGCTGGCGCGCCTGCCGTCCGCTGATGCCGCGGACGATCCGGTGCAGCTCGGCACACTGCCACGCCTGGGCTACCCACGGCTGGCCGACGTGCCGGTGGTGGCGCCGGATGGCAGCGACGCCTTGTTTGCCACCAATCCGGCCAATGCAGTGGTACGCGTGGATGGGGCCAGCAGCCTGCGCGCCTTCGCCGTGGCCGGTGCCGGGGTCACCGTTCTTCCCCACTGGCTGATCGAGGACGACCTGGCCATGAACCGGCTGCGGCCAGTACTGCGCCATCACCGTTTCCCACAGCAGAGCGTGTACGCGGTCTATCCACACAGCGCCCAGCCGTCGCCCAAAGTGCGGCAGCTGATCGATTTCCTGCGCGACTGGTTCACTGCATGAAAAAAGGGGACGGAGGGGATTAAGTCGTTTCTGCCATAAACGACTTAATTCCCTCCGTCCCCTTTTTCAGACACGGCCCGTTGCGGGGCCGTGTCCTCAGGCATCAGCGCAGCACCTGCTCCACCAGCTGTACGTCCACGCTCTGCAGCGGCTCGGCGGCGTTGCGCGACAGCTGCACCTGGTAGGTGCCGCCATCGATCTTCCACTGGCGGGCCTGTGCATCGTAATGGGCCAGGGTCTTCGGCTCGGCCTCGATGCGGATGCGGCGCTGTTCGCCCGGCTGCAGGTTCACCTTGTCATAGCCGATCAGGCGGATCGGCGTGGTGCTGCCGGCCGGCAGCTTCAGGTACAGCTGGGCGACGTCGGCACCGGCGCGCTTGCCGGTGTTGCGGATGTCGACGCTGGCGACCAGGCGCGAGCCTTCCACGCTCACCTTCAGGTTTTCATAGGCGAAGGAGGTGTAGGACAGGCCGTGGCCGAAGGCGAAGGTCGGGGTCAGGCCCTTGGCCGCCATCCACTTGTAACCGACGTTGGCGCCTTCGATATCGAAATCGAACACATCACCGAACGGCTTGGCCGGCTTGAAGCCGAGGCCGTCGATATGCGGGCGCGGCAACTGCGATTCGTCCACCACCCAGGTCACCGGCAGGCGCCCGGACGGATTGACCTGGCCGGTCAGCAGCGCGGCAATGCCTTCGCCACCGCGGATGCCCGGATACCACGCCTGCAGCATCGCCGGCACCTGCGCCAGCCACGGCGTGCGCACCGGGCCGTTGGTTTCCAGCACCAGCACGGTCTTCGGGTTGGCCTTGGCCACGGCCGAGATCAGGGCGTCCTGGTTGTCCGGCAGCTGCATGTCCGGCAGGTCCACCGATTCTGCCGCCCACTGGGTGGCGAACACGATGGCGACGTCGGCCTGCGCGGCTGCCTTGGCTGCAGCGGCGGCATTGCTGCCGTCCACATACTCGATGGTCGCGTCCGGACGCGCTGCGCGCAGCGATTCCAGCGGCGAAGACGGGTGGAAGATCACCGGGCCCGGCCAGGTGGTCGGCAGCACGCCCGGCACCGCATTGGTGCCCTTGGCGGTCACGCCCACCATCGACGAACCGCCGCCACCGATCACGCCCTTGTCGGCATGGCCGCCGATGATCACGATGCGCTTCACGCTGTCGGCCAGCGGCAGCAGGTTGCCCTCGTTGCGCAGCAGCACGCTGCCCTCTTCCACCGTGCGCTGGGCAACAGCGAAGCCAGCCTCGGCGTCCACCTTCTGGTGCTGCGGCGGGTTGTCGAAGTTGCCGTGCAGGAACATCGTGCGCAGGATGCGCGCCACCATGTCGTTCAGGCGCGCCTGCGGCACCACGCCACCGTGCACGGCCAGGCGCAGCGGTTCGTCGAAGAACACCGCCGCATCGAACACTTCACCGGCCGACTGCTGGTCCAGGCCGGCCAGCGCCGCCTTCGAGCCACTGTGCACGCCCCCCCAGTCGGACATCACGAAACCGGGGAACTTCCATTCCTGCTTCAGCACCTGGTTCATCAGGTAGCCGTTCTCGCAGCCGTAGGTGCCATTGATCTTGTTGTACGAACACATCGCCACGCCCGGGCGGCCTGCCTCCAGCGCGATCTCGAAGGCGAGCAGGTCCGACTCGTGCATGGCCTGCTCGCCGATGCGCACGTCGTGGAAGTTGCGGCGGGTCTCCATGTCGTTCAGCGCGAAGTGCTTCATCGAGGAGATCACGTGTTGGCTCTGCACGCCCTGGATCAGCGCACCGACCATCGAACCGGCCAGCAGCGGATCTTCACCGGCGTACTCGAAATTGCGGCCGTTGCGCGGGTCGCGCTGCAGGTTGACGCTGCCCGACAGCAGGATGTTGAAGCGCTGCTGCCAGGCCTCGCGGCCCATGGTCGCGCCGCCGGCAAAGGCCACTTCGCGGTTCCAGCTGGATGCAGTGGACGGGCCCGACGGCATCGCGGTGGCGAAGTCGCCCGGACGGATGCCACCCGGATTGGTCACGCCGACGCCGGCATCGGCCGACTGCTGCGAGGGAATGCCCAGGCGCGGCACCGCCGGTACGAAGCCGGCCGAACCGACCGCGCCTTCCGGCAGCGGGCCACCGTCCTTGCCCAGCCCGAAGTAGCTGTGCAGCATCTGGAACTTCTCATCCTCGGTCATCGCCTTCAGCAGCAGCGCAGCACGTGCGTCGGCGTTGAGGGTGGTGTCCATCCACGGCGTGTCGCCATGCGTGTCGGCGGCATAGGCCAGGGTCAGCAGCGTGGCACGCAGGCTGCTGCCTTCCACCTTGAACGGCGCACTGCTGGCAGCCTGGAAGCCATCGCTGAAGTAGCTGGCGTCTGCTTCCAGTGCGACACGCGCCGGATCGAAGCCGGCCGCCGTGGCCGATTCGCCAGCCACGGCACCGAGCAGCACCGCCGGCGCACCCAGCCGCGAGCGCGTGACCAGCGCCGGCAGCTGGGCCGCGCCTGCACCGGCATCGGTATAGACCGCGACGGTGTGGCGGCCATCGTCCAGGCGCAGGTAGTTCAGGCCCGGCTGGTCGGGGCCGGACTCAGCGGCGATCGGCAGCCGGGTCAGTACGGCCTGACCGCGCTGGGTCTGGCCATCGTCCTTGCCCGCAGCAATGAAGCGGTACTCGTAGCCCAGCCCATCGGCCAGCACCTGCAGCGGATCGACCTGGCCGATGCCGCGCTGCACCTGGCGCACGCTCACCGCGTCCACCTTCAGGCTCTTCAGCTGCGCAGCCAGCGCCGGCATTGCTTCGGCGCCGGGCGCCTGTTCCAGGGTCAACACGGTGAACGCCGCAGGGTCGGCCCAGGCCGGGGCGGCGAGCGCAGCAGACAGGGCGAGGGAGAGGGCAAGCGGCTTTGTAAACGTTTTCATCGGCAGGCGTAATTCCGTTGCCAAGGCAATCGGTCCAGGGAAAGTGCCGCCGAAGGGTGCAGCGTTCATGCCGCGCAGGGGTTGCCAGGCAACGTCCCGCAGGCCGAAGGACGGGCCGGTCTGCGCGCGGGACCCTCCTCCCGGCGTGACAACCTGCCTGTCCGGGCCGCGCAGGGCGGCCCAATCATGTGAAGATTGTGCGAGGGCGTTCACACCTGTCAACAGGACCTAAGTCACAGGGGCAACCTGGCCGCCGGTTATCAGGCCATCACCGGCAGTCATCAGCAGGCCGCACGGGGCTGCCGATAATGGGGCGTCACCGGCCCTGAACCCCGCCCATGAACATACACCGCGACTTCGATCATCTCTGGCGCGACCGCTGTGATACCTCGAGCCAACGCAGCCCACGCGTGTTGATCCGGGTGTTCGTGGCCCCGGGCCAGCTGGAGCAGAGCGTGGCTTTCTACGAGCAGTTGCAGGGCGTCGTGGCTGATGCGGGCTTCCCGTTTCCCGATGCCGGCCTGCGCCTGGCGATGGTCGGAGCCTTCCTGCTGATCGAAGGGTGCGAGGAAGCGCTGGCCCCCTTCACTTCGACCACCGGGACGCTGCTGGTCGATGACGTGCGGCCTTATCACGACCGGCTGGTCGCGGCGGGGGCCGAAATCATCTTCCCCCTGCAGGTGGTGCCGACCGGTGCGGCGTTCAATGCAGTGCATCCCGATGGCACGGTGGTCGAGTACGTGCATCACCGGCCCGACCCGCACGGGCGCTGAGGGTACGCACGGCCGGGCTGCGCCCGGCACCCGCCGAGGCAACATCAACGTCAACAGCCAGAGCTACAGCAAAAGCTGGATTTCTGCAGGCAGGCGGGGTGGGTCCGTTGGCGGGGGACGCCGTAAACCCATCCCTGGGGGCTTGGCCGCGGCATCCATGCCGCGGACACCCCCGCCAACGGACCCACCCCGCCTTCGACAATTCCCCGCAATCTGCAGTAGATCCACGCCATGCGTGGATGCTCTTCGTTTCATTGTCGAAATATTCGATTTCGATGGAGATTCATCCACGCATGGCGTGGATCTACAATTCCTCCATGTCCTCTCCCGCCCTGCCCTGGAATGGCACGCTGCTGCTGGATGGCCACGTAGCCATGCTGCAGGGCCATGCCGGTGGCAGCGCTGCGCATGCGCACTACGCCCATCAACTGCTGCTGAGCGACGGTGCAGCGTGGCAGGTCGAGGTCGATGGCGTGCGGCAGCAGGGTCAACGCCTGTGGCTGCCCTCCTTCCAGTCGCATGCCATCCTGTCGGCACCGCAGGACGGTTGCACGGTATTCCTTGAGCCGGCACATGCCGATCCCACACAGATCCAGCGGTATCTGCACGCCCTGCCGGGCAACGCGGTGGCACTGCAGGACTGGCTGCCACGACTGAGCCGTCCGCAGCCGCTGGATCGACGCGTGCAGGCGGCACTGGTCCGTATCACCCACTACCTGCCTGGCCCGGTGCCGGCCGCCGATATCGCCGAAGCGGCCCACCTGTCGACCAGCCAGCTGCATCGGCGCTTCCAGTCAGACCTGTCGGTGACCCTGCGCGGCTGGGTACTGTGGCAACGACTGCGCAATGCGCTCGCGCATCATCTGCGTGGACACAGCCTGACCGACAGCGCCCACGCGGCCGGGTTCGCCGACCTGGCCCATCTGTCACGCAACCTGCACCGCATGTTCGGCATCGGTGCCGCGCAGTTGCAGGCCCTGCAGCTGCGCGCGACCTGACATGCGGGATCATCCGCGCCTGCGCAACCCTTCGGGCAGCTCCGGCACCTCGCCATGTGGCAGTTCACGGAACGGTGCCAGCAGCTGCCCGGGATAATCGCGCGGATAATCCGGCTGGCTGCCGATGCCGAGATCGCGTTGCCGTAGCCGATAGCCCGGTGCATCGAAGGCGGTTCCCAGCAGATGATCCCAGACGGTCAGGAACAGGCCGAAGTTGACGTCGCCAGCGGTGCCGTAGCGTATATGGTGGAAACGGTGCAGCGGTGCCCACGCCATCACCCGGCCCAGCACACCGGGGCGCATGTCCACGTTGGAATGCTGCAACAGCAGCTGGATGGCAATGGCGAACGCCAGCACCGCCGCCACCGGCATCGGCAGGCCCAGCACCAGCAGCGGCAACACACCGCCCACTGCTTCGGCCGCCTGGTGCAGCGGGTGTTTCATCAGGCCGTTGAAGCCGTACATGCGGGTGACGCTGTGGTGCACCGCATGCAGCCGCCACAGCCAGCCGATGCGATGGCTGGCGTAGTGCACCAGGGTGATGCCGAGATCGGCGCAGATGATGGCCAGCAGCACCTGCAGCGCGAAGGGCCACTGCACCGGCCACAGCTGCCACGGAATGAGTGCCGCCAGCAGCGGCACCGCGGCGATCGACAGCAGGTTCAGGCTTTCGTTGACCAGCGCATGCAAGGTGTCACGCAGGCTGTCGCCCTGGTCGTGGTTGAACATAGGGTCGTAGGGCCAGGCACGTTCGGCGGCGAACGAGAACGCGATGGCGACCACCAGCAAGGCCAGCAGCCACAGCGGATCACCGTGCAGGTGGCCGACCCAGGCGATGGCGGCGGCAACGAACCCGAGCAGGAACAACGGGGCATACAGGCGGAGGATCCAGTGCTTCATGGGCAACCCGAAACGTGAGGGGCCTGCATGCTGGCGCGATGCGACGGTTGCCGGCTTGAACAAACGGCGCAACCCGTCACGCGCCTGCTGGATGCCCACCCTGGTCGGCACCGCAATTCCAGCACCCACGCCTGGCGTGGATCTACAATGGCGCCCTCATCGCGCCCGGGACCGGCATGGACTCCTTCAACCTGATGCGTGCCTTCCGCCGCATCGTCGAACGTGGCGGCCTGGCCCGTGCCGCCGAAGACCTGGGCATGTCGCCGGCCGGGCTGAGCAAGCAGCTGCGCATGCTGGAAACCCACCTGGGCGTGGTGCTGCTGCAGCGGACCACGCGGCGCATGAGCCTGACCGAAACCGGCCATGCCTATTACCGTGAGTGCTGCCGCCTGCTCGACGAGCTGGACGCGCTGGAACGTGGCATCGCCGAACAGCGTGGCGAAGTTGCCGGGCGGCTGCGCGTCAATGCGCCACAGTCGTTCGCGCTGAGCACGCTGTCGCCGCTGCTGCCGCGCTTCCTGCAGCAGCATCCGCAGCTGTCGCTGGACCTGGTAATGGAAGACCGCCTGCTCGATGCGGTCGGCGAAGGCTTCGATGTGTCGCTGCGGCTGCGCGCCGAGCTGGACGACTCGCGACTGGTGGCGCGCCGGCTGGCTTCGCTGCAGCAGGTGCTGTGCGCGGCCCCGTCCTACCTGCAGCAGCATCCGGTACCGCAGGCGGTGGACGCTCTGCAGGCGCACAGCGTGCTGGCCTACAGCCTGTCCGACTCACCCGGCAGCTGGCCGCTGCTCGGCCCCGATGGCCAGGTGACGATCACCCTGCCGGCACGCGTCACCGTCAACAACAGCCTGCTGCTGCGCGATCTGCTGGTGGCCGGCATGGGCATCGGCGCCCTGCCCTCGTTCCTGGCGGCGCCGTCACTGGCCCGCGGCGAACTGCAGCAGGTGCTGCCCGACCACCGCTATCCACCGCGCTTCGTGCATGCGGTCTACCCCACCTCGCGCCACCTGCAGCCCAAGGTGCGTGCCTTCATCGATTTCCTGCACGCCGAGCTGCCCGCCTGCGCCGGCCTGGATTCGTAACCACCAGCGAAAACTGAGCTGCCCGCGGCGTGCTGTTTCAGCCACGCCGCACTGCCTACTCTGCCGCCTCCCCTCTCACCGATGGCAGGCCGATGTCTTCCGTTTCTTCCCCCACCGCTGCAGCGCCAGTGGTCGATTTCTTCCACGACGTGGTCTGCGGCTGGTGCTTCGTGCTGGCCCCGCGCCTGCAGCAGGTCTCGGCCGAACTCGGCATCCAGGTGCGCCACCGCAGCTTCGTGCTGCAGGACTCGCGCGCGCAGATGGTCGAGGTATTCGGCTCGATGGAGCGTGCCAAGGCGATCATCCTGCGCCACTGGACCGACTGCGCCGCGCATGAAGACAGCGCGCGCATCGATATCGAAGGCATGCGTGCACAGGACTTCGAATATCCCTCCGGCTGGCTGGGCGCATTGGCCTGCCAGGCCGCCGGCATGCTTGGCGGCAATGAAGCCCACGGCGTGATGTTCGATGCCGTGCAGTGGGCGCACCTGCACCAGCACCGCAACATCGGCGATGCCGAAGTGCTGCTGGACATCGCCGAAGCGCTCGGCCACCCGCGTGGTGCCTTCGCTGACCACATGCGCAGCGACGCAGTACGGCAGCGCGTGCAGGCCGACCGCGCCGAAGCCGCTGCGCTCGGCATCCGTTCCATTCCCACCGTGATCGGCGGCAACGGCCTGCGCCTGCAGACCCTGCCGCTGCCGCACCTGCGCCAGGCCCTGGCGCCGCTGGTCGCGGCCTGAGCCGCACCATTCCCCCCTGCAAGGAGATTCCCCATGACCCCACGTACCCTGGCCACCGCATTGGCCCTGCTGCTGGCCGGCACCGCTGCTTCCACCTCGGTGACCGCGCACGAACGCGTTCCTTCCGGCCAGCAGGTCGGCACCAGCCCCTGGGGGCCGAAGGACGAGATCGGCCGCCTCAACCTGATCACCGAGGCGTCGCGCGCAGCGATCCTGTCGCGGGTCAGCGGCGGCAAGGCCTATGACCTGGCCACCGAGTACTACGTCGGCATGCCCAGCTGGCAGGACGCCGGCGACCCGCACTACCAGTTCTGGATGACCCACACCCCGCGCGGCACGGTGATGGACGACCCGATGGGCGTGGGCGAGACCATGAACCTCACCCGCAGCTACACCGGCACGGCGTTCTCGATGTACAGCCACACCGGCACCCACATCGATGCGCTGAACCACTTCGGTATCCACGGAAAGATCTGGAACGGCTTCGAGGCCGACAAGCACCTCGGCGATCGTGGCTGGAATGTCACCGGCATCGAGAAATTCCCGCCGCTGATCGCGCGTGGCGTACTGATCGACGTGGCCGGTGCCAAGGGCGTGGACATGCTGCCGGACAGCTACCGCGTCACCCGCCAGGACCTGAAGGATGCGCTGGCACGCCAGCAGGTGAAGCTGCAGCAGGGTGACATCGTGCTGATCCGCACCGGCCGCATGCGCCTGTTCGAGCAGCCCAGGGCGTACATGGCCAACCCGCCGGGCATGGGCCTGGACGCCGCGCGCTTCCTGGTCGAAGACAGCGGCGCGATGATCGTCGGCGCCGACAACCTCAGCTTCGAGACCTTCCCTTCGGAAGTGTCCGATGACTACGTGCCGCTGCACACCTACCTGCTGGCCCAGCAGGGCGCGCCGATCATCGAGCTGGTGGCGCTGGACGAACTGGCCCGTGACAAGGTCTACGAGTTCGCCTTCATCGGCGGCCCGTTGAAGATCCGCGGTGGCGATGCCGCGCCGCTGCGCCCGGTGGCGTTGCCGGTCCGCCCGTAACCGGGGCCTGTGGGTGCCGGCCCTGGTCGGCATTCCGTCCCATGCCGAGTGGGTGCCGACCTTGGTCGGCACTCCTATACCCCTTCAGCAACCTGAAACCCGACCTTCCAATTTCATTAGTAATTCTACTTACAACGCGAGTAGCATGTCTGGTCTCAGCCACTGATACCGGCCTGTCGATACTCGCTTCATGCCCGCCGTTTCCGTCCATTCCTGTCGCCCCCAGCCCGCCCGGCGCCTCCCCTGGAGGACCGGCTGATGGGCGCCGTCGTCGCCCTCGACCGGCTGCTGGATGGGCGCCAGCTGTGGCGCGGCCCGGCCCGCCAAGGGCCCGCCAGCGACCACCTGCCCAGCGGCCACCCGGCACTGGATGCACGCCTGCCCGGCGGTGGCTGGCCGGCCAGCGGGCTGTGTGAAGTGCTGCAGCCAGCCCCGGGCGTGGGCGAGCTGGCGCTGGTCTGGCCGGCGCTGGCGAAGCTGAGCCAGCGCGGACGCCCGATCGTGCTGGTCGCGCCCCCGTACCGCCCGCATGCGCCGGCCTGGGCTGCGGCCGGGCTGGACCTGGCCCAGCTGCAGATCATCCACGCCGTGCCGAAGCAGGCGCTGTGGGCGGCCGAGCAGTGCCTGCGCTCGGCCGCCTGCGCCGCGGTGCTGTGCTGGCCACAGCAGGCCGACGACCGTGCCCTGCGCCGGCTGCAGGTCGCCGCCGACAGCGGCCAGTGCCTGGGCTTCGTGTTCCGCGAGGCGCAGGCAGCGCGCAACCCCTCCCCGGCCAGCCTGCGCCTGCAGCTCGACCACGGCCAGGTGCGGGTACTGAAATGCCGTGGTGGCCTGCCGCCGGCGCAGCCGTTGCCCCTGGCCATCAGCCACTGAGGCCGCGCCGTGAACTGGGCCTGCCTGTTGTTGCCGCAGTTGGCGCTGGACAGCGTGCTGCGCCAGCAGCCGGACCCGCAGCGGCCGCTGGTGCTGCTGCAGGGGCCGGCGCAGCGTCGCGTGCTGCGCGCGGTCAGCCCGGCCGCACGGGCAGCCGGGCTGCGCCCGGGCATGCTGCTGTCGGCCGCGCAGGTGCTGGTGCAGGACATGCACCTGCACGATTACGACCCGAACGCCGAACAGCACACCCGGCAGCTGCTGGCCAGCTGGGCCTATGCCTACAGTTCGCAGGTCAGCCTCGATTTCCCGCATGCGCTGGTGCTGGAGATCGGCGCCAGCCGTGCCCTGTTCGGTGACTGGCTGACCATCGAGAAACGCCTGCGCGGTGAACTGCACGAACTGGGTTTCCGCCATCGCCTGGTGGCCGCGCCCACGCCGCATGCCGCGCGCGTGCTGGCCAACGTGCACGATGGCCTCGGCCTCGATGCGCAGCAGCTGCCGGCGGTACTCGCACAGCTGCCGTTGCCGCGCTGCGGGCTGGCCAGCGAAGCAGTGACCGTGCTGGGACGCTCCGGCCTGCGCACGCTGGGTGCGGTGCTCGCGCTGCCGCGTGACAGCCTGGCCCGGCGCTTCGCCCCCGACGTGCTGCAGCAGCTGGACGCGTTGCGCGGCCTGCCCACCGCACCACTGCGCTACTACCAGCCTCCCGACCGTTTCGATGCGCGCATCGAATTCGAATACGAGATCGAATCCAGCCAGGCCCTGCTGTTCCCGCTGCGTCGCCTGCTGCTGGACCTGGCCGCCTTCCTG
The DNA here is from genome assembly GCF_059369755.1 of Stenotrophomonas sp. YJH_SMC_57. NCBI lineage: Bacteria > Pseudomonadati > Pseudomonadota > Gammaproteobacteria > Lysobacterales > Lysobacteraceae > Stenotrophomonas > Stenotrophomonas sp. YJH_SMC_57. Next base: position 28,544 of record NZ_JCAFSZ010000006.1, read on the forward strand.
TGCTCGCGCGATGGTGGCGTGCAGCGCTTCGACCTGCATTTCGAGCACGACCTGCTGCCACCCAGCGTGCTGACCATCGGCCTGCTGGCGCCGGAGCGTGATCCCGCGCTGCTGTTCGAGATCGCGCGCAACCGCATGGAAGCCTTCGCCCTGCCCGCCGGCAGCCGCGCACTGCGCCTGCAGGCCGAGCAGCTGCCGCCCTTCGTGCCCGCCGCGCGCGACCTGTTCGATACCCGGCCGGCGCAGGCGATGCCCTGGACCCAGCTGCGCGAGCGCCTGCGTGCGCGCTTGGGCGATGATGCCGTGCAGCCGCTGGCGGTGCAGGCCGACCATCGCCCCGAACGCGCCAGCGGCACCCAGCCGGCGGTCAAACCGCCGTCGTACTGGCCGCTACGCCCGGGCTGGCTGCTGGATACGCCGCAACCGCTGCGTGATCCACGCCTGCGCATCGTCGCCGGGCCGGAGCGGATCGAATCGGGCTGGTGGGACCAGGCCGATACACGCCGTGATTACTACGTGGTGGAAACCGCACATGGCCAGCGTGGCTGGGCCTTCCGCACACGCAACGACCCACATGCACCGTGGATGCTGCACGGCTGGTTCGGCTGAGCCCTCATGCACAGTGAACTGCCCGGCTACGCCGAACTGCACTGCCTGTCGGCGTTCAGTTTCCAGCGCGGCGCCTCGATTGCCGAAGAACTGTTCGCGCGCGCCGCCGGCCAGGGCTACCGGGCGCTGGCGATCACCGACGAGTGCTCGCTGGCCGGCATCGTGCGCGCCTGGCAGGCGGCGAAGACGCATGGCGTGGCACTGATCGTCGGCGCCGAATTCCAGGTCGAGGACGGGCCGAAGCTGGCCCTGCTGTGCACCGACCAGGCCGCCTATGCCGGGCTGTGCCAGTTGATCACCACCTGCCGGCGACGCGCGGCCAAGGGCGAATACCGCTGCCTGCGCGACGACCTGCTCGACCTGCCCGACGGGCTGCTCTGCCTGTGGCTGGACCGGCAGCCGGCCGCCACCGATCTGGAGCTGCTGCGCACCGGCTTCAATGATCGCCTGTGGCTGGCGGTGGAGCTGCATCACGAGCATGACGACGCGCATCGCCTGCAGCAGCTGCAGGCCTTCGGCGAACGCCACCGCCTGCCATTGGTTGCCAGTGGTGATGTGCACATGCACGTGCGCCGCCGGCGTGCGCTGCAGGACACGCTGACCGCGATCCGCCACCGCTGCAGCGTGGCCGAAGCCGGCTGGCGCCTGTTTCCCAACGGCGAGCGTCATCTGCGCCCGCGCACCGCACTGGCCCAGTTGTACCCGCCCGAACTGCTGGCCGAGACCCTGCGCATCGCCGAACGCTGCCACTTCACCCTGGAGCAGCTGCAGTACACCTACCCGCGCGAACTGGTACCGGAGGGCCACGACCCGGACAGCTGGCTGCGCGTGCTGGTCGAGCGTGGCATTCCGTGGCGCTGGAAGAACGGCATCGAACCGGCACAACGCGCGCAGATCGAACACGAACTGGCATTGATCCGGCAGAAGAACTACGCCTCCTACTTCCTCACCGTGCAGGACATCGTGCGCTTCGCGCGCAGCCAGGACATCCTCTGCCAGGGCCGTGGCTCGGCGGCCAACTCGGCGGTGTGCTTCGTGCTGGGCGTGACCGAAATCGATCCGGCACGCAGCAATCTGTTGTTCGAGCGTTTCATCTCCGCCGAACGCGACGAACCACCGGATATCGACATCGACTTCGAGCACGAGCGCCGCGAAGAAGTGCTGCAGTACGTGTTCAAGCGCTATGGGCGTGAACGTGCTGCCTTGACTGCGGTGGCGATCAGTTACCGTGGCCGCAGCGCGATCCGCGATGTGGCCCGTGCGCTCGGCCTGCCGATGGACCAGGTCAACGAACTGGGCGCAGCGATGGATCACTGGGGCGGCCACGTGCCGTTGCCGGAGACCCTGCGCGAACGCGGCTTCGATCCGGAGACCCCGCTGATGCGCCGGCTGCTGTCACTGACCGCCGAGCTGATCGACTTCCCACGCCATCTGTCGCAGCACCCGGGCGGCTTCGTTATTTCCGAGCATCCGCTGTCGACCCTGGTGCCGGTCGAGAACGCAGCGATGGCCGACCGCACCGTCATCCAGTGGGACAAGGATGACCTGGATGCCACCGGCCTGATGAAGGTCGACTGCCTGGCACTGGGCATGCTCACCGCCATCCGAAAGTGCCTGGCGATGCTGCAGCAGCATGGCCTGCATGCAGGGCGCATGGATGCGATCCCTCCCAAGGATACGAAGACCTACGACATGATCTGCGCCGCCGACACCATCGGTGTATTCCAGATCGAGTCGCGCGCGCAGATGGCGATGCTGCCACGCCTGCAGCCACGCGAGTTCTATGATCTGGTGATCGAGGTGGCGATCGTGCGCCCCGGTCCGATCCAGGGCGACATGGTGCATCCCTACCTGGAACGGCGAAGGATCCTGCGCGAACAGGGTCCGGACGCGTTGAACGATCCGGACAATCCGCTCTATCCAGCGCGGCTGGAACGCGTGTTCGCCCGCACCCTCGGCGTGCCACTGTTCCAGGAACAGGTGATGCAGTTGGCGGTGGAAGCCGCCGGCTACACGCCTGGCCAGGCCGATGCCCTGCGCCGTTCGATGGCCGCCTGGAAGCGCCGCGGTGGACTGGAACCGCATCGAGAGAAGCTGCTGGCCGGGATGTTGAAGAACGGCTTCAGCCGCGAGTACGGCGAGCACCTGTTCGAGCAGATCAAGGGCTTCGGCGACTACGGCTTTCCGGAAAGCCATGCCGCCAGCTTCGCCCTGTTGACCTATAACAGTTGCTGGTTGAAGTGCCACCACCCGGCCGCGTTCACCGCCAGCCTGATCAACAGCCAGCCACTGGGCTTCTACAGCCCCGACCAGCTGCTGCAGGACGCGCGCCGGCATGGCATCCGCGTGCTGCCGGTGGACGTGCGCCACAGCGACTGGGACTGCACGCTGGATTTCAGCCAGGGGCCGGCCGCGATCCGGCTCGGCCTGCGCCTGGTCGATGGCTGCAACGAACCCGCCGTGCAGGCCATCATGCGAGAACGTGCGCGGCGCCCCTTCGACGATGTGGGCGACCTGTGCCAGCGCACCGCGCTGGACCGTCGCCAACAGGGCCTGCTGGCCGATGCCGGCGCGTTGCGTGGGCTCAGCGGCCATCGCCATCGTGCGCGCTGGGACATCTCCGGCGTGGAAAACCGGCTGCCGCTGTTCGACCAGGCCCGCGCCACCGCCGAGGCCCGCGTGCCGTTGCCGCTGCCCAGCGCCTGGGAAGACATGCAGGCCGACTACCGCAGCACCGGCACCACCCTTGGCCGCCACCCGATCTCGTTCCTGCGCGCACAGCTGCGCAGCCGTGGTTGCCTGGATGCTGCACAACTGGCCGGTCACGGCCATGGTCGCCGCGTGCGCATCGCCGGTCTGGTACGCATGCGCCAGCGTCCGCAGACCGCCAGTGGCGTGACCTTCCTCACCCTTGAGGACGAAACCGGCATGGTCAACGCGGTGGTCTGGCGCCACCTCGCTGATCGCCAGCACCGGGTGCTGGTTGATACCCAGCTGATGCAGATCGACGGCCGCCTGGAACGCGTCGATGGCGTGCAGCATGTCATCGTGCAGCGCATGCACTGCCTGGATGAGCTGCTGCAGGGGCTGCGCAGCCACAGCCGCGATTTCCACTGACGATACACAGCGTCACACAACGAACTGGCCATTGCCGGTCCGCATCCGCTATCGTCGGCACATCCAAGGAAGGACGACACGATGCCCCGTGCACTGCTGCTGACCACGCTGGTGGTCGCCACCCTCGCCCTGCTGGTGTCCGGCTGGACCGCCTGGAGCCTGCACCGCAGCCAATCGCCACAGCGCATCATCGAAGCACGCGGGCTGGTCATCCACGATGAAAGCGGACAGCCACGGGTGATCCTCGGCGCACCGGTTCCCGATCCTCTCAGCCAGGGCCGCACCCAGGGGCCGCGTGCGACCGCCCTGTCAGGCCTGATCCTGCTCGGCCCGGACGGCTCCGAACGCGGTGGCTATGGCACCAGCGACCGCGGCGGCGAGGCCCTGCTGACCCTGGACGATGCCACCGGCACCACTGAAGTGTTCAAGGTGGTGGCCAACCCGGACCGCGGCGCCAGCCTGATGGTCAAGCACCAGAACAATACCGGCGCCATGCTCACCTCCTGGCAGGGCAAGCCGGAACTGATGTTCGTCGATGACAGCGGCCAGTCCTACTACGTGCGCCCGGGCGCCAACGCCGCGCCCTGATCTGCTTTTGTGGCGTCGAGCCATGCTCGACTTTGCTTCACCTTTGTAGAGTCGAGCTTGCTCGACTGTTGTTGGCACGAGCAGTCGAGCAAGCTCGACTCTACAGTCCAAACACCGCCGCCAGATCGTCGGCCAGCTGCCGCTGCTGCACCGGCCCCAGCGCCGCGCAGGTGATGCGCAGGCCATGCCCGGGCGCCGCCACCGCGAACACTTCGCCCGGGCGCACATGCCAGCCACGCGCGGCCAGCGCCAGCACCTGCGGATGGCTGTCGGCCGGCAATGGCAGCCACAGGTTCAGCCCTTCCATCGGCTGCGGCGTCGCCACGCCACGTGCACGCAGCAGTTCCTGCAGCGACTGCAGGCGCTGTTGGTAACGCTCGCCTGCCGACGCGATCTTCGCCCGCTGCGACGCCGAGCCCAGCACCGATGTCGCCGCATCCTGCAGAAGGTGGCTGACCCAGCCCGTACCCGATGCCAACCGCAGCCGCAACCGCGCCGCGGTTTCCTCGTCACAGCCCAACCAGGCCAGCCGCAGGTCGGGGCCGAGCGGCTTGGACAGCGAGCGCAACAGCGCCCAGCGCCGGCCATCAAGCGGTAGTACCGAGTGATAGACCTGCTGCGAGAGCAGCGCATAGTGATCGTCGATCAGCACTGCCACCTGCGGATAGTGGGCAAGCAGCTGCCGCAGCGCCCGTGCGCGCTTCGCATCCAGGCTGGCCCCGGTGGGATTGTGCGCACGCGGGGTCAGCAGCACCGCGCGCGCGCCGGCCTCCAGCGCGGCACGCAGCGATCCGACCTGCATGCCATGCGCATCCACCGCCACCGGCAACGGCGCATGGCCTATCGCGTTGAGTACGTTGAGGCTGCCGAGGAAACATGGATCTTCCACCGCGATGCGATCACCCGGCAGCAGCCAGGCCGCCAACAGGCGCTCGATGCCATCGACCGCACCATGGGTCAGCTCCAGCGCATACCCCTCGGGGCAATCCGCATCCAGCGAGGCCCGTGCCAGCGCCTGCAACCGCGGGTCGACCGTGCCCACCCCATACAACCGTGGCGCCGCCGGAGCCAGCCGCAGGTTCGGCAGCAGGCGCGGGTCCGGGTTGCCACTGGCCAGGTCATGCAGGGCCACTCCCGGCGCGCTGCCTTCGCGTGCCATTGCCGGCGGCAAGCCGCGCACCACCGTGCCGCGACGGCCGGCAGTGCTGGCCAGGCCCGCCGCGTCCAGCCGCTTGTAGGCGGCGGCCACGGTGTTGCGGTTCACCCCCAGCTGCTCGGCCAACTCACGCACCGGCGGCAGCACGCTGCCGGCCGGCAGGCGGCCCTTGCCGATGCCGTCGCGAATGTTGTCGAAGATCGACTCGGCGCTATGCCCGGTGATTTTCATTTTGTCCTATGCCAAAATAAATCTTGTCCTGTGCCAGTGTATCCCACCCTGGCCATCCCGCATTGGAGGTGCCCGCATGCCCCTTGCCGCCGCCGACTGGCCCATGGCCCAGTCTGTTGAACAGATCGCCGCCAACCTGGCCACGGTGCGCCAGCGCATCGCCGACGCCTGCGCCCGCACTGGCCGTGATCCGGCAAGCGTGCGCCTGCTGCCGGTCAGCAAGACCGTCGATGACGCCCGCATCCGCATGGCCGTGGCCGCTGGCTGCCACGAACTGGGCGAGAACAAGGTCCAGGAGGCACAACGCAAGGCCGAGGCCATGCCCGACCTGGGCGTGCACTGGTCGGTGATCGGCCACCTGCAGACCAACAAGGCGCGCTACGTGGCGCGCTTCGCCAGCGAGTTCCAGGCGCTGGACAGCCTGCGCGTGGCCGAGGCGCTGCAGCAGCGCCTGCAAGTGGAAGATCGCACGCTGGAGGTGTTCGTGCAGGTCAATACCTCGGCCGAGCCCAGCAAGTACGGACTCGAGCCCGGCGCGGTGGAGGGCTTCGTGCAGCAGCTGCCGGCGTTTGATCGCCTGCGCGTGCGCGGCCTGATGACCCTGGCCGTGTTCACCCCGGAGGTCGAGCGCGTGCGCGCCTGCTTCGTGCGCCTGCGCGAACTGCGCGACCAGCTGCAGCACTCCGCGCCCGCCGGCTTCGACCTGTCGCAGCTGTCGATGGGCATGTCCGGTGACTTCGAAGTCGCCATCGAGGAAGGCGCCACCGTGGTCCGCGTCGGACAGGCCATCTTCGGCGCCCGCGCCACCCCGGACAGTTTCTACTGGCCCAACAGCGGAGCACCGGCATGAAGCACGCGGTGGTCCTGCAACACGTTGCCTTCGAAGACCTCGGCACCCTGAAACCGCTGCTGCTGACGCAGGGCTGGCAGCTGCAGGTGCTGCAGGCCGGTGTCGACCCGCTCGACGATGCCGAAGCGGCCGACCTGCTGGTCGTGCTGGGTGGCCCGATCAGTGCCAATGACACAGAAACCTATCCCTTCGTCACCGACAGCATTGCCCTGCTGCAGCGTCGCCTGCTGCAGCAGCGGCCAACCCTGGGCATCTGCCTCGGTGCGCAGCTGATGGCGCGCGCGCTCGGCGCCAGCGTCGTTGCCAGTGGCGGCAAGGAGATCGGTTTCGCGCCACTGCTGCTCACCGATGACGGCCAGCGCTCGCCCCTGCAGGCCCTGCAGGGCATTCCGGTACTGCATTGGCACGGTGAGGGCTTCGAACTCCCGCCCGGCGCACGCCGCCTGGCCAGCACGCCCGCCTGCCGCCACCAGGCATTTGCCATCGGTCAGCACGCGCTGGGCCTGCAATGCCATCCGGAGCTGGACGCGCGCCAGTTCGAACGCTGGCTGATCGGCCACACCCTGGAACTGGCCCAGGCCGGCATCGACCCCAACGACCTGCGCGCGCAGGCGCGCCGCTATGGTGCGCCGCTGGCAGCCGCCGCCACCGCGATGTTCGACCACTGGCTGCAGGACCTGCCGGAGATACCACGATGAATTACCGGTTGCAGGTCTACCGCGATGGCGCCTACTGGGGCCACTTCGACTGCAGCGGCCCCGACGCCCTGCTGCGCATGGACGTCATCGCCGCACAGCTGCCCAGCGAACAGGGCTTCCAGCTGAAGCGGCAGAAAGGTATCGGCGAGGAGCGCATCCTGTCCAGCAACGCTGACGGCCTGCGCGTGCTCGCCGCGCAGATCCAGTACCGCGATCTTTGACCCGTTTGGGGGCATGCCGGCCAACGGCTGGCGGTCCCATCACTGGCTGATGACCGCCCATTGATGCAAATGATTCTCTTTTGCTGTAAGGTGCTGCCGCTGCCCTTGCCGCCGCGGGCTGTTCCCTTTCCCAGTTGTCGCCCGCCCCGTGTCCACGCCTGTCGAACCGACGGATGTCGCGCAGCTGTGCGCGGCCCATTACCGGCCGCTGCACGCCCATGTCCGCCGCAAACTCCCGCAACGCTGCGATGCCGATGACGTCGTCCAGGAAACCTGGCTGCGTATCGTCAAAGTCGCCGCCAGCGGCCTGCTGAACAATGGCCGCGCCTATCTGTATCGCGTTGCCCACAACCTGATCGCCGATCACTACCGGCAGCGCCAGCGCCGGCGCGAAGAGGCGCTGGATGACATCCAGCTGCATGCCATCGCCGATCCCGCACCGCTGCCGGACCAGCGCCTGCTCGACGCCGAACAGCTGCGCCATCTCGATGCGATCATCGCCGCGCTGCCACCGCGCTCGCGCCAGGTGTTCCTGCTCGCCCGTGTCGAGCAGATGGCCCTGGCCGAGATCGGGCGCCAGCTCGGCGTCAGCCGTCAGACCGCGCATGGCCATCTGCTGCGCGCCCTGGTCGCCCTGCAGCAGGTGCCGGGCCCATGAGCCAGGACACCATCGCACGCGAAGCCGCCCGCTGGTGGCTGGACGGGCACGACGGCGAACGCGATGAGAACGCGTTCAACCAATGGTGCCAGGCCGACCCGCGCCATGCCCTGCAGTACCAGCACCTGCAGCAGCTGTGGCAGGCCGGTGCCGCCACCCCCAGCCTTCAGCGCCAGCAGCAACGCCGGCGCCGCCGCCACCTGGGTGAAGCCGGTATTGCGGCGCTGCTGCTGTGCGCGCTTGGACTGTATGGCCGCCCTGCCCCGCCGCCGGCCGCGCAGGTGCTGCGCACCGCCGCTGGCGAAATCCGCGACGAAGCGCTGCCGGACGGTTCGCATGTCCTGCTGTCGCCGGGCAGCGAAGTGCATGTGCGCGTTGATGGACAACATCGCCAGTTGCAACTGCAACGCGGCCAGGCCTGGTTCAAGGTCGCCGCCGACGCCCGCCGGCCGTTCCAGGTGCATACGCCGCATGGCACGGTCACTGCGCTGGGTACTGCCTTCGACCTCGTCGTGCAGGGCAACAACAGCAGGGTCACGGTCACCGAACATCGCGTCCGGGTAGAGGACGGCGGCGGGACCGTGCAGGCGGCCGAGGGGCAACAGGTACGCTTCAACGGACAGTCACCGCCTGCCGCCCAGCCGGCAGACAGCGGCGGCCTCGCCTGGCGCGAACGACGCCTGCACTGGGTCTCGGCCCCCCTCGCCGATGTCACCGAAGGCCTGGACCGCTGGCACGGCGGGCACACCTGGATCATCGGCGCGCGCCTGCGCCAGCAACCGGTCACCCTGCTGGGCAGTGCCGACGGCGCAGCCAGCAACCGCGATCAACTGGCCGCGCAGCTGCACGTGCGCGTGCTGCGTCTGGGCGGGGGCGTGCAGGTCTGGTTGCCACCGCGCAGGGAACATGCTGATGCACCCTGACATCGGGCCTGCCGCTGCGTCTACCCAGGATGACGACGCTCTGCGTCAGCCCCTGGAGTCTTCGATGCTGTGCCACCGCCCCCTTGTTCTTGCCCTGTCGCTGGCCTGTGCCAGCACGGTTCCGCTGTTGCCCTCCAGCGCCCACGCGCAGGTGGCCACCCGCACCTATGATCTGCCCGCGCAGCCGCTGGCCGCCGCGCTGGATGCGTACAGCCGCCTGACCGGCGTCGACCTGGTGATCGGCGCGGCATTGCCCGCTGGCCATCCTGCACCGGCCCTGCGCGGTGACTTCGATGACGCACAGGCGCTGTCACGCCTGCTGGCCGGCAGTGGCCTGCGCCCACGCTTCATCGATGCACGTCGCGCCACCCTGGAGCCGGCGCCCGCCGAACGCAGCGACGGCAGCCGCCGCACCGGGCCGCTGCGCGTTCAGGGCGACACCGCGCATGGCCAGGCGCCAGGCACCGGCGCCAGCCAGTACGTGCCCGCCACCCGCGATGGCTTCGCTCCCGCTGTAGGCAGTGAGCGGGTGGCGATGGCCGAGCGCCAGGATGGCAACAGCCTGCTGCGCTCGATGCCCGGAACCCACAGCTTCCACTCGCGCAGCCAGCCCGGCCTGCAGGTCAACATCCGCGGCATGACCGGCGCCGGCCGGGTCAACACCATGATCGACGGTGTCACCCAGACCTTCCGCAACAACGCCGGCCATGGATCGGGTGGCCCGTTCGCCTACGTCGATCCGTTCCTGCTGGCCGGCGTGGACGTGCAGCGCGGGGCGGTCGCCGGTGGCGATGGCGCCGGTACGCTGGCCGGCAGCGCCAACTTCCGCACCCTGGACATCGACGATCTGCTTGGCGAAGGCCGCGACTGGGGCCTGCGTGCAGGCTACCGGCATGGCAACAACGGCTATGGAAGTGGCCGCACCTTCGCCGGCGCATGGCGCCACAGCGAAGACGGTGGCGACCGCCAGTTCGGCCTGCTCGCCGCCGCCAGCAGCAGCCGCAGCGGCGAATACGCGACGGCACGCGGGCAGACCAACAAGGCCGACCCTGGCAGCCAGCAGCCCAGCAGCTGGCTGCTGAAAGCGCGCCTGCAGCCCAGCGACCAGCATCGGCTCGACCTGAGCCACATGCGTTACGAAAACGACTTCTACCACAACTACCCGTGGCAGATTTCCGCACGCAACCAGCGCGCCAGCTACCACTACACGCCCTACTCCCCGTGGGTCGACCTGCGTGCGACCTTCGCCAGCAACAAGACCCGGCTGTTCTACCCGCCGGTGGAGGACTCCAGCTACATCGGCCGCCGTACCCACAGCAGCCTGAGCAGCTGGACCCTCGACAACACCAGCCGCTTCGACATCGGCGCGCTGCAGGCGCGCTGGAACACCGGCATCAAGCACCAGTCGGACATCTTCGTGGCCGACACGCCTACCCTGCGCGGCGCCAACCCGCAGGGGCGCAGCCAGCTCGACAGCGTGTTCAGCACGCTGGAACTGCAGTACGACATCTATGCACTGACCGCCGGCCTGCGCCAGGACCGCTACGGCATCCGTGGCCATATCCCCGGCTGTTCCGAGGTGCCGGGCCAGTGCGCGGAGATCAACGGCGGCAACATCGATGTGCGCCGCACCGAGCGTGCACTCAGCCCCAGCCTGGCGGTTTCTCTGCAGGCGACCGACTGGCTGCAGCTGTTCGCCGAAGTCTCGCGCACCTCGCGGCCGCCGCGGGTGCAGGAAATGTTCTTCGAGAAGATTCCGCTGGAGGGCATGAGCGATGCCGACGGCGTAGGCGCCAATCCATTCCTGCGCCGCGAGCGCTCGCGCAACCTGCAGTTCGGCGCCAACCTCAGCACCGACTCGCTGCTGGTCGACGGCGACCTGGCCCAGCTGCGCATCACCCGCTTCGACAACCGCATCCGCGACTACATCAAGCCGCAGTACCTGCTGATCGTGCATCCGCCGGAAGTGGCGCCGTTCGTGGTGCCGATCGACAGCGATCCGCAGCTCAATGCCTGGACCGATACGCTGGATGCCGACGATTTCAGTACCACCACGCGCTGGATGAACCACCAGGGCATCGTGCGCATGCGCGGCATCGAGCTGGAGGCGCACTACGCCAGCGAGCATTACCACGCCACCCTCAGCTGGACCCGCTCGCAGACCAGCGCGCCGGCCATCGAGTTCGTCAACCTGGAAGACATCACCGCCCTGCCCGACCGCTACTGGACGCTGGACGTCGGCGGCCGCTGGTGGCAGCAGCGCGTGCAGGCCGGCCTGCGCGCCGAGTACTCCGGTCCCACCGAGGAAGGCTACGACTTCTTCCAGACCCGCAAGACCGGCGGTACCGGTGTGCTGCTGGACTTCTACGCCAGCTTCAAGCCCCAGCCCAATACCACGCTGTGGCTGAACATCCAAAACCTGCAGAACAAGGCCTATGACAACAATGCCTCGATCGACAGCATCTTCAGCCCGATCCTTGACCGCGGCAACGGCCGTGGCCGCACCGTGTCGATGGGCGTCAATGTGGCGTTCTAGCCGCCGTTGGCTGCTGCTGTGCCTGCTTGCGCTGACCTCCCTGGCCAGCGCACAGCCGATGCCCGGCAAGGTGATCGACCTGGCCAGCGGCCAGCCGCTGGACGAGTCCATGTTCATCCAGCGTGTGGCCGGCGCGCAACGACTGCTGCTGGGCGAGCGTCATGACCTTGCGGGCGACCATGCCGCCCAGCGCTGGTTGCTGCAGGCACTGCACCAGCAGCGCCCGCAGGGTGCGCTGGTGATGGAAATGATCGCCAGCGAACGCCAGCCCCGCCTGCAACGCGTGCAGCGCTGGCTGGCCAAGGGCAATCACACCGACGGCTCACGCCTGCAGGAACTGCTGGACTGGGACGCGCGCTGGCCGTGGGCCGCCTACGGTGGTCTGGTGCAGGACGCCGCGGCTGCAGGCATTGCGCTGGTCGGCGGCAACCTGTCGCGCGCCGAGGTCAACACCCTGCTGGCCTCTACAGAACCGGTAGCATTTCCGGTTGCTGCGGCTCGGCAACGGTTGTCGGCGGTGGTGCTGGCACAGCATGCAGACGCAGCACCGATGCTGGACGGGATGCTGGCCGTACAGTTCGCCCGCGATCGCCGCATGGCACAGGTACTGACCGATGCGCCGGCCCCGGCGCTGCTGGTCGCCGGGCGCTGGCATGTACTGCGCGGTACCGGCGTGCCGGGCCATCTGCCACCGGGTACCCCGGCGCTGGTGATCGTGCTGGCGTCTCCAGGCGAACAGGTCGATGCGAGCGATGCCGACCTGCTGTGGGTGCTGGGCGATGACTGAGCGTGGCCACCACTGGCAGGCCGTTGTTATCAGCATCGGCCTGCACCTGCTGCCCTTGCTGCTGCTGGTGCACTGGGTGGCCACGCCGCCCGCACTGCCACCACCGGAACAGGACGTACGCATCAGCCTGCGCCTGCTGGCACCGGCCACGCCACCGCAACCGATCGAGGAACGCCAGGCCGACACGCCCAGCCAGGCACAGCAGGCACGTGCATCGCAGCCGACGAAATCGCCCCCACCGCCCACCCCCACCGCAGCACGCGAGGGTGAGCTGGCGGCCAGCGAGACCGGTGGCCGTGGCCGGCAGCCGCTGCCGATCGCCCCGCCTGCGGCCGCGACCGATGCAAGTCCCGCACCGGCATCGATCACGGCCGCGCCGCCCGCTCCAGACGCACCCCCTGCGGACTTCCAGGCCGGCGCCGCCAGCGACCAGTGGGAAGCCCGCCTGATGGCGCGGCTGGAGCGTTACCGCTACTACCCTGCCGCCGCGCGCTCACGACGCCAGCAGGGCACGGCCTGGGTCAGGGCCAGCATCGACCGTGAGGGGCGGCTGCTGGCGCTGCGGCTGGAGCAGTCCAGTGGCCAGCCGATGCTGGATGACGCCGCGCTGCAGACCTTCCGCCGCGCGCAGCCACTGCCGCCCATTCCTGCTGAACTGAAGGCGCCGCAGGAACTGGTGGTACCGGTGGAGTACTACCTGCGCTAGGCGCCCCAGGCCTCGTATGGATGACCGGGATTGCGCAGCAGTCTGCGACCTCAACTCCGGTTGAGGTCAAATGCATCCAACGCAACAGAGTAGTCCGGCGCGCGCAACGATCACGGCCCTTCGTAGCGTCGAACCTGCTGGACGCTACCGATGCCGGGTCAGGTCCACGCCGGATCGGCAGTGAAATCGATGGTCAGCCAGAACGTGCTGCCGCGTGCATCCAGCCGTACTGCGATCTCATCACGCATCGCATCGACCTGGCCCACCGAGCCCAGCGGTGTCGCCGGGTCGGCCAGCACATGGATCTCGATGAAGCGCATCCGCCCCATCTTCGCCACGTGACTGGTGAAGCCGGCATAGCCGCGCTCGGCCACGAACGCCTGCATCACCTGCTGCACGCGCCGGTCCAGGTCATCCGGCGCCACCTGCAGCACTTCACGCATGGCCTTCCACGCGCTTCGCGCCGGCACCGGCAGTACCGCCAGGCTGATCAACGCCAGCACGATCGAATCCAGGTACGGCACCCAGTGATGCCACTGACCGCCGTGCAGCACCAGGGCCAGCACGAAGGCCAGCACCACGGCCAGGCTCATCAATCCGCCCAGCAGCCAGCCACGCACGTCCAGCCACAGCAACGCCGAGCGCAGGCGCCGCGCACGCTGCGCGACGAACGCGGCCATTGCCAGGTTGCTGGCACTCAGCAACGCCGCCCACCACAGCGCGGGCCCGAACTTCACTTCGTGCCCGCCCGTGGTCAGGCCAATCACCGCGTTGGCCAGCGCATACACGCAGGCCAGCGACAGAATCACCCCACCGAGTGCCTCCACCATCGGCTCCAGGTGCCAGTAACCGTACTGGAAGCGCGGGCTCTGTTCCCGCGCCACCAGCCGCAGTACCGACAACGACACCAGCGTCAGGGCAACGTCGACCAGACTGTAGACACCATCGAACAGGATGGCCTGCGATCCCACCAGCAGGCCACCGATGAAGCCGACCGCGCTGACCGCGATGGTCACCCCGATCGAGAACTTCAGGATGCGTTGCTCGCGCGCGGTATCCATCGTTCGCCGAAGGGCCGACCGTCGCCGGTCAGGCCTTCAGCACCTCCACCCTGTACGAGGTCTCATCGCCATCGTGCTCGATGATCAGCCCGTGCACGTCCGACTCGAAGCCCGGGAAACGGGCATTCTGCTCGCGGGCGATGCGCAGCGACTGGATGATCGGCTCGTCGCTGTCGCCGAAGCGTTCGCCCGGCATGATGGTCGGGATGCCCGGCGGGTACGGCACCAGCATGGTCGCGGCGACGCGGCCACTGAGCTGCTCGATGTCGACCCGCTCGATCTCGCCCTTCACCAGGTGATTGTAGGCGTCGGCCGGGGTCATCACCGGGGTCGGCAGGTCCACGTACATTTCGCGCATCACCTTGGCCACCGAGAATTCCTGGTTGAACGCGTGCAGCGCATCGCACAGGTCACGCAGGCCCCAGCCGGAATAGGCATTGGGGTAGTCAGCGGCCAGCGACGGCAGTGCCTGGCTCAGCGGCGCGTTGCGGTCGTACAGCTCCTTGAACGCCATCAGCTCGGTGACCAGCGTACTCCACTTGCCTTTGGTGATGCCCATCGAGAACAGGAACAGCACCGAGTACAGGTTGGTCTTCTCCACGGTGATGCCGCGGCCCCACAGGAACTTGCTCAGCACCGCCGCCGGGATGCCCAGCTTGCCCATGCTGCCGTCCATCGCCAGCCCCGGGGTCAGCAGAGTTACCTTGATCGGGTCGATCAGCACATAGTCGTCAACCAGGTTCTCGAAGCCGTGCCAGTGCGCATCCGGCTGCAGGTACCACTCCTCGCGCTTGGCCACCAGCGGTGCCGGCGTATCGCCCTTGTCCAGGCTGCGCTCGAGCTTGGTGGGCTGCCACACGCTGAACCACCAGTCGTCGCGGCCGAGGTCATCGCGCACGTGCAGCATCGCGCGGCGGAAGGCGATCGCCTCGTCATGCATTTCCTGCACCAGCGAGCGGCCCGCATCGCCCTCCATCATCTTCGAGGCCACGTCACAGGCCGCAATCACCCCGTAATGCGGACTGGTCGAGGTGTGCATCATGAACGACTCGTTGAAGCGCTCGGCGTCCAGGTTGCGATGTGCGGAATTGCGCACGTGGATCATCGACGCCTGCGAGAACGCGGCCAGCAGCTTGTGGGTGGAATGGGTGGTGAAGATGATCGCATCCTGCTCACGCGGCTTGCCCTTGGCCATGCCGTAATGGTTCTCGTAGAACGGATGGAACGCGGCGTAGGCATACCAGGCTTCGTCGAAGTGCAGGAAGTCGACCGCGCTGCCGATCTCGTCGGCGATCTTCTCGGCGTTGTAGCACAGGCCGTCGTAGGTCGAGTTGGTGACCACCGCGATGCGCGGCTTGGAGCCGGCCTGGTAGGCCTTGCTGGCCAGCGGATTGGCGGCGATGCGCTGCTGCAGCGACTCGGGCGTGAACTGGTCCAGGCTGATCGGGCCAATGATGCCGTGCGCGTTGCGGCTGGGGGTGAAGTACACCGGCACCGCGCCGGTCATGATCAGCGCGTGCAGCAGCGACTTGTGGCAATTGCGATCGACGAACACCACGTCGCCACGCGCCACCGTACCGTGCCACACGATCTTGTTGGCGGTGGAGGTGCCGTTGGTGACGAAGAAGGTATGGTCGGCGCCGAAGTTGCGCGCTGCCTCGTTCTCGGCATCCTTGATCGGGCCGGTATGGTCAAGCAGCGAACCCAGCTCCGGCACCGAGATCGACAGATCGCTGCGCAGGGTGTTCTCACCGTAGAACTGGTGGAAGGCGCGGCCGACCGGCGACTTGGTGAACGCCACGCCGCCGGCATGGCCCGGCGTGTGCCAGGAGTAGTTCGACTCGGCCGCGTGGTGGATCAGGGCCTTGAAGAACGGCGGCAACAGGTTCTTCATGTAGTCTTCGGCCGCACGCATCACCTGCCGCGAGATGAAGCTCTTGGTGTCTTCGAACAGGAAGATGAAACCGTGAATGTACTTGAGCAGCTTGCTCGGCACCTTCTCGA
This sequence comes from Stenotrophomonas sp. YJH_SMC_57, assembly GCF_059369755.1. Classification (NCBI taxonomy): domain Bacteria; kingdom Pseudomonadati; phylum Pseudomonadota; class Gammaproteobacteria; order Lysobacterales; family Lysobacteraceae; genus Stenotrophomonas; species Stenotrophomonas sp. YJH_SMC_57. The sequence continues at coordinate 44,689 of NZ_JCAFSZ010000006.1, forward strand.
TGGTGCGGCGCTCGCCGTACAGGAACACCGGCAGATTGGCGCGGCGCGCGCTCTGCTCACGCAGGAACGCGGTCAGGCGCTGGAACTCGCCGTCCACCTCTTCGCTGCCATCGATCGAGATCAGCACCGCCGAGGCCGCCACGTAGGTGCGGGCACCGGCACGGGCATCATCCAGGTTCAGGCCGCACAGCACGCGCTGGTCGTTGCTGCGCAGCTCCTCCACCAGCGCACGGATCAGGATGCCACCGATGCGCGGCGACTCGTAGTCGTTGTCGATGACAATGACCGGGTAGTCCAGGGACTTGAAGTACACGTTGATTCTCCTTGTCTAACTCAGGAACGCTGGGCGCCGGCGCTGATCGCCGAGGCCTCGCGGGCGCGCTGCCGCTGCTGGCGGCGCTCCTCGCTGAAGAAGGGATAGAACACGGTGATGAACAGCACGAATAGGAACGCGTACTGCACGATGGTTCCCGACGAACCGTAGATCGCCCACAGGCAGTACACGACGGTCAGGCTGGTCAGGGTCCAGAACGCTCCGGTGTGGACCAGCGTGTGCGAACGCTCGACCACGAAGTAGCACGCCACGCACGAGTAGATGTAGGGCAGCAGCGTCAGCACCACCGCCGCTGACGTGATCACGTCGAACTGCGCGGACGCGGTTTCCGAGGTGGAGGTGACCAGCACGGCCAGGGTCATCAGCACCGCTACGATCAGCACGCCCTTGACCGGCACGTCATCCTTGTTGGTCTTGCTGAAGATGCTCGGGAACAGGCCGTCATCCGACGCCGCCTTGGCGCTCTGCGCGGTCAGCAGGATCCAGCCGCCCAGCGAACCGGCAGCACCGATGAAGGCGCACAGGCTGACCAGCGCACCGCCCCAGCCACCGACCGCCTTGGCCGCGGCCAGCGCAAACGGCGCATCGGAGGTCTGCAGCTCGCCGTTGGGTACCATGCCCATGATCACCGAGGAACTGGCGATATAGGCGATGGCAGCCAGGAACACGCCCGCCAGCGTGGCCCGGGCCACGTTCTTTTCCGGGTTCTCGACCACGCCGGCGGTCACCGAGGCCGATTCGACGCCGATGAAGGCCCACAGGGTCAGTGCCGCGGCGCTGGAGATCGCGCCGAAGTTGGATTCACCGGACACGTTGTAGGCGCCCTTGAAGATGTCGGCATCGAAGAAGAACCAGCCGAAGATCGCGATGCCCAGGATCGGCACCAGCGCGAAGCTGGTGGTGACCGTCTGCACGCGGCTGACGAAGGCCGGACCGATCATGTTGGCGAAGCTGAGCGCCCATACCAGCACCAGCACCGCGATGCAGCGCACCAGCGGTTCGGACAGGATCGGGAAGAAGTAGCTGAAGTACCCCACCGCAGCGATCGGAATGGCGACATTACCGATCCAGTTGGCGAACCAGTAGATGGTGTTGGTCTGGAAGCCCATGTACGGCCCGAACCAGTCACGCGCGTAGGCATAGGGACCACCCGCCTTCGGTGCCAGCTTGCCCAGCTTGGCGAACACGAAGGCCAGCAGCAACGCGCCGGCAGTGGTGATCAGCCAGCCCCAGATCGAGGCGGTGCCGATCTTGGCCAGGCTGGACGGCAACAGGAACACACCCGAGCCCATCATGTTGCCGGCGACGAGGAAGGTGGCTCCGACCACCCCGATTTTCTTTGCTTCTGCCATGACAATCTCCTGTACTGGCATGAGCCCGGTGCGACCGGGCGTGGGGACGGTTGCGCTGGCGTACGGCCGCTGGCGCTTACTTGATGAAGTTGTATTGCAGGCTGCCCTGCACCCGGACCGTGTCGCCGCGCGTGCCGCCCTGCTGTTCCAGGCGGCCGTACAGCAGCTCCATGCCCATCGTCCACGACGGCGCCGGGCTCCAGATCAGGTTGAACACGCCGTAGCGGCTCTGCCGGAACGCGTCGGCGGCCAGTGCCGCATTCCGTTCCAGCGTCAGCTGCCCGAGGATCAGGTTCGAGCGCCACAGCTCGGACCAGTAATGGGTGTAGCCCACGAAGCCACCGTGCAGGTCCAATGCATCCAGTCGTCCATCGGCGCCGACCACGGCATCCAGCCCGGAGCCGGTCAGGTCGGCGGTGTAGCGACTGAGGCCGCGGCCACCCAGGGCACCAAACAACACCAGGTCGCGCTCGCCCACCGAGGCCGAGCCACTGAGCTGCAGGCCGCCGGCCATGCGCCGGTCGCGCTCGCCATCGCCGTCATAGGCCAGGCTGCGCGCCACTGCGCCCAGTTGCAGATGGCCCCAGTCACGCTCCATGCGCGCGGTCACCGTCACATCGGGCAACCGGTTCACTGCGGCTCGTTCATCGGTGGCGCCGGCCAGTTCGGTCTTCGGGTCTTCGGCCGCCACGGTCAGGGTGTTGCCCTTGCCCATCGCGAAGCTGTGGTGGATCCCCGCCACCAGCAGATAGCCGGCGCCGCCCGGTCCTGCAAAATCCAGCGTGTCGGGCAGGCTGTCCGGGTCCATGAAGCTGGAGTAGCCGTAGCCGGCGTAGGTATTGCCAAGCTGGCCATAGGCATGGCGCAGCCGGAACTCGTAGCCATCGCTGCTGCCGAAGAAGTCGTTTTCCAGGTAGAAGCGCAGATTGCCATGCGTGGTCGGCCGCCGCGCCTCGAAACTGAAGCGGGTCTGCTTGGCGTGGATGTTGAAGTTGGAGACATCACGATGGCTGCCACCCACCGGCATGGATGACGGAATGAATTGATCCTCATCACCCGCCGCGCGCGAGTCGGCGATGGCATCCAGCTTGGCGTAGCCCCCGATGCGGATCACCGTGTCGGTCCCCGGAATGGCAAAGAAACCCTTCAGATCGGGGTCGGTCGGGCCCGCCGCACTGTCTGGACGCGATGCCGCGGTGGATGGATCGGCCACGGATTCGCGTTGCGGCAGCACCGGCTGTGCCGCGCCCGGCACCTGGGTACGATGGATTACATCGGCCGTGGCCGCCGTTGCAGCACCAGGCGCTACAGGCGCTGCCGGCATCTGCGCCAACGCAGGCGCAGGCGTTGCGTCGCGTTGTTCAAGCCGATCCAGGCGCTGCTGCATGCCTTCCAGCACCTGCCGCATGGCGGCAATCTCGCGCCGCAGTGCCTGTGTATCCTCCGCATCGTGCTGTTGCGCATAGGCTGGCGTGATCGCCAGTGCACCCAGACACGCCAGACTCAGTACCGCCACACGCATTGCATCCTCCCCGGACGAACATTCGCATCACGTTCCCGGAGCGCACGCATGCGCCCCCCTGGCCTCGCGTTGCCGTTGCTGGAAATGCAGGTACTGCGTCGACGACACCGGCCAGCCTGCGCGTGGCAGGCAACAGAACGATGACACTGTCCTGCCTGCCCCCGTGTCGACTCCATCAAGGCCGCGCTGCCAGAGAGGTGGCGACCGCAGCGGTCTGGGTAACAAGCAGGGAGTGAGAGTGTCGTGAATGGCTGGGCCGGGCTGCCCGTATCGGGGCAGCTTCGGCGCGGCATCCATGGCGCGTTGACGCTGTATTCCATGCGTCAAAGGCTAGTCCGCCTGTCGTTTTTGGCCTTGATTGGAATCAAGGCGCGAGGCTTGATGTCAGTCACGATTCAGACGTGACGAAGAACAGGTCATGCGCATGCGGTTGGGCCCGCCTGTACTACCGAACGCAACAGGCCCGCACGTCGCCGTGCGGGCCTGTGGTTCACTTCATGCGATGCGGGTTTCGATCAGCGCGGGCCGAGCACCGTCTGCAGGTCATCCCCCTGCGGCAAGCCGGCACGACGCTGTACCTGGCCCTGCGTGTCCTGGAACAGAATGCCCGGAGTACCCTGGAAGCCCATCTCGATCATCAACACCTGGTTGGCATCGAGTTTGCCCGCGATCTCGCGGCTGATGCTTGGCAGCGCCTTGATGCCACCGCGGTCGAACTGGTGCTCGTTCTCCAGCAGCGCCGCACTCGGGTCACGCGCCGAAAGGATGGCCGCGGCCTTGGCCGGGCTGTCCTCACGGATCACGCCGACCATGATGTGGCGCAGCTGCACCTTGCCTGCATCGACCCATGGGCGGGCCGCTTCCCAGAACTTGTGGCAGTACGGGCAATTGGCATCGCTGAAGGTATAGACCACCCGCGGTGCGTCGGCCTTGCCATCACGCACCCAGGCGCTGGCCTCCAGCTTGGTCCACATCTTGGCCGACATCGGTGCGGCGACCAGCTTTTCCACGGCCTCGGCAGCCACGTCGTTGCCTTCGGCATCGAACAGGCTGCCGACCAGCACATGCTTGCCGTCGGCGGTGACGTAGGCCGCAGCCGGCTGCTGGCCACCCACCACACCGGCGAAGCCACGCAGTCCACCCGGCGCATCGAACTCGGCAACGACTTCGAAGCCGTGCTTTTCGATGCCCTTCAACACTGCGGGACGGTCACCCTTGGCAGCGACCGGAGCGCTTGCGGCCGGTGCCGCCGCAGTCTTGCCTGGCGGAGTCTGGGCCTGGCTGCAGGCGGCCAATGCCAGCATGACCGGCAACAACAGCAACGCCGGAGCGGTGCGCAAGGAAGTCGACAACATGGGAACTCCGTAGTGAGATGCCCGCGCAGGCTACCGCAGCCGGCGCAGTTTGTGTTCAAGACCGGCCGCGGTCAGTTCGCCCAGGTGCAGTTCACGCAGGCGCCCGTCGGCATCGAAGAAGAGGGTCGAAGGATAGGCCTGCACGCCCAGCTCGGTTGATGCGGCCGCGTCATCGTCCAGCAACACGTTTCCCAGCACCAGCCGCTCGTCGGAGAGAAAACCCTGGACCTCATCCAGGGTTTCGCCTTGATTGAGGAATACGAACTGCACATCGGCATGTGCCTGCTGCGCCGCGGCCAGCACCGGCATTTCTCGGCGGCAGGGGCCACACCATGTGGCCCACAGATTCAGTACCAGTGGCGAGCCCCGGAACTGCTGCAGATCAACCGGGCCACCCTGCAGATCCGTCACCTGCAGCGTCGGCAAAGGCATCTGGCGCTCCTGCCACAGCGACAATACCTGGCTCCCTCCAGACCAGAGCAATACGCCGACCAGGGCCGCTGTCAGCACCGGCGCACGCAGCAGGGGCCACCGGCGCAGGCGCCACAGACCCCACGCAAGCCCCGCCAGCACCACCACCACCATGTGATAGCCACCATCGGTGATCTGAAGAATGCTCCACGGCGCGCCACGATACAGCGCGAAATTCAGTGCCACGAAACTGATGCGACCACACAGAAGGCCGATCAGAAGCATGTCCAGCACCATGCTGGCAGCCGAGGGCAGCGGTTCCGGGTCGGCTCCGCGTGGCCACAGGCGGGCAACCGCCATGGCCAGCGCGCTGCATACAAGAATCAATACCACCGGCATCGGAACCGGCCCAACGCTCGACATCAACCCACCTGTTCAATCATTCAACCACCTCATGGTCGAAGCGTCGCGCCAAGGTTGCAAGCACCACTGCAGCATGAGGCCTCACGCGGCGCTTCGTCCCAACTGCACACCCGTCGGCGCCTGCAATCCGCGCAGGCTGCCTGCGACCGAAGGCATCAGCGGCCGCTCGCGCCGCTTGCAGTTGACGTGGCGGCGATAGTTGGCCGGCGTCATGCCCACGATGCGAAGGAACAGGCGCCTAAACGCGCTCTGGTCGGCATAGCCCACCCCCCAGGCCACTTCGTCGATACCGGCGCCCTGTTGCAGCAAGGTCTGCGCCTTGGCGATGCGCAGCCGCTGGCAATACTCGATGGGCCGCAGACCGGTGGCCCGGAGGAAGCGTCGCTGCAGCGTCCGCGGTTCCAGCCCGGAAACCTCACAGATCGCGGCCAGGGTGGCGCCACGTGCTGCGGTGGTGTGCAGCCAGCGCTGCGCCTTCAGTACGTCGCGATCACCATGCGCGAAATTGGCGCTGAAGCGCTCCAGATCCTGCTGCACCGCATCCGGCACCGTGATGCCCAACTGTTGCGCCACCGCGCTGGCCACGCCCTGTCCATGCAGCCGGTACAGCAGCCGAAGCCCCAGGAAGCGCCACGCCTGCGATCCGCCGACGGTCAGCAGATCGCCGTCATCGACCAGCGCACGCTCGCTCGGCACCCAGCTCACGGCCTGCGCCTGCAACCCCGGGTGCCGCCCCAGATCAGGCCCGCTGACCGTTCGCCCGGCCAGCAGGCCCGCACGCGCAAGAACGCTCACACCTTCGCTGGCTGCAGCCAGTAGGCTGCCACCGTCATAGTGGGCGCGCAGCCAGTCCAACACGACTTCTTCGGCACGCAGGCAGGTGCCGGGACTGATCTGCCCGGGAACGGCAATCACCGCAGGAATGGCGGCATCGAGCATCTCCGCACCGGCGATGCGGTGCACACCGGTCTGACTGGCGGGTACGATCCAGCGCGTGACCAGCACACGCTTGAACGGCCGGCGCTGTTGCTGGGCCAGGCGATTTGCGACATGAGCCATCTCGGCCAGTACGGAGGCGGCAGACGGATCGCCCCCCGGATACTCGACCACCGCGACCTCGACGAATCCCTCGTTCCTGATTCCATCCACAGACCACCTCCTCGGTTTGTTACAGGCCATCGAACGGCCGGTTCAGGCGAAGGGTAGGAACTGGTCCAGCGGCGGGGCTATGAAGAAAGTTGCAAAGTGCGCTGAATACGCACTTCCAGGCCAGGTCTTGACCCTTGACCAGACTCCAGGCTTCACAATGACCGGCAGCATCTGCAGGAATCCGCCATGAACATTGGACAACTGGCCCGCCAGGCTGGCGTGCCGATCGACACCGTCCGCTACTACGAACGGCAGCAGCTGCTGCCGACGGCGGTGCGCTCGGCCGGTGGCTACCGCATCTTCGGCGAGGCGGACCTGCGCAGGCTGCGCTTCATCCGCCGCGCCAAAGCGCTGGGCTTCAGCCTGGACGAGATCGGCGAACTGCTCGCGCTCAGTGATCGTCACTCGCAGGACATGGGCAACGTGCGCGACACCGCACAGGCCCGCCTGCAGGACATCGCGCAACGGATGGCCGAACTGCAGCGCATGCACGCTGCGCTTTCGCAGCTGGTCGGCGCCTGCCCCGGGCATGGTGCGCTGGATCAATGCCCGATCCTGGCGGCGCTGACCGGCGACACCGCGTAGCCACGGCAACAGGAATCTGCCGCGCAGCGTGCGTGAAGAAAAGTGCAACAAATGCTTGCCAACCCCCTGGGGCAAGGCTATTATTTCGCTCCTCAGCGACGTGGGGCCATAGCTCAGCTGGGAGAGCGCCTGCATGGCATGCAGGAGGTCAGCGGTTCGATCCCGCTTGGCTCCACCAATCTTTCGGCATTAGGCCGTCGAAAGGTCGCTAAAGAACATTGATGAGAATTGCGTCCCCATCGTCTAGAGGCCTAGGACATCACCCTTTCACGGTGGCGACCGGGGTTCGAATCCCCGTGGGGACGCCACTCATCACGAACAACGAGGACCCGGCCGATAACCGGGTCTTTTTTGTTCACCGCCTACCGGCATTCAGGTTGTGGCGTTGCGGTTCCCCCTGCCCCTGCGGCATCGGATGAACCGGGACGAAAAAAGTTGAAAAAGGACTTCCACAAACGTGAACACGCAGGTATGATAGGCGGCTCGGTAACACGGGGCCATAGCTCAGCTGGGAGAGCGCCTGCATGGCATGCAGGAGGTCAGCGGTTCGATCCCGCTTGGCTCCACCACTTTCGACATTAGGCCGTCGAAAGTTCTACAACTTGAAGTTTTCGTGCGTCCCCATCGTCTAGAGGCCTAGGACATCACCCTTTCACGGTGGCGACCGGGGTTCGAATCCCCGTGGGGACGCCAGTTTCAAACGGACTCTGCTCCCGGCAGATCATCCGCAGCTTCATCGGGGCCATAGCTCAGCTGGGAGAGCGCCTGCATGGCATGCAGGAGGTCAGCGGTTCGATCCCGCTTGGCTCCACCACTTCGACATTAGGCCGTCGAAGGTTCTACAACTTGAAGTTTTTCGTGCGTCCCCATCGTCTAGAGGCCTAGGACATCACCCTTTCACGGTGGCGACCGGGGTTCGAATCCCCGTGGGGACGCCAATTCTTGAGAACCCCGGCTTCGGCCGGGGTTTTTCTTTGCCTGGAATCCAGGCACTCATTTCAGAACCGCCGATACATCCCGATCGACGCCGGCGCGGTGGGCGCGAAGCCGAACTGTGCGTACAACCGGTGCGCTTCACCATCGGCAAGCAGGCTGACGTACGCCGACGGCGGCAGGCTGGCCCGCATCCAGTCGTCCAGCCGCCGCATCACCTCCTTGCCCAAGCCCTGCCCCTGCAGGCGCGGCAGCACGGCGATGTCGCAGACCTGCAGGTGGCAGCCACCATCGCCGACGATGCGCCCCATCGCAACCAGCTCATTGCCCTGGTAGGCACACACGCCGAACAGGGTATTGGGCAGTGCGCGCGCAGCGGCTTCCTGATGCTTGGCACTGAGGCCTGCCAGTACACGCAGCCGGCAATAGTCCTCGACCGTGGGCACGGCTTCGCGGAACTGGCAGGTGGCGGATTCATTCATGCGGCATCTCCTGATGGGTCGGGCTATCCTGCCGCATCCACGTCGCAGCCGCTGCGACCCACACCGGCAGAGTTCGCATGTGCTATTCCGCCCTGATCCGCGCCGACTACGCCAAGCTGGTGCGCGAGTTCGGCGCCCTTCTCTCGCTGGAGGAATTCGCCGAGCTGTACGCGCACGATCCCGGCAAGAAGCGCCCGAAAACCCCAAAAGCCATGGACGACGGCTTTGCCGGCGCGCGTACGGAACAGGGCCGCGACATCCTGGCAAAGATCCAGCAATGGCATGCGCAGGAGCAGCAGGCACTGGAGGCCGAGCTGGCCCGGCAGCGCGAACGACGCGATATCGCCCACGCCACGCTGGCGAGCCGCCCCACCCAGAAGGCACGCAACGATCTGCGCGTGGCCGGCAACCGCATCGAGCGCGCGCAGGCCCGGCTGGAAGACCTGCATCGGGTGCAGCTGCTGCCGCGCGACAACCGCATTTTCCCAGGCACCTACGCACCGGTCATGGTCAGCGACAACGGCCAGCGGGTGATCAAGCCGATGCGCTACCAGTGCCGGCTGCCGGACTCGCCAGCACGCAACGACGTGCTCTACCCCGGCACCTACAATGCCCGGCGCGACAGCCTGGAAGGCTACTGGCGCGGCGCATTCGGGCTGCGCCATGGGGTCGTGGTCGTGCCGGCGTTCTATGAGCACGTGCCACGCCACGCCATCGACGCACGCACGCTGGGCGCCGACGAGAAGGAACAGGACGTAGTGCTGGAATTCCGCCCCGATCCGCCACGCGACCTGCTGCTGGCCTGCCTGTGGGCAGAGTGGGAAGGACCGGAAGGCCGGCTGCTGTCATTTGCCACGATCACCGATGCCCCGCCACCCGATGTCGCCGCCGCCGGGCATGACCGCGGCGTGGTTCCGATCCGCCGGGAGCACCTGGACGCCTGGCTCAATCCGGACCCGGATGACCTGGCCCTGCAATACCGCATCCTCGACGACCGCGAGGACATCCGCTACGTGTACGACGAAGCCGGATGAACACCACGCGCCTATGAAAAACCCCGCCTGGGCGGGGTTTCTGGATCAGGGGTTGCCGCCGCACATCGCCTCTTCGCAGAAGGCTTGTTCCTGCAGGCACTGCTCGACCTCACCGCCGCGCGCGATGCAGCTCTTGTAGAGCTGGAAGCAGGGCTGGCCGCACCACGCGGCAGTCGCGGTACCACCGAAGACCGCCATCGAAAGGACACCCGCAGCAACCATGCGCTTGATCCACTTCTTCATGCCACTCTCCTTGTAGGCCTGAGCATTCAGGCCACGGCAGCATACGCCGGTCCTCTGCGCCGGGACCAATCAGGCCTTGACGCGGGAATGCCCCACCGCGCGCACCAGCGCCTGGGACAGATCCACCGACAGGTAGGGCTTGACCAGCAGCACCCCGGCCAGCATCGACGCCGGCAACTGCTCGGCCAGCATGCCGGTGGCCAGCACGAAGGGGACACCGCGTGCCGACAGCGCTGCCGCCACAGGCTCGCTGGTCTCGTTGCGGGCCAGGCGGTAGTCGAGCAGGGCCACGTCCGGCGCCGAATCCTCCAGCAGGCGCAGCGCTTCGTCCACGCTCGCCGCCAATCCGACCACGGTCGCGCCGGCATGCACCAGCTGCATCTGCAGCAGCGCGGCACTCATTTCGTCGTTCTCGACCACCAGCACCCTCAGGTCCTGCAACACTGTCATCGGCTACCGCTCCTGGAGGTATTCACGCCGCCGCAGTATAGCCACCACGGGGCCGATGCCGACAGGAAGCGCCCCGAATGGCCCTGCCCCTATGAAAGCCCTGCCGACCTCGGTTACACTCACGCGCTGCCTGCCGGTGTGGCGGAATGGTATACGCAGCTGACTCAAAATCAGCCGGGGGTGACCCCATGAAGGTTCGAGTCCTTTCACCGGCACCACTGCATCAAAGGCCAGGTCCATGACCTGGCCTTTTGATTTTCCGGGCCCAAGGTGTCCACACTGCCTGGCATGCCTGCGTCGATTGTGCCGTCACTTCCAGACACCTTGCCCGCACGTCTGCGCCCCCTGCGGACGGATGATGCGGCCGCATGGTCCCGCTACCTCTCGCTGCCGGGCGTGATCGAACACACCAGCTGGGGCGACATCTCGGAACACGCCTTGCGCCAGCAGATCGCCCGCTACATGCCGGGCGGCCCCGACCAGCGCTGGGCGCTGGCCGATGCCGAGGACGGATTGATCGGCACCATCGGCTTGAACGGCATCGATCTCCTGCACCGCCGCGCCGAGCTCGCGTATGACCTCGACCCGCATTGGCAGGGACAAGGGCTGGCCACGCATGCGGCGCGCGCAGTGCTCGACTGGGGGCACGCAGTACGCCGTCTGGTCCGCATCCAAGCGACTGTCCTCGACAGCAATGCCCGCTCGATCGCCGTGCTGGAGCGTCTCGGCATGCAGCGGGAGGGGCTGCTGCACGCCTATCGTCATGTACGGGGCCACCCTCGTAATTTCTGGCTGTTTGCCCATCTCGAAGGTGCGGTCACGCCCCGCCCGCTGAAGCACAATTGCGACCGCTGACAACGTTGGCATTAGACGTAGCGCACACTTTTCTTGCCAGCCTCACGCACTTCTGCCTATCGTGATCGCGCCGGATCGGGGCGGGGGAATGCATGACGTTGCGTGCTGCACTGTTTTTTGTGGTCACGCACGCGCTCGTCATTGCCTTGATCGGACCGCAGGACCCGGTCGGCTCCTACCTGATGCTGATCACCGCCCCGCTGCTGGCTGCACTGGCCTGCGCGCGGCGTGCACGTGACAGCCGCGCGGCCTGCAAATGGCGGACGCTTGGCGCTGCCGTCGCGCTGTTCTCGCTTGCATTGCTGGCCCTGCTATACCGCAACGTGGCCGGCCTCGATCCCACGCAGATGACCGTGTCATCGCTGATCCTGTACGTGTTCTACCGGATCCCCCTGACCTACGTGGCCGCCAGCCCCGGAGGCGGAAGCCGCGCCATCCGCGCGGTGGACCTGGCGACCATCGCGCTGCTGTGGCTGCTGTACTACGTGCACACGCAGGCCATGGCCCCTCTGAACAGCGCATTGTGGACGCAGTGCCTGCAGACGATGAGCAGCGTGCAGAACAGCCTGGTGTTCTGCTTCGCACTGATCCGCTTCATTGCCGAGGACGATCCCGACCGCCGCGACTTCTTCCGGACACTGACCCTCTACGCACTGGGCTACTTCCTGCTGGCGCTCTACATCAACACCTACCAGCCGCAACTGCCCGATGGCAGCTGGGGGGACCTGCTGATCAGCGGACTGTTCGTGCTGCTGGCGGTGATGGCCGGCAGCCGTCGTCGCCGCCCCGCGGCGGAGATTTCCCTCGCGCTGCGGCGCATCGTCGATGCCGGCGTGCCGTTGATGCTGCCCTTGCTGCTGATGATGGTGGCGCTGCTGGTCGCCCGCCTGCAGCCGACCCTGGCCACGGTGGGCTTCCTCGGCGCCCTGCTCGGCTATGCCCTGCGCAGTGTGCTGAGCCAGGTCGAAATCCAGCGCCAGCGCGATGAACTGGAAACGCTGGCCCGGCGCGATGCGCTCACTGGGCTGGGCAACCGGCGCAGCTTCGATGAATCACTCGGCGCGGCCCACCGCCGTGCCCGCCGCCAGGGCCTGGGCCTGGCGGTGCTGATGATCGACATCGATCACTTCAAGCGGCTCAATGATACCTATGGGCACCCGGAGGGTGACCGCCGCCTGCGCGCGGTTGCCGCGATCCTCGACGGTTGCCTGCAGCGCGGCGATGACCTGCTGGCGCGCTACGGCGGTGAGGAGTTCATCGCCGCCCTGCCCTCGGCCGAAGCCACGCACGCGCTGGAGCTGGGCGAACGGCTGCGCGCCGCCGTCGAAAGCGCCGCACTGCCGGCTGCCGACGGCCGGGTGACCATCAGCGTGGGCGTGGCCTGGCAGGCCGCTGGAGATGAGCGCGAACCCAGTGACCTGGTCGCTCACGCCGACCAGGCCCTGTACCGCGCCAAGCGTGGCGGGCGCAACTGCGTGCACCTTGCCCCGGCGGCCGGCACCGCCGAGGCGCTGTCCGGCCAGCGCGCCTAGACCGCGCGCAGGGCCGGTGCCCCATGCGCATGGCCGGCCCCTTCCTGGACACGGAAGCTGGCCACGGTCTGCAACAGGTGCGCCGACTGCTCCTCCATGCTGCGCGCCGCAGCCGAGGCCTCTTCGACCAGCGCCGCGTTCTGCTGGGTGCCCTGGTCGATCAGGTCCACCGCATGGTTCATCTGCTGGATGTCATCGCTCTGCTGTTGCGAGGCAGTGCTGATCTCGGTCATCAGATCGCTGACCCGGCGCACGTTGCTCACGATCTCGTCCATGGTGCGGCCGGCGCTCTCGACCTGGGCAGTACCGGCCCCGACGTTGGCCACCGACTCATCGATCAGCTGCTTGATCTCCTTGGCGGCGCTGGCCGAACGCTGCGACAGCTCGCGGATCTCGGTGGCGACCACCGCAAAGCCGCGGCCATGTTCACCGGCACGCGCAGCCTCCACGGCAGCATTCAGTGCGAGGATGTTGGTCTGGAAGGCGATGCCATCGATCACTCCGATGATGTCGACGATGCGCCGCGAAGATGCATTGATCACCGCCATCGTCTCCACCACCTCGTGCACCACGCTGCCGCCCCGTGCGGCGACATCGGCCGCCCCACCGGCCAGCTGGCTGGCCTGGCGCGCGTTGGTGGCGGTGCGCTGCACCGTCTCGGCCAGCCCCTTCATCGACACCGCGGTTTCCTCCAGCGACGCCGCCTGCTGCTCGGTGCGCTGCGACAGGTCGCTGTTGCCCTGGGCGATCTCGGTCGCACCGACCGCGATGGTATCGGCGGCGAACTTGATCTGGCCGATGATCGCGGCCATCGCTTCGACCAGCGAGTTGACACCGTCGCACAGTTCGGCGATCGCACCCTGCTTGTCGGCCGTGGCCACGCGCCGGGTCAGATCGCCCTGCTTGGCTGCGGCCACCACCTCGCGGGTCTGCGCAACCGCACGCTGCATCGCCTGGTTCTCATGCACCTGCGCGGTGATGTCGGTGGCGTACTTGACGACCTTGAACGGCTTGCCGTTGAGGTCGAGGATCGGATTGTAGGAGGCCTGGATCCAGACTTCGCGCCCGCCCTTGCCGAGGCGGCGGTACTGCCCGGCATCGTATTCGCCGCGCCCGAGCTTTTCCCAGAACTGCCGGTATTCATCGCTGCTGCGATGCCCCGGCTCGACGAACAGCGAATGGTGCTGGCCACGCACCTCATCAAGGCTGTAGCCGGTGGTGGCGAGGAAGTTGTCGTTGGCCGAGAGGATGCGGCCATCCATGCTGAACTCAATCACCGCCTGCGACTTTCCAATCGCCGCCAGCTGCCCCGCGGAATCGGCGGCCTGCAACTTCTGCGCCGTGATGTCGGTGGCGAACTTGACCACCTTGTAGGGCCGCCCCTGCTGGTCAAGCACCGGGTTGTACGACGCCTGGATCCAGATCTCGCGCTGGCCCTTGCCGAAGCGGCGGTACTGCCCGGCATCGTATTCGCCGCGCCCGAGCCTCGCCCAGAAATCACGGTATTCGGCGCTGCGTGCCAGTTCGGGATCGACGAACAGCGAATGGTGCTTGCCCTGGATCTCGTCCAGCCGGTAGCCCATCGCCTGCAGGAAGTTGTCATTGGCCTGCAGGATGGTGCCGTCGAGTGCGAACTCGATGACCGCCTGCACGCGGTGCAACGCCGCAACCTGGGCTTCGAGCTCGGCGCGGTGGGTCGCCGCCGGCTCGGTGCGGGTGCGCTGCTGCGGAGCCAGCGCGCCCAGCAGCGCACGCCACGGCGACCAACGGGTATGCAGCTCGGCCGGCGCCTGCGCGCCCGCCGTGAAGCCTGGAATGAGCATTGTCTGATCCTCGGTGTCCGGTAAGCGGTTGCGACCCGACGGGCGGGATGCCCGGCGGCAACTTCAGTTGCTTGGGACTGCAGGTACCGGGTGGGCACCCCTCGAGCGGCTGGCAAGAACATCTGGTGCGGGTGCGATCGGCATCTGGGAGCGGCGGAACACACAGCGCGGACCGCCCATCGGGGGCAGCCTGGGGTCCTGCAGCGGGCGACTGGAGCGGGATCCAGAGGGGATATCGGCGATGGGTCAGGCGGCTTTAGCGGAATTCCGCGACGCCCGTCGCAACTTGCGACGCTATTGCGGGGATGCGGTAGACAATCGCGATGTACTTCACAGCTTGCTCACGCGCGACGGGCACACCGCCGAGGGATTCCGCCAGGCGCCGGCTGGGCGCGTTCTGCTCGGCTACCGGGTAACGGAATGCGGCGCAGTCCAGCCGCAGGGACGCGGACGCCAGCACCGCCGACACGGCTTCGCGGCCATAGCCCTGCCCATGCATCGATTCAGCGATCCAGACGCCCAACTCGGGTTCCGCATCACCGGTGCGATGCAGGCCTGCCAGGCCAAGGAAAGTGTGATCCGTGCGGCGGCGGATGACGAATGTGAAGTCCGAACCATCGGCGATGGTGAGCAACCACGCGCGCCAGACCACGGCGAATGCCTGCTCCGATGCAGGCGGATCGAACGCCATGTAGCGGGTCAGCCCCGGCGTGATCGCGATGAACGCCTCGCCCGCGTCATCCATTGTGAAGGGCCGAAGGCTCAGCCGCGGGCTGCCGATGGTCCAGTCGCTGGGACGCAGGATATGGGTCGTCGATTCCTTCATTGAGCACAGCCTCGCCCGAACGCCGATGCAGTTCAAGCCGAAAAGGTTTGCATGACCAACGGGAGATTCCGTGGCAGATGAAAATGACCAGCATGCAGCGAACTGCAGGACGTTCACTGACACGGAGATCGCATGTTCACACGCTTGGCCAGCTTCCTGATTCTGGGCCTGTGCAGCACCGGCGCCCTGGCCGCCGATGCCAGCTATCGGCCGACCTTCCATCCCGACCAGTTGAAGGGGCCGCCCGCCGGGCGCACGAACGAAGTGCTGGTACTGGGCAGCACCCACTTGTCCGGGCTGCCCAAGACCTTCCAGCCGGCCCTGCTGGAGCCCTTGCTGCAGCGACTGGTCGCCTGGAAACCCGAGCTGATCGCCACCGAGGATCTGTCCGGCCTGCAGTGCGATTTCATGCGTCGCTACCCCGCCCGCTACGCGGAAAGCGTGGCCACCTACTGCTTCGACACCTCGGCCGCTCAGGCCGCGACCGGACTTGACGTGCCCGCTGCGAACACCGAGGTCGAGCGCCTGCTCTCGAGCTGGCCAGATGACCCGACGCCTGCCCAGCGTCGTCGGCTGGCTGCACTGTTCCTGGCGGCGGGCGAACGGGGATCGGCCCAGGTGCAGTGGCTGCGCCTGCCCGCCGCCGAACGCAAGGACGGCGACGGGCTGAGCGCGGCCCTGGTCGAGTTCCTCGACAAAGGCCTGGTTCGCCGCAATGAAACGAATCTGATCGCTGCCGAAGTCGCTGCGCGCCTCGGCCATGAGCGTCTCTGGGCGGTGGACGACCACACCGCCGATTCGCCCACACCTGCCGAGGACGAAGCGGCGGCCAACGCCGCCATCACCGGCGCCTGGAAGAACGCGCACTCGCAGGCGCGGCGGGAGGCCGACAAGCGTCTGGTCGCCGATCTGGACAAGCCCGACGGCGTGCTGGCGCTGTACAGGGCCTACAACAGTCCCGCGGCGGCGATGGACGCGTACCGGAGCGACTTCGGCGCGACACTCGTCGAGCCGTCAGCCAAGGCGTTCGGCAGGATGTATGTCGGCTATTGGGAAACGCGCAACCTGCGCATGGTCGCCAACATGCGCGACGTGCTGGGCCTGCACCCCGGCAGCCGCATGCTGGCCATCGTCGGTGCCTCGCACAAGGGCTACTACGAGGCTTACCTCAACCAGATGCACGATGTGCAGCTGGTCAGCGCGGACGCAGTATTGCGCTGACGGTGGATGGTGCCGGCCCTGCGCCGGCACTATCCTGCAGGGCCCGCGTTGCAGGTACCGACATGCTCAAGGTGATCGCCGAGGATTTCATCCATCCCGATGCCGTGGAAACCGTGCTTCCGCTTTACCGGGAGCTGGTCGCGTGCACGCAGCGCGAGCCCCTGTGCATCAGCTATGAACTGTTCGTTGACCAGAAGGATCCCGGGCACTTCATCTTCATCGAGCTCTGGCCGGACCGCGCCGCGCTCGACCTCCACTGCGCCAGCGAACACTTCCAGCGCCTGGTGCCACAGATCAACGCCTTCCAGCGTGCGCCCTGCCGGTTCGTGCTGATGGAAGCCGCTGCGCTGTAGATCACGGGGCGGCGGTCCGCTGTGGTGGCCGATTGGCCCGCCACAGCACCGCGCTTGCGGCCAGCGTGCAGGCCAGTGTCAGCACCAGCAACGCCACAACGCCGCCGTGCAGCAGCGGCAGCAACGCCTGCGCATGCAGGTCGCCACGCAGCTGTTCCAGGCGCAAGCCACCGGCCAGCGCCAGGCACCAGCCGACCATGGCCGGTGCGTAGGCGGCAACGACAGTTCGATTCCAGGCCATCATCGTGCACTCTCCTGTAGGGGTGGATGGGGCGATTGTTCCGCCCCGCCCTCTCACAGGCTGAGACCGCCTCCAGCGGCTATGGCGACCAGCCACCGCCCAATGCCGCCATCAGCGCCGCGCTGGCCTGCAGCTGCCGGCTCTGGATGTCCTGCAGCCCCAACTGCGCCTGGCGGGCATCGGTCTGCGCGCTGACCACGTCCAGGTAGCTCACCGCACCACCGGTGTAACGGTCATTGGCGATCTGCTCGGCACGCCGTGCCGCGGTCACCGCATCCTGCTCGTGACCGCGCTGTGCATCGAGCTGGCGCAGCAGGGTCAACTGGTCTTCCACCTGGCGGATCGCGGCCAGCACGGTGGCCCGGTACTGCGCCGAGGCCGCGTCGAACTCGGCATAGGCCTCGGCCTTGGCCGCCTTGCGACGGCCGCCATCGAACACCGGCAGCGCCGCCAGCGGACCCAGCGCCCAATAGCGGTTACCCGCGTCGAACAGGGCACTGCCACCCGAGGTCTGGCCACCCAGCAGGCCGCTGAGACTGAGCTGCGGGAACCACGCCGCGCGGGCCACGCCGATGCCCGCATTGGCAGCGAACACCCGGCGCTCGGCCGCAGCGATATCCGGCCGTCGCTGCAGCAGGCGGCTGGGCAGATCGGCTGGCACCGATGGCAGGGCCGGCAGACCCGCGTCGGCGATGACGAAGCCGGTGGCCGGCGCGCCGACCAGCTCGGCGATGGCATGCCGCAGCAGTTCATGGCGGCCGTCGAGCGCATCCAGATCGGCCTGCGCGCTGGCCAGCTGGTGCTGCGCCCGCGATACATCCAGTTGCGAGGCGATCTCGCCACGGAAACGGTCTTCGGTCAGCGCCAGCGCCTGCCGGTAGTCCTCGATGCTGCCATGCAGGATCACCTGCTGTGCTTCGGCGCCGCGCAGCTGCAGATAGAGCCCGGCCAACTGCTGCGACAGGCTCAGCCGGGCAGCGGCAAGGTCATCGCCACTGGCCTCGGCACGCGCCTTGCCCGCGGCAGCCGCGTTGCGCAGGCGGCCCCACAGATCAAGGTCGAACGACAGCGAGAACGTGGCGGTATTGCTGTCATAGATGGCTGGCTGGGTGGCGCTGCGCAGCGGCTTGTCATCGGACTGCCGCTGGCGCACCGGGCCGGTACTGAAGCCGACCTGCGGCGCCCGCGCCGATGCCACCTCACCCGCCGCGGCACGCGCTGCGTCGTAGTGCGCCACGGCCAACGCCAGGCTCGGGTTGGCCGCGCTCAACTGCTGTTGCAGCTGGTCCAGCACCGGGTCCTGAAAGGCCTGCCACCACGCCTGTGGCAGCGGCGAGCGGGTATCCACTGTTTCCGTGTGCTCATAGGCTCCAGGCATCGCCAGGACCGGCGTCTGATAGGTGGGTGCCAGCGAGCAGCCTCCCAGCAGCAGGCTCATCAAAACCAGCGTCGCTGTGCGCTCAACCGCGGGCATGCGCAGGCTCCGCATTGCCGGCCACCACTCGCACATGATCGCCTTCGCGCAAAGCATCCGGCGGATTGGGAATGACCCTGTCCCCGGCCTTCAGGCCACGGTCGACGCGCAGCGTGCTGCCCAGGTCACTGGCGATATGGATGTCGCGCAGGTGCACGATGTCCTTGCTGTCGACCACCGCCACCTGGGTGCCCTTGGCCCGGAAGATCAACACCTCCGCTGGCACGCTAACGCCAGCTCCCCCGCCCTGCAGCGGGAGGGTCACTTCCGCGTAGCTGCCGGGCAACAGTGCGCCATCGGCATTGTCGACGACGAACTGCGCCAGCAGGGTGCCGGAACTGCGGTCGATCGCGCTGGAATCTCCCTGCAGGGTGGCGGTGAAATGGCGCCCCTCCTGGCCCGGTACCTGCAACGTTGCCTGCAGCCCGGGACGGATGCTGGCCGCGCTGTTCTGCGGTACCGGCACCATCAGGCGCAGGCGTCGGGTATCGGCGATGTTGAACAACTCGCGCCCGCTGTCATCGGCGCGGATCAACTGGCCGACATCGGTCTGCCGCGAGGTGACGGTGCCATCGAACGGCGCACGCAAGGTGCGGTAGCGACCGAGCTCCTGCAGCCGCGCGTAGTCGGCCTGCGCCGCTTCCACGCTGGCCTGTGCGGCCACCGCATTGGCCTGCTTCTCGTCGGCTTCCTGACGCGATACCGAATGGCTGCCGAGCATGCCCTGCCAGCGCTCGGCGCTGACCTTGGCCAGTGCCGCGTCGGCCTGCACCTGCAGCAGATGGGCATGCGCCTGCGCGATCTGCTGGTCCAGCTCCGGGCTGTCGATCACCGCCAGCACCTGCCCCGCCTTCACCGGCTGGCCGATGTCGGCGCTCCACGACTTCAGGTAGCCACCCACGCGCGCGTGGATCGGTGCTTCGGTCCAGGCACTCAGGTGCGACGGCAGCGTCATCGTGCCCGCGGCGCCCTGCTCCCCGGCGGTGACCACCTGCACCGACGGCACCGCCTGGCGCTCGGTCCACTCGACCACGGCGTGTGCCTGCTGCGCGCGCAGGGCCAGGCCACCGGCAACGAGGATGACCACCACGGCGGCGGCCAGGACCAGAGGACGGCGCAGCGAATGCTGCGGCAGCGAAGACTCAGACATGCAGGGGTTCTCCGGCAGGAGCAGTACGGGTTTTACGGGAGTGGGCCAATGCGAACACCACCGGTACGAACAGCAGCGTGGCGCAGGTGGCCAGCAGCAGGCCGCCGATCACCGCGCGGCCCAGCGGCGCATTCTGCTCAGTGGACAGTGCAGTCGGCAGCATGCCGAGGATCATCGCCAGCGCGGTCATGCAGACCGGGCGGAAGCGGGTGAAACCCCCTTCCAGTGCGGCCTTGACCGCGTCGCCGTGCTCGGCCAGGCGCTCACGGCAGAAACTGACCACCAGGATCGAATTGGCCGTAGCCACGCCCATGCACAGGATGGCACCGGTCAATGCCGGCACGGACAACGTGGTGTGGGTCAGGAACAGCATCCAGACCACACCGGCCAGGCCCGCCGGCAACGCGGTGATGATCACGAACGGATCGGTCCAGGACTGGAAGTTGATGACGATCAGCAGGTAGATCAGCACGATCGCGGCCAGCAGGCCGTAGCCGAGGCCGGTGAAGGCCACGTGCAACGCATCGATCTGGCCGTGCAGGCCAACCTCGGTGCCGCGCGGCCGCTGGCCGGCCATGCCATCGATGACCTTCTGCACGTCGGCCGCCACGGCGCCGAGATCGCGGCCCTGCACGCCGGCATATACGTCCAGCGTGGGTTGCACGTTGTAATGGGTAACGACCGCCGAACTGGAGCCGCGCTGGATCTCGGCCAGGCCACCGAGCACCTGTGGCACGCCACCACCGCTGCCGGTGACCGGCAGCGCCTGAAGTGCGGCCAGGCTGTCCATGCGGTACTGCGGCGTGGCGGCGACCACGCTGTAGGAGATGCCGTTCTTCGGGCTCAACCAGAATGTCGGGGCGACCTGGCCGCTACCGGCCAGCGACGCCACCATGCTGTTGGTGACATCGCGCTCGGTGATGCCCAGCCCATTGGCGCGAAGCCGATCGACATCCACCTTCAGGGTCGGATAGCCATCGGGTTGCTGCAGGCGCAGGTCGACCAGACCCGGCACGTGGCGCAGGCGGCGCTGCAGTTCCTGCGCATAGGCGCGGTTGCCGGCCGCATCCGGTCCGGCGATGCGCACGTCCAGCGGTGCCGGCGAACCGAAGTTGAGGATCTGGCTGCTGGTATCGGCGGGCAGGAACGCAAAGCTGGCGCCCGGGAAGGACGAAGGCAGTACCTCACGCAGGCGTCGCGCGTATTCGGCCGCATCGCCATGACCCGGTTTCAGCGAGACCTGGATGTCACCATCCTGCGGACCGATGGTGCCGGTGGCGCTGTAGGCCATGTTGATGCCGGTCATCGGCAGGCCGAGGTTGTCGACGACGGCATCGATCTCCTGCGGCGGTAGTTCCTGGCGGATGCGCGCTTCGATGCGGTCGAATGATGCAGCGGTTTCCTCGATGCGCGTGCCCAAGGGCAGGCGTACATGCAGCGACAATGCGCTGGCTTCGGTGGCCGGGAAGAAGTCCTGGCCCAGGGTTGGCAGCAGTGCGAAGGACACCAGCACGCAGGCCATGAAACCCAGCAGGAAGCGGCCCCGGTGCGCCAGTGCAAGGCCCAGCAGCACGTGGTAGCGGTCGCGGGTGGCGGAGAATCCGGCTTCGAAGCGCTGCTGCCAGCGCACCAGCGTGGCCGCCATCCGTGCGCGGCGCGGTTGCGGATGATCGCCTTCATGATGGTTGAGGAACGCATCCTCGGGATGATGGCCTACCCCGCCCTCCACCCGGTGCGGACGCAACAGGTACAACGCCATGGTCGGCACCAGCGTGCGCGACAGCACGAACGAGCTGGCCATGGCGAAGATCACCGCCAACGCCATCGGTCGGAACAGGTAACCGGCAATGCCGTCGAGCAGGAACATCGGCACGAACACGATGCAGATGCACAGCAGCGACACGAACGCCGGGCCGACGATCTGCGCGGCGCCATCAAGGATCGCCTCGCGTACGCCCTTGCCCTGCTCCAGGTGCCAGTTGACGTTCTCGATGGTGACCGTGGCATCGTCGACCAGGATGCCCACGGCCAGTGCCAGGCCACCCAGGGTCATCACATTGAGCGTCTGCCCGGCGGCGGACAGCAGCGCGATGGCCGACAGCACCGCCAACGGAATCGAGGCGGCGATGATCACGGTCGAGCGCCAGCTGCCGAGGAACACCAGGATCATCACGCTGGTCAGCAGCGCGGCGATGATGCCCTCGCGGGCGACGCTGCTGATCGATTCGCGCACGAAGGTGGACGCATCACCGAGCAACGAGATCTTCAGCGATGGCGGCAAGGTTTCGCCAATCTGCGGCAGCATGGCGCGGATACGGCTGACCAGGGTCAGGGTCGAGGCGTCGCCATTCTTCAGCGCGGCCATCAGCACCGAGTGGCCACCGTTGACCCGCACGATGTTGGTCTGCGGCGGCGAGCCATCGCGCACGTGGGCGACCTGGCCGATGGTGACCACCGCACCGTTGACGGTGCGGATCGGCAGATCATTCAGCGCTTCGATCTCGCTCGGGCTGTTGTTGAGCAGCACGGTGAATTCGTTGCTGCCCAGCTTGGCGGTGCCGACCGGGGTGATCTGGTTCTGCGCGGCCAGTGCGTTGCCCACGTCCTGCGCGGACAGGCCCTTGGCCGCCATTGCCTGCGGGTCCAGGTCGAGGGTGATCTGGCGCTGCCTGCCGCCGTAGGGTGCAGGGATGGCCAGACCGGGGATCGAGGTGAGCGGCGGGCGCACGGTGTTCTGCGCCAGGTCACGGATCTGAGATTCCCCCAGGGTCGGGCTGGAGAACGCCATCTGCAGCACCGGCACGGTGGAGGCGCTGTAGTTGAGGATCAGCGGCGGGGTCATGCCGGCCGGCATCTGCTTGACGATGGTCTGCGAGATCGCGGTGATCTGCGCATTGGCGGTGCGGATGTCCACGCCGGGCTGGAAGAACACCTTGACCACGCCCATGCCCGCCAGCGACTGCGATTCGATGTGCTCGATGTCGTTGACGGTGGTGCTGAGCGCACGCTCGTAGGGCGAGATCACCCGCCCGGCCATCGCATCCGGTGACAGGCCGGTGTACTGCCAGACCACGGCGATGACGGGGATGCCGATATCGGGGAACACATCGGTGGGGGTGCGCAGCGCGCTGAGCGGACCGACGATGCAGATGAAAATGGCCATCACCACGAAGGTGTAAGGCTTGTTGAGCGCGGTCCTGACCAACCCGAGCATGCGGCTCTCCAGCGATGCCACTGCCCACCGCGGGCAGCGCAGGCCGGCAAGTATCGTTGCTGACGGCTAAAACAAGGCTGTGCCGCAGATGAAACATATTTCATGAAGGGAGTGGGTTCGGCAGGGCTGCGCCCTGCACCTGCCGAAGCAACGGCAGCGGCAACAGCCAAAGCAACAGCAACAGCGTGCTTTCCGCGGTTTGGCGCGGCGATGCCGGAGTGCGGGGACGCCGCAAGTACGTCCGTGTAGGCTTGGCAGCCGCATCCATGCGGCTGACACCCCGCACTCCGACACCGCCCCACCTCTGACAGATTCCCGTGGCTGTTGGTGGGTGTCGACCTTGGTCGACACATCCGTCAGATATCGAATGATTCATCCACGCATGGCGTGGATCTACCGTGTCGACCAAGGTCGACACCTACCAGAGCAGTGGACCAAGGTCGACACCTACCAGAGCAGAACGCCGTTCCGGCAGATCGCGAGAAACTGTCGAAGGCGGGGTGGGTCCGGTTGCGGGGGCGTGAGCCGCATGGATGCGGCGACCGAGCCTACATGGACGTATTCACGGCGTCCCCCGCAACCGGACCCACCCCGCCAACCCACGGACTGCCCGCTTTTGATGTTGACGTTGATTGCAGCAGGTGCAGGGCTGCAAGCCCTGCAAAGAAACATCCCCTACAGCACCTGCGGTCGGCACAGCAGGCTGAAGCGCGCGCCACCCAGCGCGGACGACGTCACCTGCAGGCGGAACCCATGCAGCCCCGCAATGGCGGCCACGATCGACAGGCCCAGGCCGAATCCACCGCCCTTGCTGGCCTCCGCCCGTTGGAAACGCTGGAACACCAGGCTGCGCTCCGTCTCGGGTATGCCCGGCCCGGAATCCTCCACCGCGATGCAGGTCGCGCCGTCTTCCACCCGCGCCGACAGCTGCACGCGGCCACCCGCCGGTGCGAACCGGATCGCATTGTCGAGCAGGTTGCCGATCGCTTCGAACAGCAGGCCGCGATCCCCCATCACGCCAGGCAGATCGGCGGCCAACTCCAGCAGCAACGCCTGCCCTTTCTCTTCCGCCAGCGGTGCATAGAAGGCGTGGATCTCCTGCAGCAGCGTGTCCGGCGCCAGCATGCTGAACCCGGAACGACGCTGATGGTCTTCCAGCTCGGAAATCCGCAGCAACGCGCGGAAGCGTGCCATCAGGGTATCGGTCTCCTCCAGTACCTGCTCCAGCGGCAGCGACTGTGGATCGCCGTCGGCCACCTGCTGGCGCATGCGGTACAGCTGCGCGCGCACGCGCGTCAACGGGGTGCGCAGGTCGTGGGCGATGTTGTCACACACTTCTTTGACCTCGGTCATCAGCTGCTCGATGCGGTCGAGCATGGCGTTGACGATGGTCGCCAGCATGTCCAGTTCATCGCGGCGGTTGGCCAACGGCAGGCGCTGGCCCAGATCGCCGGCGACGATGCGCGCAGTGGCCTGCTCGATGGCCTGGATGCGGCGCAATGGCCGGCGCCGCAACAATTGCCAGCCCAGCAGGCCTGGTAACAGGGTCAGCGAAACACCCCACAGCAGCGCATCAAGAATCAGATGATTGACCTCGTTCAACGGCCCGCTGTAGCGCACCAGCACCAGGACGCGGCCGTCACGGGTGGGCATCGCCAGGCCGAAGCCACGCTTGCCGCGCGCGTAGGCATCGGTGATCGGCAGGCCGGAGACCGGATGCGCGCTGCCATCCAGCGGCAGCTGTGCCGGCAGCGACTTCAGCATGCCCGCCAGCGGTTTTCCGTCGGGCGTGAACAACCCATAGGCATCGATGCCATGCAGGTCGTAGCGGCGATTCTCGCGCAGCGCGGCGGTCAGTCCATCGCCGGTGAAGTGCTCGAACAGATGGGCGCGTTGCAGCACCGCCGACTGCGCCAGCTCGTCCAGGTACAGTGACACCCGCCAGTACAGCACCCCCAGCAGCACGCACGACCAGGCCACGAACAGCAGGCTGTACAGCCCCAGCAGGCGGCTGCTGGACGAACGCCAGCCGTCAGACAGCTTCGCTGAGGACATAGCCACTGCCGCGCACGGTTCGGATCAGCGACGGCGCATCGGCCTGGTCCAGCTTGCGCCGCAGGCGCCCGATATGCACGTCGATGAGGTTGGTTCCGGGGTCGAAGTGATAGCCCCACACTTCCTCGAACAGCATCATCCGGGTCAGCACCTGCCCGGCGTTGCGCATCAGGTACTCCAGCAGCTTGAACTCGGTCGGCAGCAGGCTCAGGCTGCGCCCGCCGCGGTGGGCAGTGCGCGCCAGCAGGTCCAGCTGCAGGTCCCCCACGCGCAGCAGCGTCTCGTTGCTGGCCGGATGCTGGCGGCGGCGCAGCAGCACCTCCACCCGCGCGGCCATCTCATCAGAGGCGAACGGCTTGGTCAGGTAGTCATCGCCCCCGGCACGCAGGCCGCGCACGCGCTCGTCCACGTCCGACAGCGCGCTGAGCATCAGCACCGGCGTGGCAATGCCGATCCGGCGCAGCGTGGTGACGATGGCCAGGCCGTCCAGGCCGGGCAGCATGCGGTCCAGCGTGATCACGTCGTAGTCACCGCTGGCCGCGCGCACCAGGCCTTCACGACCATCGGCCACCCAGTCCACCTGCAGGCCATGGCTGCCCAGCTCCGCCACGATTTCCTGGGCAGTGATGGCGTCATCCTCGATGGTCAATACGCGCGACATGGGCACCGCTGGAGTCGAGACTGGCCCATGCTCGCCAAATCAGCCGGCGCGGGCAAATGAAACATCCTTCATCCGCACCCGCGGGTGCGGGCCGGTTCAGCCGGTTCAGCCGGTTTCGCCGTCGTCACCCGGCAGCTCGGACAGCTCGCCCTGCACCTGCACGTTGTTGCGGCCCATCGCCTTGGCCCGGTAGCACTGGGCGTCGGCCGCGGCCACAGCCTGGTCCACGCTCATGCCGCCGGCCAGCGGCGCGACACCGATACTGGCACCGACCCGCAGCCGGTCCTGGTCCCAGGGAATGGACAGCGATGCCAGCGTATGCAGCAGTTCGCCACCGATGCGCGCGGCACGGCGCGGCGTGCAGCCGGACAGGATCACGGCGAATTCGTCGCCACCCAGCCGCGCCACCACGTCCGAGTCACGCACGCCGTGGCGCAGCACACTGGCCACCGCCCACAGCACGGCATCGCCAGCCAGATGGCCCCAGGTGTCGTTGACCGGCTTGAAGCGGTCCAGGTCGATGTACATCAGCGAGGCCGCCTGGCCGGTACGCTCGACGCGGGTGATGGCCTGCTGCAGGTGTACTTCGAAACCACGGCGGTTGCTCAGCTCGGTCAGCGGGTCGATCTCGGCCAGGTGCCGCGCCTCGCGCTGGCGCGCACGCTGCTGGGTGTCGTCACGCAGCACCCAGACCGCACCGCGCACATGGCCTTCGTCATCGCGCAGCCACGCGCGGGTCAGGTCCACCGGTACCGTTGCCGTGCCCAGCCGCAGCAGCAGATCGGCATGCAGGTCCACGGCATTGCTTTCCGGGTCCAGCAGCACCGAGACGTCCAGCACCGAGCCCGGTGCGTATTCGGTGGTCAGTTCCAGCACGTCCTGCACTTTGTGCCCGGCCAGCGACATCGCACCATCGCCGGCCAGCATGCGCACGGCCGCAGCATTGGCATAGTCGATACGGCCATCCAGGTTGACGCTGAGCACCAGGTCAGCCACCGCATCAAGCGTGAGCCGGCTGCGCTGCTCGCTCTCGAACAAGCGCTGCTCGCTGCTGCGCTGGGCGGTGATGTCCTGGATCTGCGACACGAAATGCAGCGGCTGGCCATGCTCGTTGCGCACCAGCGACACCGACAAGCGTGCCCAGATCACCCGGCCGTCGCGGTCGAGATAGCGCTTTTCCAGGTGATAGTGGCTGCGCCGCCCGGCCAGCAGGTCGTGCACCAGCGCCAGATCGGCCTGCAGGTCGTCGGGGTGGGTCAGGCGCTGGAAATCGACCTGCAGCAGCTCTTCGCGCGGATAACCCAGGATCCGGCACAGCGCGTCGTTGACGTCCAGCCAGCGCCCTTCCAGCGAAACCAGGGCCATGCCCAGCGCGGCGGATGTGAACGCACCGGCGAACTTCTCCGCCGACAAGCGGGCCTCGGCGCGGGCCTGCAGGATCTCGGTGATGTCGATGGCCATGCCGACATAGCCGATGCGCACCCCGTTGGCCCCATCCATGCGGCTGATCGACAGGCGCACCTGCCGTGGCTGGCCATCCTTGCGCAGCAGCGTCCACTGCCGCGAGTAGGTCTGCCCGTCGGCACGCGCACTCAGCGCTTCGAACACGCCCGGAAGATTGCCCTCGGCATCGGCCAGCGGCTGCAGCCAGGCGTTCAGCTCGGCCGGATCATGGAAGGCGTCGAGCCGGCGCTGGCCGACCACCTCCGCTGCGCTGTAGCCCAGCAGGCGCTGCGCACCGGTATTGAACAGGGTGATGGTGCCATCGGTATCGGTGGCGATCACCGCCACCTCATCGGACGCATCAACCACCGCCTGCAGGCGCTGGCGGGTTTCGGCCGCATCCTGCCGCGCCTGCTGCAGTTCGGTCACATCGGCATGCGCGCCGGCCATCCACAGCGGCCGGCCCTGCCCATCCCATTCGAAGACCCGGCCGCGGTCCTGGATCCAGATCCACTGGCCGTTCCTGTGCCGCATGCGCAGCAGGCAGGCGTAGTTGTCGCTGCGCCCCGCGAAATGATCCTCCAGCGCGGCATCCGACAACGCGATGTCATCCGGATGCACCAGCTTCAGGAAGGTCTCCTGGCAGATCGGCTGCAGCTCTTCCAGGCGGTAGCCAACGATCTCGGCCCAGCGTGCATTGACCCGCATCTGGCCGGTCTGCACGTTCCATTCCCAAGTGCCGGCCGCCGTGCCGTCGATGATCATCGCCAGCCGGCGGCGCTCTTCGGCCAACTCCTGCAGGCGTCGTTCAAGCAGCCCGTTGCCGTTGTTTCCCTGGCCCGCCATCAACCCGTTCCCCGGCCCGCGCAGGCACGCGTCTGCCGCAGCGGCGCGCTGCAGCCTGCAACGAAGACGGCGGGTCGTGCTGGCGTCATGGCCCTCCCCAGCGACAGCGGGGGGGCCGAACGCCTCCCCTCAAGCGCCAGTGTGCGCAATCACGGGGAAAACCGACAAGCCCCCCGCCCCGGATCAACCGTGACGGGGGCCACGATCCTCAACTGCGCTTGGCGCGAGCGAAGGCTTCGGCCAGGGCATTGTTGGCCGGTGCTGCCGACGCGCCGGGGCGGCCGCCATTGCCCTGGCCGCGGTTCGGCCCACGGTTCTGGCTGCCCGCGTCGCGGCGCGGCCCCTGCCCCTGGCCGCGCTCGTCGCGCTGGCCCGGGCGGCTGGTGGCCTGGCCGGGGGTGTCGTCCAGGCGCCGGGTCAGGGCGATGCGCTTGCGCGCCACGTCCACTTCCAGCACCTTCACCTTGACGATGTCGCCGGCCTTGACCACGTCACGCGGGTCTTTCACGAACGTATCGGACAGCGCCGAGATATGGATCAGGCCGTCCTGGTGCACGCCGATATCGACAAAAGCACCAAAGGCCGCCACGTTGCTCACCACGCCTTCCAGCACCATGCCTTCGCGCAGGTCCTTGATGTCCTCCACGCCCTCGGCGAAACGCGCCGCCTTGAACTCCGGACGCGGGTCGCGGCCCGGTTTCTCCAGTTCCTTGAGGATGTCGCGCACGGTCGGCACGCCGAAGGTCGCATCGGTGAACTGCTCGGCCTTCAGCCCGCGCAGGAAACTGCCGTCGCCGATCAGCGCCTTGATCGGGCGCGCGGTGCTGGCCACGATGCGCTCCACTACCGGGTAGGCTTCCGGGTGCACCGCTGAGGCATCCAGCGGCTGGTCGCCATCGGCGATGCGCAGGAAGCCGGCGCACTGCTCGAAGGTCTTTTCGCCCAGGCGCGCGACCTTCAGCAGGTCCTTGCGGCGCTTGAACGGGCCGTTGTCGTCACGATGGCGGACGATGTTCTCGGCCACCGTGGCTGACAAGCCGGACACGCGTGACAGCAGCGCGGCCGAGGCGGTGTTCACGTAGACGCCGACCGCGTTCACGCAGTCCTCCACCCGCGCATCCAGCGCCCGGGCCAGGCGGTACTGGTCCACGTCATGCTGGTACTGGCCGACGCCGATCGCCTTGGGTTCGATCTTGACCAGTTCGGCCAGCGGATCCTGCAGTCGGCGCGCGATCGACACCGCACCGCGCAGCGACACGTCCAGGCCCGGGAATTCCCTGGCCGCGAACTCGGACGCCGAGTACACCGACGCGCCGGCCTCGCTGACCACCACCTTCTGCAGCTTCGGGTTGGCGGCCGCTTTGATCGCTTCACCGGCCAGCTTGTCGGTCTCGCGGCTGGCGGTACCGTTGCCGATCGCGATCAGTTCCACGTTGTGCTGGGCGCACAGCTGCTTGATCGTCTGCAGCGACTGGTCCCATTGCCGGCGCGGCTCGTGGGGATAGATCGTGTCGGTCGCGACCAGCTTGCCGGTGGCATCGACCACGGCGATCTTGCAGCCGGTGCGGATGCCCGGGTCCAGGCCCAGCACGGTCTTCGGACCCGCCGGCGCGGCCAGCAGCAGATCCTTGAGGTTGTCGCCGAAGACTGCGATGGCCTCGGCTTCGGCCTTCTCGCGGGCCTGGTTGAACAGGTCCAGCAACAGGTGGGTGTGCAGCTTGGCGCGCCAGGTCAGGCGGCAGGCATCCAGCAGCCAGCGGTCGGCGGCGCGGCCCTGGTCGGCGATGCCGGCCTTGCGCGCCACGCGCCCCTCGGCGTACTGGTGGCCGGCCTCGGCATCGCTGCCCGGGTCCAGCTCCAGGAACAGGATTTCCTCGCGCCGCGCGCGGAACAGCGCCAGCAACCGGTGCGACGGGATCTTCGCCAGTGCCTCGGCATGCTCGAAATAGTCGCGGTACTTGGCGCCCTCGGTTTCCTTGCCCTCGGCCACGCGGGCGCGGATCACCCCGGTGTCGCCCAGCCAGGTGCGCAGTTCACCCACCAGCGCGGCATCTTCGCCCCAGCGCTCCATCAGAATCGCGCGCGCGCCTTCCAGCGCTGCCTTGGTATCGGGCACGCCCTTGTCGGTATCGACGAAGCTGGCCGCAAACACCTGCGGGTCCTGCGTCGGATCGCCCAGCAGGCCATCGGCCAGCGGCTCCAGCCCGGCCTCGCGGGCGATCTGCGCACGGGTACGGCGCTTGGGCTTGTACGGCAGGTACAGATCTTCCAGACGGCTCTTGGTATCGGCCGCCAGGATGTCGTTGCGCAGCTCGTCGCTGAGCTTGCCCTGCTCGCCGATGCTGGCCAGCACTGCCGCGCGCCGGTCTTCAAGTTCGCGCAGGTAGGTCAATCGCACTTCCAGGTTTCGCAGCTGGGTGTCGTCCAGGCCCCCGGTCACTTCCTTTCGGTAGCGCGCGATGAACGGAACGCTGGCGCCCTCGTCGAGCAGGCCGACGGCGGCACGTACCTGGGCGGACTGGGCACCGATCTCGTCGGCGATGGTCTGGGCGATCTGCTGGGCGAGCGCGCTCTGGGCGTTCTTGGCGTCGTGCATTGCTTCAGGTCTGTGCCGCGTAACGGGAAGACCCCATTCTGGCAACCGACGGCGGAGCCGGACAAGGCATTGACAGGGGGCGAGGTTCAGCGGCGTACCCGGAGTGGACGCCGGCATCCTGGCGGAGAGAGGGCTCGGACCGGCCCTGGGCTGGGATGCCGGCGCGGGCGCACGATGGTGGGCGCGCCCTGCCGCGTGTTGCGAAGGTCAGCGGTAGTGGCGGGCGGCGCGCTGCATGACGATGTCGTCACGCATGCTTTCCAGGGCCATCAGGCGGACCTTGCCGACACCCTGCAGTTCCATGAACCGCTCCGTGTAGAACTCAGGCCCCAGCGCGGTGTCGGCGCGGGATTTGCTGAAGCCGTAGGGCACCACGCCCTTCTCGCCATCCTTGCTACCACCGACATAAAGAACGATTGCCATGTGATGTATTCCTCCAAATTGCTACTGCGTACTGCACTCGATGAGCGATGCTGCGAGCTCATCGAGGGAGAGCTTACCGCGTCGAACCTGACTGGAACGTCACGAAGGCTAATGACGATCGGTTGCATGCAGATGACTGCGGGATCGCAGCAGAATGCTTACGGATCTTTAACTTCCGGCTAACGAATCCCGAGGGATTCCCGCCAACGGCGCAGCCCCTCGTGGCTTGGTCGCAGAATGCGTTTCATGTGATTGGGTCGGTCGGGGTGGGTTCGCGGGACACGCCGTAAACCCGTCCATGGGGGCTCGATGGCGCCATCCATGGCGCCAACGGTCCCGCGAACCCACCCCGACCGCCCCCTGACAGTTTCCGGGCGCGTCCACCCACGGAGAAGAAAAAGAACAGCAAAAGCGGGTCGCGCGCTGCGCTTGCTCGTGAGCCGGGCATCGCTTGGCTCTACAGGAAGCAACAAAGCAGCCGGCCAGGCCGCTTTTGCTTTTGATCTTCTTTTTTATTTTCCGTGGCTGGACGCGCACGGAAACTGTCAGCGGCCGGGTGGGTGGGGGTGGCGGGGTATCCGCGGCATGGATGCCGCGGCTAAGCCCCCATGGATGGGTTCACGGCGTCCCCGCCAGCCCCACCCACCCGGCCAGCCCCCAGGAAGCAGGGATTCCGCGACCAAGCCACGAGGGGCTGCGCCGTTGGCTGGAAACCTACGGCCACCAGCCATGCCCGAACCGGGCGTAATGATCCGCCGCGCGCTCGAACGGATTGCGCGCGCTCACCCCGCCGCACAGCAGGTACACCGGCAGGTACAGCGGCCCCAGCACCAGATACTGGTAGACGTGCGCGCGCTCGTGGTCGTCCAGCCGGATCAGCGGCTCCACGCCCCACCCGGCCTGATGCGCATAAGTGCGGCAGGACATGCCCAGGTCGTGCCCGGTATGCAGGATCACATTGCCCAGCGTGATCGCCCCGCCCGGCCCCCACGGCCAGTGATCAAAGATGAGCGCACAGTCGCGGGCGCTCCAGCGCAGCGTCGCCCCACCCAGCAGGCCCGCCAGGCCACCGATCAGGCCGATCAGCGTATTGGGCAGCGTCCATACGGCGCCCAGCACCTGCAGCGCGCGCAGCCAGAGTGGCCAGGGCCGGGAGGTGGCGTTCAATCGGCCTCGTTCGGGATCAGCAGCCACAGGATCAGGTAGACCAGGATGCCGGGGAAGGCCGCCGAGCCGATCGAGACCAGCACGAACACGATCCGTACCAGGGTGGCATTCCAGCCGAAGCGATGGGCAATGCCACCCATCACACCGGCAATCATGCGGTCGTTCAGTGAGCGCGACAGCGTGCGTGGCGTGGTGTTCATGGTGGCATCTCCTCGGGAACCAGAAAGCGCAGTCGAGCGCGGCTCGACTCTACACCCCGGCCATGTCTACGGCGTGCGTTGGCGCAGGGCCTGCAGACGGGCGCCGAACCAGGCCGCAGCGGTCTGTTCAGGCTGCCCGGGGCATTGGATGCGGTAGGGCTTGCCGCTCATGCTGCTCTGGCTGGCCGCGCGCTCGATGAACTGCTCGGCGCTGTCGACCATGTCCTTCTTCAACAGGTAGTCGTACTTGCGCTGCAGGTGCACGCGCGCATCGCTGCCGTCGTACCAGCTGCCATTGCGCTGGAACCGGCACTGCGAACCGTCGAGGCTGGCGATCAACTGGGCGATCTCGCGTTGCGCCTGCGGGCCGGGGGCGGCGTGGGCCAGGGGTGCCGCCAGCAGTGCGGCAAGGATCATCGAAATCCGGTACGTCATCATCCCCCCAAGGGCAGTCGAGCAAGCTCGACTCTACAGGTCGCGTGCCTTCAGCCAGCCATCAATGGTGGCCGGCACTTCGCGCTGTGCGCGACCGGACACATAAATGCCGATATGGCCGCCGCGGAAACTGGACTCGGTGTAGTCCCCGGTGCCCAGACGCCCGCGCATCGCGCGCGACGCATCCGGCGGCACCAGATGGTCCTGCTCGGCGTAGATGTTCAGCACCGGCAGGGTCACCTGCGACAGATCCACCGCCTCCTCGCCGATCCGCACCGTGCCGTTCACCAATCCATTGCCCTGGTAGAACTGCTTGATGAAGTCACGGAACGCTTCGCCTGCCAGATCCGGTGAGTCGAAGATCCACTTTTCCATGCGCAGGAAATCCTCCAGCGCGGCCTTGTCATCGAGGATGTCGAGCAGGCCCACGTACTTCTGCACGTTCAGGCGGAACGGCTTGAGCATCAGGTAGCTGGCATTCATCAGATCGGCGGGGATGTTGCCCAGCGTGTCGACCAGCAGGTCCACATCCACCTGCCGTGCCCAGTGCGAGAGCATGTTGTCGGCGGTCTGGAAATCGACCGGGGTGACCATGGTGATCAGCTTGCCCAGCTTGTGCCGGCGCAGCGCGGCGTAGCACAGCGCGAACACGCCGCCCTGGCAGATGCCGAGGAGGTCGACCGGTCCACCACTGCGCTGGCGCAGCACGTCCACCGCGCCATCGATATAGCGCAGCAGATAATCCTCCAGGGTCTGGAAGCGCTCGGAGCGGTCCGGGTAGCCCCAGTCCAGCACGTACACGTCCTGGCCCAGCGCCAGCAGCTTCTGCACCAGTGAGCGATCAGCCTGCAGATCGACCATGTACGGCCGGTTGACCAGCGCGTAGACGATCAGCAACGGCGTGCGCCGGGTCGGCGCCTGTTCGCCGACGAAGCGGTACAGCACCACCTTGCCGTCGCGCCAGACTTCCTCGCGGGCGGTCACGCCATAATCCACGTCCTCCACCTGCGGCAGCAGCGTAAGCCCTTCCAGCAGCTTGCGCTGCATGGCTAGGGTTTCCTGCATCAGGTCGTCGGCGTTGAAGCCCAGCGGTCCCTTCATCGGTCACGCGTCCGTGACGAGGTGCGGGCGGCGGCCTTCTTCGCAGGCGCCTTCGTTGCGGGCACTTTCTTTGCAGGCGCCTTGCTGAGGGCTGCCTTGTTGGCAGGTGCGGCCTTCTTCGCAGCCTTGCGCGCGGCCGGCTTCACTTTCGCCGGGGCCGGCTGCGCCACGGGATCCACGGTGGCGGTACCCGCCAGCACCGCCACCTGCGCCTGCAGCCGACGCAGGCTGCGCTCCAGCTCGGCGATGCGGCGGTGCGCGGCGTCCATCTCGCGGCGGGTCGGCAGGCCGATACGCTCACTCATCTGTTCCACCTCGCGCTGCAGGCCGGCGCGCAGGCGCATCTGTGCGTTGCCCAGCGAGGCATACACCTGCTGGAACGGCTCGGACATGGCGACCTTGGCGTAGGCCTCTTCGGCTACTTCGATCCACAGGTCGAACATCGCGCGGGCGCTGGTCAATTGGCTGCCGGGCTGCTCGTGCTGGGCCAGGCGCTGCTCGAACAACGCGAAGGCCTCGTCCAGCGCCTGCTTGATCTGCTCGACGTAGGCGCGCGAATGCTGCTGGTATTCCTCCTGCGCGCGCAGCAGCGCCTGCCAGCGCGCCTGGTGCTCGCGGCCCGGACCAAACGCAGGGCTCTGCAGCCAAGGGCCCGCCTGCAGCTGGAACTGCTGCAGCCAGGCGGCGAATTCGGGCACGGCGGCGCCGGCGTGGGTGCTGCCACGAGCGCCCTGCAGCATCCATTGCAGCATGCCATCGCCCTGCCCCTGCACCGCCTCGCGCCAGGCCTGGGCCACATCAGCGCTGCTGGCGTCGCGGCCGGCGAATCGCGCGGCCACCTCCTGCATGGTGCCGTACCAGCTACCGGCCTGTTCGCGGAACCGGCGCACCGCGTCTTCCGGCGCGCCCGGCCCCTGTTCGGGCAACAGCTGGCCCCACCCGTCGAACAGCCGCTGCCAGCTGCCCGGGCCATCGCCAGCCGGGGCGCCAGGCGTCGCCGCGTGGCGCAGGGCATCTCCCCAGGCGCCGAAGTACTGCCGGGCCAGGGCTTCGAAATCGCTGCTGCCGGCATCGTGGGCCGAGCTGGTCATCGCAGGCCTCCGCAGGGCTGGGTCATGGCTTGGGAATACGCAGGGTCTTGCTGATCATCAGCGACCCGGACAGGGCGAACAGCAGCACCATCGGATGCAGCTGCCACGGGCCGATCTGCCATTGGCCGAACCAGATCTCCTGGCCGATGGCGCCGGTGCCTGCTGCGATCGCCAGCACGATCACCAGTACCAGGCTGGTCGGGATCGGGGTGCCCTCGAAATACGTGACCTTGCCCTCGTCGCCCGTCATTGCCTCGGCGGTGACGTTGTAGCGCGCCAGGCGGCTGACGCCGCAGCAGACGAAATAGCTCAGCACCAGCCAGTCCCACCCGCCCTGCATGCCGCAGGCATAGGCCAATGCAGCCGGGGCCACGCCGAAGGAGATCACGTCCGACAGCGAATCCAGCTCGCGGCCCAGGGTGGAGCTGGATTTGCGCCAGCGCGCGATGCGCCCGTCCAGCGCGTCGAAAATGAAGGCCAGCGGGATCAGTGCCATGCCGAACATCAGGTAGCCGCGCTCGCCGTCCTGCAGGAAGCGCATTGCGGCGAACACCGCACCGGTGCCGCAGAAAGCATTGGCCAGGGTGAACCAGTCGGCCAGCTGGAATTCGCGCAGCATCGAGAAGTGACGTTTCATGGGGTCTCACGGAGCATCAAGGCCCACAGGTTACCGCGAGCGCCGCCGCTGGCGACAGCGCTGGCCGCGCCGGTCCTTCACCGCTCCCTCACCTGTCCTCACTTGCGGTGAATTTTTCGCCACCCATCTTGACAGCCTAGGGGGGTGGCGCCTGTCGCCGCTTATCCACAAAGTTGCCCACGCGTAATCCACACCCCCTGTGGACAACCAGATCTCACTGACTGCGACGCTGGACATTTCCTCATCACCCTGAAGCGGGGTTCCCCTACTTCCCAAGCTGCGAAGGCAGCGCTATGGTCGTCGGCGGACCCCGCCGCCGCCACGTCCAGATTTCCGCGACGGACGATGATGATGATGCTGGATGCTTCCACCCTGGCCGCACAGCTGCGGCAGCCCCATGGCGACGCCGCGCAGGCGGTGGCCGAATCGATGAACCGCAGCAACGGTGCGCTCAACCGCGCTGCGATCGGTCTGCTGGCGGTAACGTCTGGCGAACGGGCGCTGGAGATCGGCCCCGGCAACGCTGCGTTTGCGCCGTTGCTTCTGCAGGCCAGCGACAGCCGCTACCTGGGCATCGAGCTGTCCACCGCCATGGTCGAGGCCGGCAACCGGCAACTCGCCGCCGCCGGGCTGGCCGAGCGCGCCGGGATGCGCCATGGCGACGCCCATGCCCTGCCGATCGCCGATGCCGCGATGGACGCGGCCCTGGCAGTCAACACCCTGTACTTCTGGCCAGACCTGGCGCCGGTGCTGGACGAACTGGCGCGGGTCGTGCGCCGGGGGGGCCGGCTATGCCTGGCCTTCGGCGATGCCGCCTTCATGCGCAGCCTGCCGTTCACCGCCGATTTCCAGCTGCACGAGCTGGATGCAGTGGAGCTGGCGCTGCGTGTCGCCGGGTTCGGCGTTTCTGCCTGGCGCAGCCACCGCGAAACCGCGCCCGGCAACGATGGCCAGGCCCGCGAAAAGCACTTCCATCTGCTGCTGGCGCAGCGGCGCTGACGTGGTAGAGCCGGCAGCCGGCCGGCTGCCCCGACCGTTCCGCGTTGCCGGCCAGCGGCCGGCACTACCCAGCCTGCACCCGCCGCCAGCGAGCAACACAGAACACCTGCATCACCAGTGGCCGGCCCAGCGCAGCCGCCGCAACGACCGTGATCCGGCCGCGTGGTAGAGCCGGCCGCTGGCCGGCTGCCCGGAACGTTACAGGTTGCCGGCCTGCAGTCGGTATTACCCGCCTTGCACCCGTCGCCGCCAACGCGCGAAACAGAATACCTGCATCACCAGCATCGCCAGCAACCCCAGCGGCCACGCCCACCACAGCCCGGCCAGCCCATGCCGCGCCTGCAGCCACATCGCCAACGGCAGCTCCAGCAGCAGCACCGCGGACATGCCCAGCAGCGCCGGCAGCAGTACGGTCCCGCTGCCACGCATCACCCCCACCAGCACCCCGGCAACCCCCATTGCCAGCACGCCCCAGACCACCGTACGCAGCTGCAGCGTGGCCAGCTCGCGCACCTCCGGCGCCGCCAGGATCAGGCCGCTCAGCCAGGGCGCCAATGCCATCACCAGCATCACCACCGCCGCCAGCAACATCAGCCCCAACAGCACGCCGGTGCGGGCGATGGCCGGCAACCGCGCCGCACGCCCCGCGCCCATCGCGTGGGCCGCGAGGATGGTGGCGGTGATGCCCAGCGACATGGCTGGCAACTGCACCCAGCTCATCAACTGGTTGACCGCACCGTAGGCCGCCGTGGCCGTGTAGCCGTAGCGGTTGATCCAGCCCAGCAACACGATCTCGGCAATGGCCAGGCTGAACATCTGTAGCGAGGACGGTACGCCGATGCGCAGCATCGAGCGGATCAGCCCCCGATCGAAGCGGATGGCGCGCAGCAGATCGTGGCCCGGTGCCAGCGGGTGCGCCAGACGATGCCAGCGCCACAGCAACCAGACCAGGGCCAGCAGCGAAGCAAACACCGCCGAGACCGCCGCACTGGCCACCCCCAGCCGCGGCAGGCCGGCCCAACCCAGGATCAGCAGCGGCGTGCACAACAGGCCCACCGCTGTGGCCAGCAGCAGCGCGTGCAACGGCGTCTTCGCATCGCCCACCGCGCGGCTTACGGCGGTCGCCAGCCACAGCAGGAAGAAGGTCGGCGACCCAAGCAACAGCACGCGTGCATAGGCGATGGCCTCGTCCAGGATCGGTGCCGGCGTACCCAGTGCTGCCAGCAGCTGCGGCGCGAAGAGGCCGCCCGCCGCCATCACCAGCACCGACAACGACAGCACCAGCGCCACCGCGCTGCCTGCCACCGCTCGCGCCTGATGTGGCCGACCGGCGCCCCAGGCCTGGCCGATCAGCACCATCGCACCGGTCGCCAGGCCCATCACCAACGCCAGCAGCAGGAAGAAGGCCGGGAAGAATGCGGCGGCGGCGGCCACGGCCTGCGTGCCAAGCAGGTGCCCCAGATAGATGTTGTCCAGCGTGCCTGCGGCCAGCTGCAGCGCATTGGTCAGCAGCATCGGAAGCAGCAGGGTCAGATAGGTGCGCCACAGCGGTGGGGCGACCGGCGGAATCGAAGGTGCAGGAGTGGTCATCGGCGTCTCTGGGCAAGGCGCTGCCCTGCCCGGCATTTCAGCCAGCAAAGAGCGCGCACGAAGGGAACGGGCCGTGGCCCGCGATCAGGTGAAGCGGTCGCTCAGCGAGCGCGGGGTGTTTCAGCCGTCGGCAGTGCCGGCAGGGTCATCGAACGCCAGGCGCAGGGCATGCGTGCGCACGTCGTCGGGCCACGCATGCAATGCCGTTTCAAAACCCGCGCGGTCATGCGCGAACAGGAGGCGGATGGCGTTCTCGAAGCCCGGCAGGTCGCCGCCGATGGTCTGCAGGAAGTGATAGGCACGCTCGCTGTCCCGACGCTGCCGGTCCCTGTCCGCGCCAGCTCGGCTGGCCGATTCCACCAGTCTGCGCAGCACCACCGATGCCCCACCCGGCTGTTCGGCCAGCCACGCCCAATGGCGCGGCAGCAGTGTCACTTCGCGGGCAACCACGCCCAGCTTGGGTCGACCGCGGCCGCGTGGGGTTGCAGGCGTATCGTCGAACGGGGTTTCCGGATCCGCTTCCACGGCCGGCGGGAACGCCTCGGCCACCCGCGCCAGCAGCTGCGCATCCGTGCCGCGCGTATCGAAATCGCGGGTGCGGCCGGTGGCGTTGTCGAACACCAGCAGCGGACCGGTGGCGTTGTCGGCGCGCAGCTGTTTCAGCGCCAACGCGGCGACTTCCGGGGTACCGGACGCCACCAGGCGATGGCCGTCGAAACAGCTGAACGGAGGAAGTCGAGACGCAGGCATGGCAAGGGCATCGGAGGCGATGCGCAAATATTGCCCGGGTAATTTGCGACTGTCAATATTGCCCGGGTATTAATTGGCCGGAAGAGCGTGCCAACGAAGGTTGGCACCCGCCCGAAAGGTTGGCACCCACCCGATTCGCCGGGTCACAGCCGGCTGAAGGACCACCTCACCATGCGGCCGTCCTTGTACGGCATCACGCCGTGGAACGGGCGCGGGTCGGCATCGAACACCAGCGGCAGGAAATGGCGGTCGCCCTCCCACATGGGCAGCGTGTCCAGCTTGTCCAGGTCCACCCACTCCAGCGTGCCTTCGTGGTTGCCACCGTGCGGAGTGCCTTCGAAGCCATCGATGACGAACACGAAGCCGAGCCAATCCTCGCCGTGCTTGCCGAAGCCGGGCCAGCTGATGGTGCCGCGCAGGCGCATGCCGGTGCAGTCGATGCCGGCCTCCTCCTGGATCTCGCGGCGCATGCTGGCGGCCACGTCCTCGTCCGCTTCGATCTTGCCGCCCAGCCCGTTGTACTTGCCCAGGTGGTGGTCTCCCGGGCGGGTATTGCGGTGGATCATCAGCACCTGGCGACGATCCGGCGAAAGCACGTAGCCCAGGGTGGCGACGATCGGGGTGTACGGCATGGGGCAGCATCCAGCGGCAGGTCAGCCCCGGATTATGGCCGATCAGCGCACCAGCGACAGACGGCGCTCGGCCGGCGTGGGGGTGCCGTCGGGATCGCGACGCAGGGTGGCGACGCCATGGCCGCGCTCGGCCAGGTATTCCAGCCACTTGCCGAGGAAGGTGTTCATCCGCATGCGGTGGCTGATCAGCTCTGCCGGCGGCGGATACAGGCCCATCGTGTCCTGCCAGCGGCGGCCGACGTAGCAGTGGGTGGTCTCAGCCTGGCGCGCGTCGCGGTACAGGCGCACATAGGCCGACGGATCTGGCTCGCCGGTGACCGGGTCGGCCAGGTCGTAGGTCAGACGCAGTTCCACCGTGTAGCGGTGGCATTCGATCACGTCCAGGCGCACGTCCAGGCCATCACCCACCGAAGAGATGTAGCTGCCCGCAACCAGCTCGGCCGGGGCGAACAGGCGCACCAGGTGGCGGTAGTTTTCCGCGTACAGGCCCATGAGCCAGCTCAGCCGGCTCAGGCGGGGAATGCGTTCGGTGCGGGGCAAGGCTCGGGCCATGGGTCGATCCTACACGTTGGTGCTTCAACGTGGGGGCGCACACGGCCAAGCCAACCCCTCGGTAGTGCCGGCCGCTGGCCGGCAGCCCACCGTCGCGGCCGAGGGTTCATCAGCCAGCCGGCCAGCGGCCGGCTCTACCAGACCACAATCAATACAGTTCGCGCTGCAGCCCCAGCGTGGCCAGCACCTTGCTGGAAATTTCCTCGATCGAGGTGTGGGTGGTGCTCAGGGTCGGAATGCGCTCCATCTGGAACATCACTTCGGCCGCGGCGACCTCGCGCTTGCAGGTATCCAGGTTGGCGTAGCGCGAATTCGGGCGCCGTTCCTGGCGGATCTGCTGCAGGCGGTCCGGGTCGATGGTCAGCCCGAACAGCTTGCGCCGGTAGTTGCGCAGGCGCGGCGGCAGGCGGTCGCTTTCCAGGTCTTCATCGGTCAGCGGGTAGTTGGCCGCGCGCACGCCGTAATGCAGGGCCAGGTAGATGCAGGTGGGCGTCTTGCCGGCGCGCGACACCGCCACCAGGATCACGTCGGCATCGTCGTAGTTCACCGCGATGCCGTCGTCATGGGTCAGGGCGAAGTTCATCGCGTTGATGCGGCGGTGGTAGGTGTCGAAATCGACCATGCCGTGGGCCTGGCCGACCCGGGCCAGGCGCGGGCTGGCCAGCTCGCGTTCCAGCGGCTCGATGAACGGTGCGAACACATCCAGCATCAGTGCCCCGCTGTCGGCCAGGATCAGGCTCAGGCTCTGGTCCACGCAGGAGTTCACCACGATCGGCCGGACCTGGTACCGCTCCCCTGCCGCCTGGATCCGGGCACAGGCTTCACGCGCCTTTTCGGGGTCGTCGACAAACGACATGCGGTCGGTAATGAAGCTGAACCCGGAGAACTGGGTCAGCAGGCTATGCCCAATGGTTTCAGCGGTGATACCGGTTCCATCGGAAACGTAGAACACCGGACGGATGGTCGACATGCGCGCTTTTACCCCCTACGAAGCCTAAAAAGGCCGTCAGCACAAGCTTGTGCCGACGGTGGTCTGCCCGGCATCATATCGGCTTCTTCCTACGGACGCGGCCATTCCAGCCCGCCTCGGGCGATGGCCAAACGGAGCATCGCGCTTGAACGAGAACATCCTGTGGTTGCACGAACTGCGTCTGGCCGACCTGGCCCGCGTAGGCGGCAAGAATTCGTCGCTGGGCGAGATGATCGGCAACCTTGCCGGTCTGGGCGTGTCGGTGCCGGGCGGTTATGCCACCACCGCTGAAGCCTTCAAGGACTTCATCGCGCACAACGATCTGTCCAAGCGCATCTTCGACAAGCTGGCCACGCTGGACGTCGAGGACGTCAACGCGCTGACCGCTGCGGGCAAGGAAATCCGCACCTGGGTGATCGATGCCCCGCTGCAGCCGCAGCTGGACCAGGACATCCGCACGGCCTACGCCCAGCTGAGCGCCGACAACGGCGGCGGCGACGTGGCCGTGGCCGTGCGCTCGTCGGCCACCGCCGAGGATCTGCCGGATGCGTCCTTCGCCGGCCAGCAGGAAACCTTCCTCAACGTCACCGGTGCCGACGATGTCGTGCACAAGGTCAAGGAAGTGTTCGCCTCGCTGTACAACGACCGTGCCATCGCCTACCGCGTGCACCACGGCTTCAAGCATGAAGACGTGTTCCTGTCGGCGGGCGTGCAGCTGATGGTGCGTTCGGGCGTCGGTTCCTCCGGCGTGCTGTTCACCCTGGACACCGAATCCGGCTTCCGCGACGTGGTGTTCGTCACCTCGTCGTTCGGCCTGGGCGAAATGGTCGTGCAGGGCGCGGTCAACCCGGACGAGTACTACGTCTACAAGCCCACCCTGCAGGCCGGCAAGCCGGCGATCCTGCGCCGCTCGCTCGGCAGCAAGGCGATCCGCATGGTGTATTCGGATGTCCCCGGCGAGCGCGTCAGGATCGAGGACACCCCGGCCGAGCTGCGCAACACATTCTCGATCAGCGACGAGGACGTGCAGGAACTGTCCAAGCAAGCGCTGGTCATCGAGAAGCACTACGGCCGCCCGATGGACATCGAGTGGGCCAAGGACGGTGTCAGCGGCAAGCTGTTCATCGTGCAGGCGCGCCCGGAAACGGTGAAGTCGCGCAGCCACGCCACCCAGATCGAGCGCTTCGCGCTGACCGAAAAGGGCGGCAACGTGCTGGCCGAGGGCCGCGCCGTCGGTGCCAAGATCGGTTCGGGCGTGGCCCGCGTGGTCAAGACGCTGGACGACATGAACCGCGTGCAGCCGGGCGACGTGCTGATCGCCGACATGACCGACCCCGACTGGGAACCGGTGATGAAGCGCGCCTCGGCCATCGTCACCAACCGCGGTGGCCGCACCTGCCACGCCGCGATCATCGCGCGCGAGCTGGGCGTGCCGGCCGTGGTCGGTTCGGGCAACGCCACCAAGGTCATCGAAGATGGCCAGCTGGTCACCGTCAGCTGCGCTGAAGGCGATACCGGCTTCATCTACGAAGGCAAGCTCGGCTTCGAGCGCACCACCACCGATCTGGGCAACATGCCGCCGGCACCGCTGAAGATCATGATGAACGTGGCCAACCCGGAACGTGCCTTCGACTTCGGCCAGCTGCCGAACGCCGGCATCGGCCTGGCCCGCCTGGAAATGATCATCGCCAGCCACATCGGCATCCACCCGAACGCGCTGCTGGAGTACGACCGCCAGGACGCGGCGACCAAGAAGAAGATCGACGAGAAGATCGCCGGCTACGGTGATCCGGTCAGCTTCTACGTGGACCGCCTGGCCGAAGGCATCGCCACCCTCACCGCCTCGGTCGCGCCGAACGCCGTGATCGTGCGCCTGTCGGACTTCAAGTCCAACGAGTACGCCAACCTGATCGGCGGCAGCAA
Source organism: Stenotrophomonas sp. YJH_SMC_57 (assembly GCF_059369755.1). NCBI lineage: Bacteria > Pseudomonadati > Pseudomonadota > Gammaproteobacteria > Lysobacterales > Lysobacteraceae > Stenotrophomonas > Stenotrophomonas sp. YJH_SMC_57. Next base: position 87,722 of record NZ_JCAFSZ010000006.1, read on the forward strand.
CTACGAGCCGCACGAAGAGAACCCGATGATCGGCTTCCGCGGCGCCAGCCGTTACGTCGACCCGAGCTTCTCGGCCGCCTTCGCGCTGGAGTGCAAGGCCGTGCTGCGCGTGCGCAACGAAATGGGCCTGGACAACCTGTGGGTCATGATTCCGTTCGTGCGCACCCTGGAAGAAGGCCGCAAGGTCATCGAGGTGCTGGAACAGAACGGCCTGAAGCAGGGCGAGAACGGCCTGAAGATCATCATGATGTGCGAAGTGCCGTCCAACGCACTGCTCGCCGATGAGTTCCTGGAGATCTTCGACGGCTTCTCGATCGGCTCCAACGACCTGACCCAGCTCAGCCTGGGCCTGGACCGCGATTCGTCGATCGTCGCGCACCTGTTCGACGAACGTAACCCGGCGGTGAAGAAGCTGCTGTCGATGGCGATCAAATCGGCACGTGCCAAGGGCAAGTACGTCGGCATCTGCGGCCAGGGCCCGTCCGATCATCCGGATCTGGCCGAGTGGCTGATGCAGGAAGGCATCGAGTCGGTGTCGCTGAACCCGGACACCGTGGTCGACACCTGGCTGCGCCTGGCCAAGCTGAAGGCCAACGGCTGATGCCCTGAAGGCCGCAGGCTGACGTCGTGTTCATCGGCGTCGGCCCATACTGCTGCTGCACGCAAGCCCCGCCTCTGCGGGGCTTCGTGTTTCTGGCGTCCACGCACGCCCTGCCCCGCGCAGACTTCCCCAGCAGCAAAGGACTTCCGCATGATCGCCGCCGCAGCGCCCGCCCCCGCCGCAACACCCTGGTTCCATTCACTCGACTGGGAGCGCCTGCTGGAAACCTATGGCTTGCCGTTGCTGGCTGCGATCGTGGTGCTGCTGGTCGGCATGTGGATCTCGCGGCGACTGTCCAATGCGATGCCGCGCGCCACCGCGCGCATGGGCGTGGACCCGATGCTCGGCAACTTCCTGCGCAACGTGGTGTACGTCGCATCGCTGGTGATCGTGGTGGTGCTGGCGATCGGCATGCTGGGCGTGCAGATCACCCCGCTGCTGGCCGTACTCGGTACCGCCGGCCTGGCCGTGGGCCTGGCGCTGAAGGATTCGCTGTCCAACATCGCATCGGGCGTGATGCTGGTGACGCTGCGCCCGTTCCGGGTCGGCGATGTGGTGACCGTGGCCGGGCAGACCGGCACTGTGCGCGAAGTGCGCATCTTCCAGACCGTCATCACCGGCGCCGACAACCAGCACACCACCATTCCGAACACGCTGATCACCGCCGCACCGATCATCAACCTGACCGCCGAACCGACCCGCCGTGTCGAGCTGGTGATCGGCATCGGCTACGAAGACAACATCCAGCTGGCGCGCGACACCGCGCTGGCACTGATGAAGGCCGATCCGCGCGTGCTGCAGACGCCGGTACCGGACGTGGTGGTGTACGAGCTGGGCGCGCACGCCATCAACCTGGGCATCCGCTGCTACGTGAAGTCGGCCGACTGGTTCGGCACCAAGGTCACGCTGCTGGAACAGCTCAAGCTGGGCTTCGACAAGGCCGGCATCAACATTCCGTACCCGCAGCAGGACATGCACCTGTACCTGCATGGCAAGGATGGCGGCGTGGTCGAGGCCGATGCACTGGTGCGCGACAAGCCCTGACGCACAACGGTAGTGCCGGCCGCTGGCCGGCATCACCACAGGCAGCACCGGGAATGCCGGCCAGCGGCCGGCACTACCAGGAACCGCGCAGACCGGCCATCGGCGTCAGGCCTCGACGGCCGCTTCCAACGCCGGATAATCAATGAACCCGACCACACCACCGCCGAAGAACGTCGCCCGGTCCGGTGGGTTCAATTCAGCACCTGCGCGCAGGCGCTCCGGCAGATCCGGATTGGCGATGAACGGCCGGCCGAAGCCGATCAGGTCGGCCCAGCCTTCAGACAGCGCCTGCTCGGCGCGCTCGGCGGTGTACTTGCCGGCATAGATCAGCGTGCCCGGGTAGACCATGCGCAGCGCCTGCTTGAACGCGACCGGCATCACCGGCGCATCATCCCAGTCGGCCTCGGCGATATGCAGGTAGCCCACGCCAAGTTCGCCCAGCAGGTGCGCGGCCGCCAGGTAAGTCGCCTGCGGCGTATCGTCCACCGCGCCCTGCAGGGTGGTCAGCGGCGCCAGGCGCACGCCGACGCGCTCAGCACCGGCCACCGCCACCACCGCCTGCACCACCTCGCGCAGGAAGCGCAGCCGGTTCTGCAATGCGCCACCGTAGCCGTCGGTGCGCTGGTTGGCCTGCGAGTCGATGAACTGGTTGATCAGGTAGCCATTGGCACCGTGCAGTTCGACGCCATCGAAGCCAGCAGCGAGCGCATTGCGGGCGGCCTGCGCGTAGTCGGCGATGATGCCCGGAATCTCATCCTCGGCCAGTGCACGCGGCATCGAATGCTGGATCATTTCGCCCACACCGGCATCGGGGCCTGCGCCGGTCGGGTCGACGAAGACCTTCACGCCATCGGCCAGCAACGCCGAGGAAGACACCGGCGCCACGCCACCCGGCTGCAGCGCCACGTGCGAAACCCGGCCGACGTGCCACAGCTGCGCGTAGATCCGACCGCCGGCGGCATGCACGGCATCCGTCACCTGGCGCCAGCCCTGCACCTGCTCATCGCTGTGGATGCCGGGCGTCCAGGCGTAACCCTGGCCCTGCGGGCTGATCTGGGTACCCTCGCTGACGATCAGGCCGGCGCTTGCACGCTGCGCGTAGTAGGCGGCCATATCCGCGGTGGCGACGTTGCCGTGCGCTGCGCGCGAGCGTGTCATCGGCGGCATCACGATGCGGTTGGGCAGGGTCAGGGCGCCCAGGCGGTGGGGGGTGAACAGCATGGCGGCAATCTCTTGCGGGGGGAGTACCGGCAAGGATGGGGATGGAGCCCGCAGCACAACAGGCGCATCGTGGCAAAACAGTTGTGCCCGGCAGGCAAGGATGGCCTGGCCCGGGGTCGGATCCCTTTGCGACGCAAAGGGCTCTGACCCCCGAGCCGGCTACAGCGTCGGCTCGATCAACACGCCACCGTGCGCCACCCGGTCGTAGCAGGCGCGCACCACGTCTTCGCCGTACTTGCGTTCCAGCCGGCGCACGATGAAGTGGCCGCGCGCCATGTCCTGGTAGTAATCGGTGAACATGGTGTTGAGCGTTGCACCGGCTGCCGCACCCACGATCGGCACCGCCTGTGCGGCGAACTTTTCGGTGACCACCACGCCGAAACGGGCGGCCACCTTCTCCACCATCTTCGCCAGCAGCTTGCCGGCTTCCTTCGGCGCCACGCCCAGGGTCAGGTCGCGACCGGTCACCACGCGCCCGGCCAGTTCGGCCGACAGGTGCCGCATCACGTCGGTGGTGAAGCCACGGGCCAGGTAGTAGCCGGTCTCGCTGGCGTCATCGCGCGGCGAGTTGCCGCCCAGCGCGAACACCTCCAGGCAGGCCTGGCGGGTACTGAACTCGGAGAGGTCAAAGCCCTCGCTGCGGGCCACGTCGGCCACCGCGCGCATCATGATGGTGGTCGACACCGGCAGCTCGATGAACAGTGCAGCGAAGCCAAAGGCCCCGCCCACCGCGCCCGAGGTCGCCGCTGCCAGCTTGTGCCAGCGCGTGGAGGCGCCCTTGCCGGGGCTGTTGTCCATGCTCCACAGCGCCGCCTGCGCCGACTTGGACAGCGCCGCCTGCACCGCGCCATGGATACGGCCGGAGACCGCCTTGGGCAGCGCCTTCACCGCGAATTCCAGTGGCGTGCCGACCAGGTTGGCCATGCGCGCGGTCAGGGTCGGCGCTTCCAGCAGGGTTACCGCCCGCTGCAGGTCGGACCAGTCGCGGGCATCGTGGGCGATGTCGCGGGGGAGCAGGATGGGCTCGTTCATGGCGCCGATCTTAGCGCCAGGAAGTTGAACGGCGCGTAGTGCCGGTCAAGGCGTCGGCAGGCCCGACAGTGCGCCCATGAACCGGCGGTAGTGGCGCAGCTCGGCGATCGAGTCGTGCACATCGCTCAGCGCGGTGTGGTTGCTGTTCTTGCCGACCCCGGCGGCCACGGTCGGCGCCCAGCGCTTGGCCAGTTCCTTCACCGTGGACACGTCCAGGTTGCGGTAATGGAAGTACTTCTCCAGGCGCGGCATCTGGCGGTGCAGGAAACGGCGGTCCTGGCAGATGGAGTTGCCGCACATCGGCGACAGGCCGGCCGGAATCCACTGTGCCAGGAAGTTCACCGTCTGCGCCTCGGCCTGGCCAAGCGTGGTGGTGCTGTCCACCACGCGCTGCCACAGGCCCGAACGGCGGTGCTGGTTGCGGTTCCACTCATCCATCGCCTCCAGTGTTTCCACCGGGTGATGAATGGCGAACTCCGGTCCTTCGGCCAGCACGTTGAGCTGGGCGTCGGTGACCACGGTGGCAATCTCGATGATCGAATCGTTGTCGGTATCCAGCCCGGTCATTTCCAGGTCGATCCAGATCAGTCGTTCGTTGGCCGCGCCGTTGTCCGCCATTGTGTCGCCTCGTTGCTGGGCAGGCGCGCGGCCTACCGGATAGGGAAAGAGGCGCCCATCATACCCGTTCGCCGTTCAGCCCTCGTCGGCGTGGTCTTCCAGCAGCAGCGGCGGCTTGCCCCGCTTGGCACGGAAATAATTGGTCAGCCGCGTGCTGGCTTCCTTGGCCAGGACGCCGCCGTGGATCTCGACGCGGTGATTGTGGCGGGCGTCGCCGAGCAGATCGAACACGCTGCCACACGCCCCGGTCTTGGGGTCGCTGGCCCCGTAGACCAGGCGCGAGACGCGCGCATGCACGATCGCCATCGCGCACATCGCGCACGGCTCCAGGGTCACGTACAGGGTGCTGCCTAGCAGCCGGTGATTGGCCAGCAGCCTGCCCCCCGCCCGCATGGCCACGATCTCGGCATGCGCACTGGGATCATGCGAGGCGATGTTGAGATTCCAGCCTTCGCCCAGCAGCCGGCCATCGGCGCCGACCAGCACCGCCCCCACCGGAATCTCATCGAACTCGCGCTGCGCGCGCTCGGCCAGCGCCAGCGCATGGCGCATCCAGTGCTCATCGGCGTCGTGCACCGGTACACCCAGGGTGTCGGTCATGGCGGTTCTCGCGTCGTTGCTGGGCCAGGATGGCCGCCGGGGCGCTAGTGTACGCCCCGCTTCGTGCAGGCGTCGCTAACGCGCGTCGAAGCGATCGCGGGCCGCATCCAGCACGGGGAAGTTGTGCTCGGCCCAACGGTCCAGCGCAGCCAGCGTGTCGACCAGGCTGCGCGCGACCTCGGTCAGCCGGTACTCCACGTGCAGCGGCTTGCTGCCGTGGTCGCAGCGCTCGACCAGGCCATTGCGCTCCAGTTGCCGCAGGGTCTGGGTCAGCACTTTCTGCGAGAGGCCTTCGATCTTCCGCAGCAGCGCGCCATTGCGCATCGGTCCCTGCGCCAAGGCAGGCAACAGCAGCATCACCCACTTGCCGGAGATCAGCGCCAGCGCATCGCGCGCCGAGCAGTCCGCCGCATAGACGTCGCCGGGAAAGGCCATGGTTACCTCAAGGTGCGTAATTGCCGGAGTACGCCGGGCTCGCCAGGATGGTCGCACACTCCAACACGTCCTTTCCGCATGCACGCCCTGATCCTGCTGGCCCATCCCGAACCGCGCTCGTTCAATGCCCATCTGGCTGCCCAGGCAACCGAGCAGCTGCAGCATCAAGGCCTGCGGGTGGACATGATCGACCTGTACGCGGATGCCTTCGATCCGCTGGAAGCGGCCCATCACCATCCGCAGCGCCTGCAGCCCGGCCACTTCGATGCACAGCGCGAGCAGCGCCACAGCGCCGAACAGAGACAGCTACCGGCCGAGGTGCAGCGCCACCTGCGCCTGCTGCAGGCCACCGACCTGCTGATCCTGCAGTTTCCGCTATGGTGGTTCGCGGCGCCGGCCATGCTGAAGGGCTGGCTGGACCGCGTGCTGGTCTACGGACCGATCTACAACAGCCGGCAGCGCCACGAGCACGGCGTGATGCGCGGCAAGCGCGCGTTGCTGAGTGTCACCACCGGGTCATCGGCGCGGGCATGCGCGGTGGACGGCCGCGAGGGCGACACCCGGCTGCTGCTGTGGCCGTTGATGTACAGCCTGCGCTACGTCGGCTTCGAGGTGATGCAGCCGCATGTGGTGCATGGCGTGCGTTCCGGGCTTCCACCCGAACGCGTGCAGGCGCACGATGCCGCGCTGAAGGCCGCCACCGGCAACTACCGCGAACGGCTGGCGCACTGGCAACAATGGCCGAGCGTGCCGTTCAATGACAGCGAGGACTTCGAGGACGGCGTGGTGCTTCGTGCGGACGCAACCGCGTTCGGCCCCTTCATCCGCCATCGCAACGGGGAATGAATCCACGCCTGCAGCCATCGCCCGGAATCTGCATACTGCACATTCTTCCGAAGCACCTTGGTGACCCATGACCACCCTGCGCCCCTCGCGCGCCGACGACGGCGCCGCCCTCGTCGACCTGTGGCGTCGCGCCGTCGACGCCACCCACGACTTCCTCAGCGCCGAAGACCGCCAGGCCATCGATGCCGAAGTGGCCGGCTTCCTGCCGCAGGCACCGATGACCGTCGCCGCTGATGCACAGGACCGCCCGCTGGGTTTCATGCTGATCGACGGCAGCCACATGGAAGCACTGTTCATCGACCCGGACGTGCGTGGCACCGGCATCGGCCGGCAGCTGCTGCAGCATGCACTGGCCCTGCATCCGCAGCTGAGCACCGACGTCAACGCGCAGAACGCGCAGGCCGTGGGCTTCTACCTGCGCATGGGCTTCATCGAAACCGGACGCTCACCTGTGGATTCGCAGGGCCGCCCGTATCCGTTGATCCATCTGCGGCATAGCGCCTGACATCCTTCGGCAGCCGCCCCGTGCTAGCGTAGCTTCTTTGAATCAAGGAATGCCGTGCATGGATGGCGCAAAAGCCCTGTTGACCCTGTTCGCGCTGGGCATCAGCCTGGTCTGGATCCTGGTGCCGTTCGCCATCTTCGCCGTGCGCAATCTGCTGCGCGAGGTACTGGTCGAACAGCGCCGTACCAACGAACTGCTTGAGCATATCGGCGGCTACCGCATTCCCAGGCCGCAACCCGAACCGACCGCCTGGCGCGCGCCCTGAGCAGGAGCGCGCCAGGCCCGGCTCAGGAGGTGGCCTCGAATGCCGGTGAGTACTGCACCACGCCCTGCGCCATTGGTGGGCGCAGGCAGAGGGCCTGGAAGTACTCCGCGGGCACGCCTGGCAGTATCAGGCCTGGTTCGACGCGGAAACCAAAGCGTCCGTAGTAGCCCGGCTCGCCCAGCAGCACGCAGCCCCGTGCTCCCTGCTGGCGCAGGGCGTCAAGCGCGGCACGCATCAACGCCGCACCGATGCCCTGCCCTTGCCATCCGGGCAGTACCGAAATCGGACCGAGGCCGAACCAGCCGCTGCTGCCATCGCTGATCGCCACCGGCGAAACCGCGACATGGCCAACCCGCTCGCCATCGACCTCGGCCACCAGCGAAACCGCCAGCTCACCACGCGCGCGCAGTGCATCGACGATGAAGTGTTCGGTATGGCTGCTGTGCTCGGCGGTAGCGAAGGCTGCGGCTGTCAGCGCATGGATGGCGGCGATGTCGGCCGCGGCTTCATTGCGGAGGGTGTAGTTCAAGGGGCACCTCGATCGATGCGGCGCAGCCGGCCAGCGGGTACGCGGTGAAGGGAAGGGTCGCCATGGCGTGCATCAGCGATTGTCCAGCTGCGGGCGCACCGCAACCAGTCCGGCGCGGTTGATGCGGTAGGGACGACCGTCATGCGAACTGATCAGGCGCTTGTTTTTCAGCTTCTTGAAGACGGCCAGCGTGCAATCGCTCAGCAACAGGCCTTCACGATTGAAGCATTCAACGCTGCGGACACGGCCAGAGCCGTCGCGGCTGAAGGAAATGCAGCCGCCCTGGGCGAGAACGTGCAACGTCCTCTGCTCCGCTCGGGAGATATTCATGGAAAGAGAGATCCTGCGTAATCGGAAATGCGGACGACACGGGCTGCCAACGGCACCCGGCCAGGGGAACACGCATTCGATAACCACTCCCGGCAGACACACGGGAAGGGTTATCCGATGACGGCAATCTCCAACATGAAAAACCACACTCGGCAGGCACCTGCGTGCTGCAGGCACGCGCACGTTACCCAGCCGCCTGCGGCGGGTCAACCTCGTCACCAACGCGATTGGGCGATAATTTATCTTTCATCCGCAGGAGCCGACGATGCAGCAGCCAACGATGGACTGGGTGGCACAGGCACGCGCGCTGGCCAGCCAGGCCCACGCCGGGCAGCAGGACAAGGCAGGCCAGCCCTATATCGAGCACGTGGCGCGCGTGGCGGCGGCGATCCATGACGATGACATGGCCAAGGCGGCTGCCTGGCTGCACGACGTGGTCGAGGACTGCCCCCAGTACGCGGCGCAGGTGCAGGCCTTCCCGGCACCGATCCGCGACACCGTGAGCCTGCTCAGCCGGCACACCGCCGCTGATGCCGATCAGTACTACGCGCGCATCCGCCAGCATCCACTTGCCCTGAAGGTGAAGCTGGCCGACATCGCCGACAACGCCCACCCGCGCCGGCTGCTGCAGCTCGCCCCGGCACTGGCCGACCGCCTGCGCAGCAAGTACGCCGCCGCGCTGGTCGCCCTTGGCGGCCAACGCGCGGCCACCGCCACACCCGCTACGGCAACCACACGGCTGCTGCAGCTGATGGATGCAGCACACACGTTGGCAGCGCTGGCCAACGAACCTGAAGTGACCTCCGGCAGCGGCCAGGACGCTCCGCACCCACGCCAGGCGGCGCTGCTCACCGTATGCGAAGTCGTGCGTGCCGAAGTGGAGGCACAGATGACACCGGAGACCTTCGTCATCTGGAGCGACATGTACGTGCAGCCTTGACCGCCGCCCGATGCAACCCGGGTACCACCGGTCAAACGCTGATTCTTGGCCATGGGCACTGATCACTGCTGCGGTGCAGCAGTACAATGGGTGGCTCCCCGTCCCCATCGCGCCCCCGCATGAGCCCCAACTCTTCCCTGGCTGCGCGGCTGACGCCCCGTCAGCGCACCCTGATCATTCTTGCCCTGTCATTGGGCGGCTTCGCCATCGGCACCAGCGAGTTCGCCAGCATGGGCCTGATGCTGGAGATCAGCCGGGGCCTGTCGATCTCTGAAACCCAGGTCGGTCACCTGATCAGCGCCTACGCCATCGGCGTGGTGGTCGGTGCGCCGATCCTGGCGTTCGTCGGCGCCAGTTTCCCGCGCCGCAAGCTGCTGCTGGCGCTGATGGGCTTCTATGCCGTCGGCAACCTGGCCAGCGCGCTGGCGCCGAACTACGCCACCATGCTGCTGGCGCGCTTCGTCGCGGGCCTGCCGCATGGCGCCTACTTCGGCGTGGCGATGCTGGTGGCTGCGGCGATCAGCCCCGCCGGCCAGCGTGGCCAGGCGATGTCGCGCGTGCTGCTCGGCCTGTCGATCGCGATCCTGGTCGGCAATCCGCTGACCACCTGGCTGGGCCAGCAGCTGAGCTGGCGCACCGCCTTCGCCCTGGTCAGCCTGCTGGCCATCGCAACCGTGGTGATGATCGCGCGCTTCCTGCTGCCCGATCCGGACGAGGTGCGTACCTCGCCGATGCGCGAACTGCGCGCCTTCAACACCACCCAGGTGTGGCTGGCGCTGGCGATCGGTGCGGTCGGTTTCGCCGGTATGTTCTGTGTGTTCACCTACCTGGCACCGACCCTGGTGCAGGTCACCGGCGTGGCCGAATCGTGGATGCCGCTGGCGGTGGGCGTGTTCGGCATCGGCGCGATCATCGGCAACATCGCCGGTGGCTGGCTGGTGGACAAGTTCCACTTCAAGGCCGCCGCCGTGGTGCTGCTGTGGTCGATCGTGATGCTGTTGCTGTATCCGCTGGCGGCGCAGTCGGTGTGGACGATCGGCCCGATGATCATCACTGTCGGCACCATGGGCGCGCTGGCGGCGGTGCTGCAGACCCGCCTGATGGACGTGGCCGGCGAAGCGCAGACGCTTGCCGCCGCCTCCAACCATGCTGCGTTCAACACCGCCAATGCCCTGGGCCCGTGGCTGGGCGGCATGGCGATCAGCGCCGGCTTCAGCCCGGCCAGCACCGGCTACGTCGGCGCCGCCACCGCCCTCGGCGGCCTGCTGCTGTGGGGTGTGGCGGTGATGCTGGACAGGAAGCGCAAGCACGCCGTCGCCGGCAGCCACTGAGCATCGCGCCGGGTCGTCAGTCGCTGCCGGTGCGGCGGCGGCCCGGCCGCAGCAACGCACCATCGCCGGCTGCCAGCGTGGGCCGTGCCAGTTCGCCACGCTGTACGCGGTCCAGTACCCGCCGTGAATTGGCCGCGCAATCAATGCCCTCCGGCTTCGCCTGGATATCCTCGATCAAGGCCAGCAGGTGCGCCCGGCTCTGCGCAAGGCGCAGTTGCAGCGCCTCGATATCGGCCACCTTCCGCCGCAGCATCGTGATCAGCGCATCGTGCTGCCACTGGCCCATGTCCGGCGGCAGCAGCGCACGGATCTCTTCCAGGCTGAAGCCGGCGCGCTGCGCGCCGATGATCAGCTCCAGCAGCAGTACCGCCTGCTCCGGGTAGTCGCGGTAGCCGTTGGCCTGGCGCTGCACCACCAGCAGCCCGGCATCCTCGTAGAAGCGGATGCGCGACGCGGCCAGGCCCGTGCGCCTCGCCAGCTCACCGATCTTCATGGGCCTGAATCCTCGACATCGGAACCGGTTGACCTTCAATCAAACTTGAAGGTTAGCGTAGCGCCATTCCCCTGTCCCGGAGCTGTCCGATGTCCCTGTTCTCGCCGCTGGCCCTGCCTTCGGGCGCCGTCATCCACAACCGCATCGCCAAGGCCGCGATGGAGGAAAACATGGCCGACGCCGACCACGCGCCCTCGCCCGCGCTGCTGCAGCTTTATCAGCGCTGGGCCGACGGCGGCGCCGGGCTCATCATCACCGGCAATGTGATGGTCGATGGCCGTGCCATGACCGGACCGGGCGGTGTGGTACTGGAAGATGACCGCCACCTCGACCGCTTCATCGCCTGGGCGGACACGGCCCGCGCGCGCGGAGTGCAGATGTGGATGCAGATCAACCATCCCGGGCGGCAGATGCCGGCCGCGCTCGGCCAACCGGCGCTGGCGCCTTCAGCGGTGCCGCTGCAGATGGGGGCGTTGTCCAGCCAGTTCGCACCGCCGCGGGCGATGACCGGGGCCGACATCGAAGAGGTGATCGCCCGCTTCATCCGCAGTGCCGAGCTGGCCGAGCGCGCTGGCTTCAGCGGGGTGGAGATCCACGCCGCACACGGCTATCTGCTCAGCCAGTTCCTGTCACCGCTCTCCAACCGCCGCGAGGACCGTTGGGGTGGCAGCCTGCAGAACCGCGCGCGCCTGTTGCTTGAGATCGTGCAAGGGGTGCGCGCTGCGGTGTCGCCCACGTTCGCGGTGGCGGTGAAGCTCAACTCCGCCGACTTCCAGCGTGGCGGCTTCTCGCCGGAGGACGCGCGCGCGGTGGTGGAGATGCTGGCCCCGCTGGCTGTGGATCTGGTCGAATTGTCCGGTGGCAGCTACGAAGCACCGGCCATGACCGGCGCCGCGCGCGATGAACGCAGCCTCGCACGCGAAGCCTATTTCCTTGAGTTCGCACGCGAGATCGCCACGGTGGCGACGATGCCGCTGATGGTCACCGGCGGTATCCGTCGCCACGCGGTGGCCCAGCAGGTGCTGGACAGTGGTGTTGCGATGGTGGGCATCGCAACCGCGCTGGCGATCGAACCGGACCTGCCCAAACACTGGCAGCAGGGGCACGACGCGGTGCCGATGCTGCGCCCCATTGACTGGCGCAGCAAGCCGCTGGCGGCCAGCGCACACATGGCGGCGGTGAAGTACCAGCTGGGCCGGCTGAGCCGGCGCCGCCCCACCGCGCCCGGCATCTCACCGGTGTGGGCGCTGCTGCTGGCGCAGGCAGCGGGAAGGTGCCGGACCCGTCGCTACAGGCGCTGGATCGCCGCGCGCGCAGGCAGCCGCTGAACAGGCAGGCTTCTCATCGCGGCAGCGATGCTCCACCATCTGCGTGATCGGCGGCAATCCGCTCCCGATCACAGCAGGCACAAGGAACCCACGTGGCAGCCGCACCGACCAGGAACCGCGAAAAACTGCTCGATGACCTGCTCTCGCTCGGCCGCAACTGGGCACTGGCGATTGCCATCGCCGGTGCCGGAGCTGCGGTCCATTACAGCGAATCGGTGTACGAGGCCGGCCTCTGGCGCGGGCTGCTGCCGACGCTGTGCTTCCTGGTCGCCCTCATCTGGATCGTGCTCAGCATCATCCGCTTCGACCTGACCCTCCAGCAGCACTTCGAGCGCAAGCGCACGCGCTGGCTCAGCCGCCTGCTGTACGTCGTGCTGCTGGGCACCGGCATCACGGCGGTGTTCTTCGTCACCGAACTGGCGGCCAGCAACCACATTGCGCGGATGTGCGACTCGGTCGCCAACGAACCGGCAAGCCGCATCTACCGGTCGAGCGAATGCCAGCGCCTTTACCAGCATCGCGCGGCGTACCGGAAACGACTGGAATCGGTCGAGGGTGAGTTCGACTGAGCGCCTGGCGGGCCGCTGTGCAGCACCGGACGCACGGGATGCAATCCGGCGGAAGCCGGCCGACGCGTAGGAAAATTGCGAATTCCACCGTCAGGTAGTTGCCAGCCCATGCGGAGTCACCGATAGTTCTGTGCGATTGAACACGTCAGGTGACGCAGCGCAGCTGCACGCAGAGGGAATTGCATGGATCGCACCACCATCACGGAAGGCCCGAGCCTTCTGACCCGGAACAGCACCCGGATCACAGGATCGCTCGCGCTGGCGCTCATCCTCCAACTGCTGGCTGTGGCGCCCGCGCAGTCGGCCGGGCGTGATATCCGTTATGTGGACACGGCCAGCGCGTTGGTTCGCCTGCAACCGGAAGGCACCGTCAGTGAAACGGTCAGCCGCGGTACGGCCGTCATCGTCAACCGGATCGATCGCGGGTGGGCAAACATCGATACGGACCGTCATTCAGGGCACTGGATCTCTGCCAGTCTGCTGTGCAGTGGCGCAGGCTGCTGGAATCGATCAGCCCCGTCCGTCGGCAACGCGCACGCGCTGCCAGCCGCTGCCGGAGCGCGCCTTGCGCCCGCCAGGGCGGCGCCCCGCGCATCCTCGTCCAGTGCGTACAGCTGCCCCTGCTCGGCACGCTACAACTGTACTGGCCCTCGCGGGGGGCAGTACTGCATCACCTCGGGGGGCAACAAGCGCTATCGATGAACAGGGGGCACGTCCGAGCCCTCGCCATGAACACATTGCGTGGATATCGTTTTCGACAGAGTGTGGACAACGCCCTGTTGTCTCCCGCACCGGAACGGCCATGCTCCCCCACTCCCGCCCCACCCGCCACGATGCCATCGCCCTGCAGGCGGGCGTGCTCGGCAGCGTGCTGGCGCTGGGGTTGTTCAAGGCCATCGCCCTGTCGGCGCTGGCGAGCGGCTCGCTGCTGGTGATCGGCATTTGGCTGCTGGCCTGCACTCTGCTGGCGGCGTGGGCCCTGGCGGCGTGCCTGGCCTGCCTGGCACTGAGCCGGCGCGTATTCGTGCTGATGCTGGTGCTGTGCAGCCTGCTGCTGATCTGCGTCGCCTGATGCGGCGCACCGACCATCGCGGCGACCAGGGAGAGGCGCCGCAACAGCCGCGTCCGCTTGACCCGCTGCATGCACACAGCTGACTACGCCGTCACTGCCTTTGGGCAACGATGCGCCATGCGCCCCTGCCGAGATGTCCATGCCCGACTCGATCCACCCCGTCATCCGCGCCTTCGAGGCAGTGTTCAACCTGTCCGGTGGCGTCGAGCGCATTACTGCGCTGACCATCACCTGCCGGCACTGCGCCGAAACCACTTCGGCCAGCGAACACAGCCTGCTGCAGCTGCCGGGGGGCGCCCTGTTCCGCTGCGAACGCTGCGGTTGCCACCAGCAGGTCAGCCATGCACGGGTGGCCGATTGGCAGCTCCCCACGCTGCTGGGTGTATGAGCATGTGATGTGCCGATGCCGCGCGTGCCTGTGCAGGACGCGCTGACATGCACTCGGCTATGCTGCCGCACCTTTCCGCGTCGACGGCCATGCATCCTTTTCCCCTCTCCGTGTCCGCACCCGACCAGCTGGCCTACCGGCTGCTGCAGGACAGCGATTGGGCCCGTTCCGCCGCCGCCGCGAGTGCGCCTCCCGAACTGCGCACCCTGCTGGCGATGATCCTCGACTCTCCCGAGCCGCTGTGGATCGCGTGGGGCCATGAAGAAAAAGCGTTCTTCTTCAACGACGCCTATCTGCCGATGCTGGGTGACAAGCTGCACGGCGCGATGGGCAACCGCCTGCAGACCGTCTGGGCAGACGTCTGGCAGGACGTGTCGCAGGCCATTGATGATGCGTTTGCCGGCACCCATCGCAGCTTCAACAACCTGCCACTGATGATGGACCGCGACGGTACGCTGCGGGAAACGTTCTGGACGTTCTCCTATTCACCGCTGCGCATGGGCAGCGGCGCGGTGGTCGGCATCTTCTGCGTGGTCAGTGAACAGACCGAGCGGGTGATCGAGCGCGACATGCACAGCCGCCAGGTTGCCGCCATCACCGAACAGGCACGCGAGGCGCACCTGGAGCTGGTACGCGCACGCGAGCAACTGCGGCAGTCGCAGAAGCTGGAGGCCATCGGCCAGCTCACCGGCGGCGTCGCCCACGATTTCAACAACCTGCTGCAGGTCATCACCGGCTCGGTGGACATGCTGCTGCATACCTGGCCTGGCGACGATCCGCGCCTGCGTTACGTCCAGGCCATCGGCAGCGCCTCGGACCGGGCAACCCGGCTCACCGCGCAGCTGCTGGCATTCTCGCGCCGCCAGAGCCTGTCACCGGAAGTCTTCGATCTCTGCGAGAGCGTGCAGGCTCTGTCGGACATCATCAGCACCGTGCTCGGTGCGCGCATCACGATGTCGGCGAACCTGCCCGGCACACCGCTGCCGGTACTGCTGGACCGCACGCAGCTGGACACCGCCCTGATCAACATCGCGGTCAATGCACGCGATGCGATCGACGGCCAGGGCAGCGTGATGATCGATGTTGAACAGGTCACCGCGGTGCCATCGATCCGCTTCGCCGCGCCGATGAAGGGCGCGTTCGCCGCCATCAGCGTGACCGACAGCGGTGCAGGCATCGATCCGGCGATCGTCGATCGCATTTTCGAACCGTTCTTCACCACCAAGGGCGTGGGCGCCGGCACCGGCCTCGGGCTCAGCCAGGTGTTCGGCTTCGTAAAGCAGTCGGAAGGCGAGGTGGATGTGAAAAGCGAGGCGGGTGTCGGCACGCGCTTCACGCTCTACCTTCCGTTGGCACAGGAGGGCGCCAGCATCGTCCGTGCGCAGCCGCAGCCGGGCCTGGTCCACGGTCACGGACTGTGCGTGCTTGTGGTGGAAGACAACGTCGATGTGGCCGAGTTCGCGGTGGGTGCACTGCGCGAACTTGACTACAACGTGGTGCTGGCACGCAACGCGGACGAAGCGCTGGCGGCGCTGGAACAGGACGCTGCGCGCTTCCACGTGATGTTCAGCGACGTGGTCATGCCCGGCACCAACGGGCTGGACCTGGCGCGTAACGTCCGCAGCCAGTTTCCGGATCTGCCGATCATCCTGACCAGCGGCTACAGCGAACTGCTGGCACGCGACCCGGGGCATGGCTTCACCCTGCTGCGCAAGCCCTATTCGCTCAAGCAGCTGGCCGCGGTGATGACCGAGACGGGGCGACAACGTTCGCCAGTGCCGGTACGGGTGTAGCGGTTTCTGCGCCGAGCCACCGCCGACTATCGCGCACTTGTTACACCATAACAAGTGCGCTTGGGTAGATTGCGCGCCATGACGACAACGCGATGCACCCGGCCTGTCAGGAATCACCGCACCTCAAGGACCTGCCGCCCGACGTCGCCGCTCGCGAAAGCCGCTGCAACAAGGGCATGGAGGTCTGGTCGAGCGAGCGCAAGGGCAGCGACAAGCCGCTGGACCTGAGCGGCAAGAAAAAGGAACTCTGAACACCGTCGGCGCAGCCCTCGCCGGCTGCGCCGCAACCGCACTGATCAGGCCGGCCCCCGCGCACCGAACCCGCGCTGCACTGCCTCGGCCAGCCCGGTCGCATCGCCGCCGGCATCGCAGGCCCAGGCCACGATGCCATCGGGCCGGACCAGCACCGCGCCCAGACCCAGTGTGTCGTGCACCGGCGAAGCGATGCAGCTTAGGCGATGCCAATCGCGGTCAATGGCCTCGCACAGCGCCGAATCAGTGTCGAACACCAGCAGCACGCCGCCACCGGCGCGCAGCCGCTCGCCCATGCGACGGCCATCGTCCCACTGGAAGTCAGGCGCACTGCGGCCAACCAGCGGATGCCCTTCGCCCAGATCCAGCCGCTGCCCGATGCCCCAGACCCGCTCGGCCAGATAGGTCGCGCCATCGCGGGTGTCGGCCAGATCGGCCATCACCGCCGCCAATGCGCGTGACCCGGCGCCGGGTCGCATCAACGCCACCTGCGCGCGCGACCAGTCCAGCACCTTCGCGCCGATCGGATGCCGCTCGGCCTGATAGCTGTCCAGCAGGGCCTCGCCGGCGACACCACGCACCACCGCCGCCAGCTTCCAGCCCAGGTTCATTGCATCGCCGATGCCCAGGTTCAACCCCTGCCCACCCAACGGTGAATGCATGTGTGCGGCATCACCGGCCAGCAGCACGCGACCGTTGCGGTAGGCGCTGGCCTGGCGCGCGGCGTCGGTCCAGGTGGTGGCCAGGTGCAGCGCGGTGATCGTTGCATTGCGACCGGACACGCGCCGCAGCAGCGCTTGCGCCGACGGCAGGTCAAGCGGCGTGCGATGGCCAGCGCCGCCGTCGAAATCAGCCAGCGCCAGCACGCCGGGCGGGTTGAAATTGCACATGCCGTGCGCGGTGTACTGGCGGCCCGGCGTGAGCACCGAAGGATCTTCCAGTTCGACGAGCAGGGAGTGGCCGGTGAACTCCGGATCGGTTCCTTCGAAGCTGAAACCCGATTGCTTGCGCACCGTGCTGCGGGCGCCATCGCAGCCGACCAGCCAACGGCCGTGGACGGTGCCGTGTGCGGTCGTCTGCACAGCGACCTGATCCTCCACCACCTGCACCGCCTGTACCACGCAGCCGCGATCAATGTGCACGCCCAGCCCGACTGCGCGCTCGGTCAATACCGCTTCCAGCGCCTGCAGCTCGATCGCCATCTGCGTGCCGACCGGCGTGGGCAGCCGCCAGTTCCAGCGCCCGCTGTCCACGTTGTCCAGCGCGAACGGAATGCCGGCGAAGTGGCCGCCCAACGGCCGTGGCTGCGCCAGCCAGTGCGCCGTGCCGGGCGGGGGCGCGCCCTTGCCTGGCTTCAGCACCTGGGTCGCGGCAACCGCATCCAGCAGGCCGCGCCGGTCCAACGCCTCCAGGGTGGGGGCGTTCAAGCCGCGCAGGCCAAATGGCAGGCGCTTCAAGGGGGATTCGGCGGACTCGGCCTGTTCCAGCACCCGTACCGAACAGCCCGCCTGGGCCAGTTCGCAGGACAGGAACAGGCCAACCGGGCCCGCACCGGCGATGACGACGTCGTACAGCATTGGGACTTCCTCGTGAGCACCGGGCCGGCGCTCTGGCCATCAGAATGTTACACTCGGTGTACGCTTCTACCAGTGAACCTCCGATGACCCCACCCCCGGGCCGCCGCGAGCAGCGCAAGGCCGAGACCCGACAAGCGATTTCAGACGTCGCCACCGAGCTGATCATCCGGCGCGGCTTCGAGGCGGTGTCGATGTCCGAGATCGCCGAGGCCGCCGGGGTCTCGCGCAAGACGGTCTTCAACTACTTCGCCAGCAAGGAAGACCTGGTCTTCGACCGCGACGAGGAAGCGCGCGCATTGCTGCGCGAGGGCATGCTGGCCCGCAACGACATGGCCCCGCTGGGCGCCTTCCAGTCGCTGGTACGGCAACTGCTGGACAGCGGTCATCCGCTGCTGCGGATCAACGCCGGCGCAGCGGCGTTCTGGGCGACCGTGGCCGCCAGTCCCGTGCTTGTCGCGCACGCGCGCAGGCTGCAGGCGCAACTGAGCGACGACCTGGCGCAGCTGATGGCCGATGCTGCCGGCCGGCCCGCCAGCGATGCCGAGGCGAGGCTGGGCGCGGGCATGTTGATGGCGTCGATGGTGGCGGCCTACGAAAAGGGCCTGGCCAGCCAGCAGCACGGTGAAGACCCACGCGAGGCCATGCTGCAGCTGATCGTGCGTGGTGCCACCGGGGTGCTGGTGGCCCTGGCAGGCACGCCATATACAGACCCGGCGCTGCGTCCATAGCGCATTCGGGGGATAGGTCACGAAGTATTGCAAATGCTAATCTTTCTCATTTGTAGCCACCCCACTTCGCCCTCATGCCCCTTTCCACTCCTCTGTCGCGCACCCTGTGCCTTGCGCTGGGCCTTTCCCTGACCTTCCCCGCGCTGGCCGACGAGACCCCGGTAGACGCACCCAGGGACCTGGACAGGGTCGAAGTCCGCGGCCGTGCGCAGACCCTCTACCGCGCCACCGATGCCGCCGTCGGCACCCGCACCGACACCCCGCTGGAGCGGGTCCCGCAGTCGATCCAGGTGATCCCGCGCGAGCTGATCGACGACCAGGCCGCGCGCCAGGTGACCGACCTGTACCGCAGCATCAGCGGCATCAGCTTCTTCAGCTATGCCGGCGTGACCCTGCGCGGTTTCCGCCAGGAGAACGTGCTGTACGACGGCCTGCGCGGCGATCCCTATGCAGGCTTCTCGGTGCCGCAGCTGTTCAACATCGAGCGCGTGGAGGTATTGAAGGGGCCTGCCGGTGCGCTGTACGGCGGCGGCGATGCCGGCGGCGTCATCAACTATGTGACGCGCAAGCCGAAGGCCCACGCCGAGCGCCGCATCGAGCTGCAGGTGGGCGACAAGGATTTCCGTGCGGGTTCGATCGAAGGCAGCGGACCGTTGAATGCCACCGGCAGCGTTCGCTATCGCGCAGGCCTGTATGCCGACAGCGAACAGGGCGTGCGCTGGAACGCCGACAGCGAAAGCGTGATCGGCGATGCGTCGTTGGCCTTCGATGTCGGCCAGACCGGCGAACTGGTGCTGCAGTTCACCGACATCACCCAGAATCTGGGCGGCAACCGCCTGCGCGGTGTACCGGTGAACGATGCCGGGACCTTCCTGACCGACCGCCGCTGGAACCACAACGAGGCCAGCGACTTCCTCGACATGCGCGCCAGGGTGGCATTGGTGCAGTACCGTTTCGCGCCGCGCGACACCCTTGATGTGGACGTTGCCGCACGCTGGTTCAGCAACAACGAGCACCAGATGTACCACGAGCCGATGGGGCTGATCGACCGTGACCGCGACGGCGTGGCCGAGTGGATGACACGCCAGCTGCGCAACCAGATCCGTGACAACGAGGCGTTCACCGCCA
Organism: Stenotrophomonas sp. YJH_SMC_57; assembly: GCF_059369755.1. NCBI lineage: Bacteria > Pseudomonadati > Pseudomonadota > Gammaproteobacteria > Lysobacterales > Lysobacteraceae > Stenotrophomonas > Stenotrophomonas sp. YJH_SMC_57. Next base: position 107,347 of record NZ_JCAFSZ010000006.1, read on the forward strand.
GCGCGAATGCGGTCTGGCGGATCAGCACCGGGCGCATCGAACACAAGGTGTTGTTCGGTGCCGATGTGTACCAGCTCGACGCCGACTTCACCGCGCAGACCGCCAACAGCGCCGACCTGGCACGCGGCGCCGGCCCGGTGCGCGGCATCGATCTGTTCAACCCGGTCTATGGCGCCAGCACCTGGCATGACTACAACCTGGCCGCCCTGCCCTGGCGCAGCACCTCCACGCGCAGCAAGCGCTACGGTGGCTATCTGCAGGATGAGTTGGCGCTGGGCCCGCGCTGGCACGTGCTGGCCGGGCTGCGCTGGGATGGCTTCAAGGATGAGGACCGCCTGGGTGGCAGCAGCGTGGAAGGCAACGATCTCAGCTGGCGGCTGGGCAGCACCTTCAGCGTGCGCGAGGGGCTGAACGTATACGCCAACGTGGCCAGTGGCTTCGTGCCGCAGAGTGCGGCCAACCAGAACCCGGCCGCAGGCGGCCCGTTCGACGCCGAGCGCAGCAGGCAGTGGGAGGTTGGCCTGAAATCCCTGCTGGCCAATCGCGTGACCTTGAACATGGCGGCATACCGCATCGACCGCAGCAACATCGTGCAGGCCACCGGCGAGGTGATCGGCGGGGTGAACCGGCTGGCCGCACTGGGCCTGGTGCGCAGCACCGGCATGGAACTGGACCTGCTGGCCGACATCACCGAGCGCTGGGTGCTGAATCTGACCTATGCCTACAACGACGCGCGGGTGAAGGATGCCGGTCCAGGCGGCATCACCAATGCCTCGGGCGACCGCTTCGCCAACGCACCACGCAACAAAGTGGGGCTGTGGACGCGCTATGACCTGCCCTCGATCAACTCAGCGATTGGCTTCGGGGTGGATCATGTAGGAGAACGTGTCAGCCTCGACGGGCAGACGGTGAAGGCCTACACCGTGTTCGATGTGAGCTGGAAGACCACGTGGAAGCAGTGGCAGTTCCAGGCCAACGTCAAGAACCTGTTCGACAAGGTGTACGCCGCCAGCGGCTTCATCGAGCGCAACGGGCACTTCCCGGGTGAACCGCGGCGGGTGTATGTGCAGGCGGCCTACAGCTTCTGAGGCCGTGCTGCAGGGAGCAGCGGGGGAAGTGGCAACCCACCTCCCCTGCCAGCGTCAGTGCGAGCAGGACACCAGCATCGAGCGGGTGACCATCTGGGTGGAAGTGAAACCGTTCCTGTTGCCCACCGCGATGGCGTTTCCTTCATCGCCATCCTTGCTGAAGACCACATAGCCCCCCGGGCACATCTGCCCGGCCTTCTCGTAGCAGCCACTCCAGGAACTGGAGCCGCTGCAGTCGATGGACACGCCACGGCGACCATCGGGGGTGACGGTCATCCTGGCGGTGGTACAGCCGGCCAGCGCGGCAACGAACAACAGCGGAACGAACAACTTCATGGGCACTCCAGGGTTGGGGATCAGCAGACGGGCGCCAAGGCTGGAGTGCCCGGATTGCGCCAACCTTGCGCCAGATGGCCGCACCGCTGCGGGGTTCACCCTGCGTTGGCACGCCATGTTCACGCAATGTTCCTGTAATACGGTGCCGGCGCCTGCCGAAGTCCCCCGCGCCCCTTCCCGTCCGATTCCCGCCGATGCACATCCTGCTGATCGAAGACGAAGCCGAACTGGCTGCCACCCTGAAGTCCGCCCTGCAGCGCGAGCGCTACGTGGTGGACCTGGCCAACACGCTGGCACTGGCCCGCGAAGCGGCGCTTTCCGGGTCGCACGATCTGGTACTGCTGGACCGCACCCTGCCCGATGGCGACGGGCTGGGCCTGATTCCGGTGCTGCGCGGGCACAACCCCGGGGTACCGATCATCGTGCTCAGCGCGCTGGGACAGTTGCCGGACCGCATCGCCGGCCTGGATGAGGGAGCCGATGACTATCTGGCCAAGCCCTTCGCGCTGGAGGAACTGTTCGCGCGGATCCGGGCAGCCGGGCGCCGGCCGGGCGGCATGCAGGTAGACCCGGTAAGCATCGGCCGGCTGCTGTTCGACCCCGCCTCGGGCGAGGCCACGGTAGGTGGGCAGCGACTGGAGCTTCCGCGCCGCGAGATCCGGGTGCTGGCCGCCCTCGCCCGCCGGCTGGGCCGCACCGTGCTGCGCGAGTCCATCGAAATGGCGGTGTACGGCTTCGACGACGGCATCCATTCCAACACGCTCGACTCGCATGTCTCACGCCTGCGGCGCAAGCTGGCCGACGCCGATGCCGGGGTGGAAATCCATGCCATCCGCGGTGTCGGCTATCTGATGCGGGAAACGAAGTAATGGCGCGACGCACCTCCCTGAAGCGCCCGCTGATCGTCAAAACGCTGATCTACCAGCTGCTTGCGTTGCTGGTGGCGTTCTTTGCGTTGCTGATGGTACTGGTGCGTGCCGACAGCGGCGGCTACTACACCATCCAGACCTTTGCCCCGGTGGCCGCAGAGGCCGTTCACCGCGACAGCACAGGCGAACTGTATGTGGAGCACACGCCTGAGCTGTCCGAGCTGCTGAAGATCGTCCCCGGTGCGTGGTTCATCGCCGAGGATGAACATGGCCACCATGTGACCTTCGGCCATGTTCCACCTGCCTACGCATCGCTGGTGGGCGCCCTCGACGGCATTCCCTATGGCGACCTCCGCGGCCGCGACCGCAGCGATGGCCTTGCGGTGGCGATACGCCAGCACAGTGGCCCGGCCGGCAAGCTGACCATCATGGCCCATGGCGAAACCGATTCGCTGACCTGGCAGATGGCGCTGGCCGCACACATCATCACCCTGCCGATCTTCCTGCTGCTGGGCGTGGTTACCCTCATCCTGACCCCGATCATCGTCCGTCGCGCCCTGGCCGGTGTGGAACGCATCGCACAGGAGGCCCGCAACATGTCCGCCAGCCGTCGCGGCATCCGCCTGACCGAGACCGCCGTACCAGTGGAGATTGCTCCACTGGTGACGGCGGTGAACGAAGCGCTGGACCGCCTGGACGAGGGACACGAGCGGCAGCGTCGCTTCATCGCCGCCGCCGCCCATGAGCTGCGTACGCCGATCGCGATCCTGCGGGTCAAGATCGATGCCACCGACGACGCCACGTCCCGCAGCCTGGCCGTGGAAGTCGCGCGGCTGGCGACGCTGGCCGAGCAACTGCTGGACCTGCACCGCATGGAAGAAGATGGACCGAAGGACTCGCTCAACCTGGCCCGCGTGGCCAAGCGGGTCGTGGCCGATCTGGCGCCGCTGTTGATCCAGTCCGACAAGACGGTCGCCGTCGCGGTGGAACCGAACTTCCCGGTGCTGGGCGAGGCCGGCGCGGTGGAGCGCGTGCTTTCCAATCTGGTATTGAATGCGGCCGAGCATGGCGGGCGCCATATCATCGTGCGCGTGCAGGGCAGCTGCCTGGAAGTGGAGGACGACGGCCCCGGCATTCCGGTCGACCAGCGCGAGCGCGTGTTCGAGCCCTTCCAGCGCCTGCGCCCACGGCAGACCGGCGCCGGGCTGGGATTGAATCTGGTGCGGCAGGTGATCGACCGGCATGGCGGCCGCGTCACGATTCTGGATGCACCCAGCGGCGGCGCATTGATCCGCGTCGAGTTCCCGCTGCATCCGGGCGTCAGCAGCGAGCCGCCACCGGAGCGCTGAGCGCAGGGTACCTGCGGGGCTGACTGCCCGCTGTCCGCGCGTGGCGACCGGAGCCGATGCGCAAGGTTGCGGCAATGTCCGCCGCACAGCATCTGCAGGCGCGGCATTGCTCATGATGCCGCGTCCGGGTCTGACAGGAAGCCTGCATGTGACACAGGGAGCGCATCCCCCTTCGTCTTCCACGCGTACTCCGCCCCCCGGTTGTGCGTCCAGTCTGACTGCGGCAGCGTGGAATCACCGCACGCGAACGTGGCGCAGGCGTGGAGGGAAGCACTGGCCGGACTGGCTGCGGACGCCCGCCGAACCGGAGCGGGTGGACGCCCTGATACGCCTGGCCAGCGCACTGTTCCTGCTGCTGCCGGGCATGGCACTGGTGGCTGCAACATTCCGCCATGCGCCGGGAACAGCCGCCGCCATCGTGCTGTTCGTCACCCTGCATGCGGGGCTGCACATGCTGGCAGTGTGGCGCGAGGCAGCATCCCGACCTGTTCCCTCGATCCCCCGGGCGCTGGACGCGCGTGCCGCCGGCATGATGCTGGCCGTTACCTTGCCGGTCTTCGCGATCAGTGCCACAGGCCCGAGGCCCGTCATCACGTCAGCCTGGCTGCTGGCCGGCGCGATATGCCAGCTCTGCAGCCTGCGCCGCGTGTCGCAACGCCTGCGCCACGTCCTGCTGGCTATCTGCAGCGTGCTGCAGTTCATTGCGGTAGCCCTGCTCGCACTCGGTACGGTACACGGATAGGCCCGCACCGCCGCAAGGTTCACGCAATCCAGCACATCGAGACTCGACGACCATCCACGCCCGCCGGCGTGCATCCCATCTGTCGCGAGGACCCACGATGCCCTGTCTTTTCTGGATGCTGAGCCGATGAGCGCCGTACCGCGCAAGCGTCGCCGCGTGCTCATCATTGCCGCCGTACTGCTCTGCACCGCGCTGCTCCTGTTCGCCTGGCTGCGACCCGCGCCACCGCCTCGCCTGGAGGTGGCGCCGGTCACCCGTGGCAACATCGAACAGGTGGTGGAAGCCACCGGCACGCTGAAGCCCTCGCGGCTGGTGAGCGTGGGCGCTCAGGTCTCCGGCCGCATCGAAACCCTGCATGTGAAGCTGGGCGACAAGGTAAAGGCCGGTGACCTCATCGCCGAGATCGACTCGCGCACCCAGCGCAATGCGCTGCAGAGCGCGCAGGCCGCCCAGCGCAGCGCCCGCGCGAACCGCGATGCCCTGGCCACCGACCTGCGCCAGTACCAGCTGACCCTTCAACGCCAGCAGGCACTGGTTTCAAGGCAACTGGTCGCACGCGCCGACTACGATGCGGCAAAGGCCAAGGTCAATGCCACGCGGGAGCAGATCGCCGCACTCGATGGCGAAGTGGTGCAGCGGCAGACCGATGTGGATGTAGCGCAGACGAACCTGGGCTACACGCGCATCACCGCGCCCACCGATGGCACCGTGCTGGCCGTGGTCGCGCGGCAGGGCCAGACCGTCAATGCGGTACAGAGCGCACCGACCATCGTGATGCTCGGCAACCAGGACGTGATGACCGTCTACGCCGAAATCTCCGAGGCCGACGTGGTGCACACCGCATTGGGACAGGAGGCGTTCTTCACCATCCTGGGCGACAGCGGCCGACGCTACAGCAGCACGCTGCGCGACATCGCGCCGGCACCGGAGTCGATCACCAACGAAGACACCTCCGGCTTCAGTCCGGCAGGGGCGTCGGCGGGTGCCAGCCGCACCGCCATGTACTACCACGGCCAGTTCGACGTGGACAACGCCGATGGCCGCCTGCGCAGCTACATGACCGCGCAGGTGCGCATCGTGCTGGGGCGTGCCAAGGGCGTGCTGACCATTCCCTCGGCCGCGCTGGGGGCACGCGCCACCGATGGCAGCTACAGCGTGCAGGTCCGCGGCGCGGATGGCCACCCTGCCCTGCGGCGCATCACCACCGGGTTGGACGACCAGATCAACGTGGAAGTGCGCAGTGGCCTGCAGGAAGGCGAGCAGGTGGTCCTGGCCCAGGCCGGCGACGACGCCGCCACAGCCGCCGCACAGCCATGACCGGCGCAGAGAAGGACACCCCGCTGCTGCGCGTGCGCGGCATCCGCCGCGAATTCGCCGCCGGCGAACAGACCCTGGTCGTGCTCGATGGCATCGACCTGGACATCCGCGCGGGTGAACTGGTGGCCATCGTCGGCCAGTCCGGCTCGGGCAAGTCCACCCTGATGAACATCCTGGGCTGCCTGGACCGGCCCTCGGCCGGCGCGTATCAGATTGCCGGTCGCGAGACCGCGCAGATGTCGCCGGACGAACTGGCCGAACTGCGTCGCGAGCACTTCGGCTTCATCTTCCAGCGTTACCACCTGCTGACCGACCTGACCGCGTTGGGCAACGTGGAAGTGCCGGCCATCTATGCCGGCCAACCCAGCGCCGACCGCCATGCCCGCGCGCAGTCGCTGTTGCAGCGGCTGGGCCTGGGCGAACGCGTGCAGCACCTGCCCGGCGAGCTGTCCGGCGGGCAGCAGCAGCGCGTATCGATCGCGCGCGCATTGATGAACGGCGGCGCGGTGATCTTCGCCGATGAGCCCACCGGCGCACTGGACACCCAGTCCGGCAAGGAGGTGATGAAGATCCTCGGCGAACTGCATGCCGAAGGCCACACCGTGGTGCTGGTCACCCATGACATGGCCGTGGCCGAGCATGCGCAACGCATCATCGAGATCCGCGACGGGCGCATCGTCGATGATCGCCCTACCGCTGCCGCGACAGCGGCGGCCTCCAGCAACCCAGCCACCCTGCAGGTGCGCAGCGAAGGCAGCGGCTGGCAGGCGCTGCGCGACCGCTTCGGTGAAGCCTTCCGCATGGCCCTGCGCGCGATGAACGCGCACCGCATGCGCACCTTCCTGACCATGCTCGGCATCATCATCGGCATCGCCTCGGTGGTATCGGTGGTCGCCCTGGGCACCGGCGCACGCCAGGCCATCCTGTCCAACATCGCCTCGTTGGGCACCACCACCATCGAGGTCTACCCGGGCTCCGGCTTCGGCGATGTGCACGCCGCACAGGTGGAAACCCTGACACCCGGCGACAGCACGGCACTGGCCGCGCAACCGTTCGTGGACAGCGCCACGCCCGGCGTCGCCAGCAGTGGCACCGCCCAGCGCGGCAACCGCTCGGCCAACGTGCAGATGCAGGGCGTGAGTGAGCAGTATTTCCGCGTGCACGGCCTGAAGCTCGGGCAAGGCCGCTTCTTTGCCCAGCCCGCCGTCGCCGGCTACCAGCAGGTGGTGGTAATCGATGCCAACACGCGTGCACGGTTCTTCGCCGCACAGGAAGACCCGATCGACCAGACCCTGCTGCTGGGCAACGTACCGGTGCGGGTGGTGGGCGTGGTGAAGAAGGAGGCCGGGGCCGTCGGCGATGCCTCGCTGCTGCAGGTCTGGGTGCCCTACACCACCACCATGGCGCGCATGCTGGGGCGGAGCCATGTGTCCAGCATTACCGTGCGCGTGTCCGACACCGTGGGCATGCAGGCGGCGGAGGCCGCCATCGGCCGGCTGCTGGAGCGCCGGCATGGGCGGCGCGACTTCTACATGAGCAACAACGCGCAGATCCGCACGTCGATCGAGCAGACCACCCGCATCCTCACGCTGATGATCAGCTCCATTGCCGCCATCGCGCTGGTGGTGGGCGGCATCGGGGTGATGAACATCATGCTGGTGTCGGTGACCGAACGCACCCGCGAGATCGGCGTGCGCATGGCGGTGGGCGCGCGCCGCAGCGATATCCTGCAGCAGTTCCTGATCGAGTCGGTACTGGTCTGCCTGCTCGGTGGCGTGCTGGGTATCAGCGTGGCGCTGGCGCTGGGGGCCGTGCTGGCACTGGCTGATATCGGCTTCTCGCTGGTGTTCTCGAGCGCCTCGATCCTGGCCGCGTTTGCCTGCAGCAGCCTGATCGGCATTGGTTTCGGCTTCCTGCCGGCACGCCGCGCGGCGCAGCTGGACCCGGTGGAGGCGCTGGTGCGCTGAACAACGCGCATTCCACAAGAGCGACTACAGGTTCGCGCAATGTCCGCGCGCTGTACTGATACGACCAACACAGCCGCACAGGAGCGGAACGATGTTTCAGAAGACAGGACGTACGGCGTTGCTGCTGGGGGCCGCACTGCAGCTGCTGGTGCTGATTCCATACGCGGGCGACGCCCATGCACAGGACCGCGATGGCTACCGCTCCGGCTGGGACCGCGGCTATCACGACCGCCAGCGCGACGAATGGGAGCGCCGCGAGCGCGAACGGGAGCGCGAACGGCGCGATGACGACAAGGCCAAGCGCGTGGTGGTGGGCGTTGTGGGCGCGGCGGTAGTTGCCGGCGTAATCGCTGCGGCGGCCAAGCGCGAGCGCGAGACCCGCGAACGTGCCGACTACTGCATGAACCGCTACGGCAACTACGACCGCCGCAACGACACCTACCGTGGCTCAGATGGCTACAGCTATCCCTGCCGCTGACCTGCCCTGCATTCCAAAGGAACCGACCGCATGAACAAGACGCTACTCATCATCACCCTGTATGCCGCCCCGCTCATTGGCCACGCCGCCAGTGGCGACCCGAAGCAGGCCTATATCGATTCCAGCTTCGCCGTCATGGACAGCAATGGCGATGGCCGCATCGACAAGGCCGAGTATGCGAAGTACCAGCAGGCACGCTTCAGCAAGCAGGCCGACTCCATCGACGCCGCGTTCAAGGAAATGGATGCCGACAAAGACGGAAAGATCAGCAGGAAGGAAGCCGCGGTGGTGCCGGAAATCGAAAAGTATTTCGCGGGGCTGGATACTGATGGCGATGGTTATCTGTCGCTGAAGGAAATGCAGCAGGCCATGGTGGCCGCGCAGACGGCAGACGCCCCGGCGAAGTAGCGCCTTGGTACGGGGTCAGCGCCTGATCGTGCGGCATTGGCGGATACCAGGTTGCATCGTTCTGGTAGGTGCCCACCTTGGTGGGCACGGCTCCGTCACCACGCGCGAGCGCCAGAGCGCCCCGCAGAATGGGCCTCCAGCGGGTAGCGCGCGGCAGTCAGCGCACCTTGTACAGCACCGCCGCACCCGGCCGCGGCTCGAACGCCGGTACCGTCTGCTGGGTGAGCGCGGTGCCCTTGGCATCCCACACCAGCGTCTCCACCGGGTACTCATCCTTGCGGGTCATCTGGTCGATCTTCGCCACGACCACCGTCGCAGCGGCCGGCACTTCCGGATTCCAGCCGAACACACCCACACGGCCGTAGAACACCGCGGGCGCAGAAGCATCCAGCCGGCGGTCCGGGCACATCACCAGCCCACGGTCGAGCATGACGCGCAGTGCACCGACCGGCACCTTCTTCACTGTCGGCGTGGTGCGCTCGCTGCTGTGGCCAGGACAGACATTGGCCGCGCGGGTGACCATGTCTTCGGCTACCTGGCGGTCGGATTGGGCAAAGGCCGCGGCCGGAATCAGGCAGAGGCCGAGCAGTACACGCGTGGACGTCCGGGTCATTGCAGGTTCCTGTGATGGATGCCAAGCGAACTTAGCAATGCCTGCCCGCCGAGTTGCAAAGACCGCGTGAGGCTGCAGCACAGCCCCGCGCAGCCTGCGCCATCACGGAACCAGGCAGCGCTCCACCTGCAGCGACAGCACCTGGCAGGCGTTGAACAGGCCTTCGACCAGCGCTGCGGACGGGCAGCAGGCGGGATCATCACTCTCCCGCGCCACATGCGCGGCGTGCAGCATGGCGGTCAGCGCGGTGATGCCCGAGGCACTGCGGGTGGCCAGGGCCAGATCGAAGGCGCGGCCAGGGCTGAGCCGGGTTTCGGTCCAGGGCTGGCCATCGGCTCGCAGATTCTCACCCTGGCCTTTCAAGTGCGCGAAGAACGCCGACGGCGCGACAGACTCCGCGGATTCGCAGAGCGCCGCCTCAAGCGTTTCGGCGAGGGCGGCGGGAAGATCACGCGCGGCGGCGCCGAGCAGCTGGCGCAGGAGGGGAACGTCGGGAGTACGGTCAGGCATGGCGACAACCTCACGGTGTGGCCACCTGCAGATGCAAGGTGGCGGACGGTGCGGGTTGGCGTGCCGGATACGTACCACTAAAGCCGGCGGATCGAGGGATCCCCACGCACCGTCCGCCATGGACTGGCAGGCGGTGCATTGTCGTGGCTGCAGCGAAGGCTGCAAGCGCGACCGGTAGTGGTACGTAAGTTCGGGACGCCAATCCCGGCCAGGGCGGGTGCCTTGGCGCGGCGATGATTGGCGTACTCGTTCCTGGATGAGAAGTAGGGAAATGCCGCGCCGACGTGCAGTCGCGGTACTTGCGTCATGTGGTGGCGAGTTATCCATCAAACCCACCAGATGGGGCGGGAATGTTTGCCCGCAGAGGACTGGCGCCGTGCATGCAGGCAAGCCGAATGCGACACAGCTGATTCACCTTCCCCCATAAGCAGCTCATATCGGAACAGAGCAGGTGTCGCGTTCGACCCTTGAAGACTCTGCTGATCCGACACCAGAGATCGAACCCGCGCTTCCGATGAACCCGCAATCGCCCATTGCAGTTGGGCTTCGGCGTGCTTGTCGCAAAAGCCACTCGAAGCAACGCCGAACTGCATCGGATTCTCCCGGCCGATCAGCAATGGAAGCGATTCATGGCACGGAACTGGATTGTGATGGGAGACCCGACGTCCAGCGGAGGGCGTGTAATCACTGCGTCGAACCGAACCGACATCGAGGGCATGGGCGTTGCACGCGTGGGCGACAAGGCGACGTGCCCGCACATGCACAAAGGGGTGTTTGCGATTGTCGAAGGTGACAGCACGATCATCCTCGATGGCCAGCCTGTTGCGCTGGACGGATGCGCGCTCTCGTGTGGCTGCAGGGTGATGTCAAGCCAACAGCTCAGGGTGTACGTATCCAATACTGCCACCACAGGCGGGACTGCCAGCCCCAACATGGCCGGTACGCAGCGTACTGAAACGCCGCTGGCCAGCGGCCACCGCCTTCAGTTCGACCAGGCTGTCCGTTTCTCCGGCTCACAGGGCATGCCGTTGCGGGAACTTCCCTACACGCTCCATCTGGCGGACGGCCAGACCTTCTCCGGCATGACCAACGCACTGGGCGAGACGTCACGTGTTTCAACCCGCGAGAGCGTGGCGGTGGTGCGCGCGGAGTTGCGCCCACCCAGCGCCACGAGCGGTTGTTGCGAACGGACCTTGTTGGCCGGGATCGATGATGCAGCGGTTTTTGATGTCGATGGTGTGATTACCACCTCTGACACCATGGGCACATCGATCGTACCGGTGCAGGTGCCAAGCCATGAACGCGGCTTGACACAAGGCGAGATCGAGATGTCACGATTGGTGTTCGGCGATGCGATTGACTACAGCCTGGTTAGGATTCACAACCATGGCTATTGGATGCTGTTTGGGATGCAGCCAGAGGACACTGTGGTTGCGCCCAATGGCGAGATCTATTTTCCCGACTTAATATACAGCGATGACTTCTTGCGTGAGGACCTTGAGCTCCAACATCTCTTCATCCATGAAATGACACATGTCTGGCAGCATCAGCTTGGCTACAACGTGAAGCTGACAAGGGGACCGCGACCAAACATGAGTTACAACTATGCGCTTGATGAAGTGCGCCTGCTTCACGATTACAACATGGAAGCGCAGGGCGACATCCTCGCGGACTATGTCCTCGCTGCATTCCGTGATTCACAACGACTGCAGAACGATACGCCCCATCAGACCGTGCACGACAACCTTGCCCGGCTGGAGCGCACTCTCTCGCGGTTCCTTGCATCAAAAGGCGACAAGAACAACCTTCCGAGGACGACACGATGATCAGGCCGTCATGGCTTCTCTGCGCGTTGGCAGTACCTCTCCTCGCCAGCTGCTCACCACCACCCGGCCGCTACCAGGAGGCCACGGTCAGCACCTCCGACGGCAGACTGTGCTTTGGCGTTCCTGACACGCGTGAGACGCGATCGGGTCCGCCTGAAATTGTCGCCATCGGAGTAAGCGCGGTTGGGCAAAGCCTATACCCAATGTGGAAACGCATTTTCATGGAAGAGAAAAGGCCCAAGCGCACTCTCCCTCCGGACCAGTGCATACCCTACGCTTCCGGTCCGGCGCCAGCTCCACCATTACAGGTAGGAACGTACTACCAGGTACTCCTTTTCGGGACTACACCAGGCGGCCCAGATAATGGTGGCGCTGGAGAGAAGCGCGTGTTCATCGCCTGCTTCCACCTTCATCAAGCCGCAGACGGGTCTGAACTGAAGCCCGTAGTACTGAACTGCTACAAGGCACGCAGATCTGCGGCGCCCCCTGCATGAGCGCACGACCAATGGTTCGCGTGGTGAAGTGCGGGGCCACATGAGCCGGTGTGGCTGAATGCCTTCTTGGCGACAAGTGCCCCCTCCAAGGACGACACGATGATCAGACAGTCTTGGCCATTCTGGACGTTGCTGCTTCCCCTCGTTGCCAGCTGCTCACCACCGCCCGGCCGGTACCAGAAGGCCACGGTCAGCACGTCTGACGGCAGGCTGTGCTTTGGTGTTCCTGACACGCGCGAGAATCGAGCCGAGCCGCCTGAGATCGACTCCATCGGAGTGAGCGCTGCTGGGCAAGGACTCTACCCAATGTGGGAACGGGTCTTCATGGACGAGCACATTCCCGAACCTTCGCTCCCACCTGACCAGTGCATACCCTACGCCTCCGGCCCCAACCCTGCCCCACCATTACAGGTGGGCGCGTACTACCAGGTGGTGCTCTCTGGGTATACGCCAGACAACCTGGACGATGGAACTGCGGGAAAGATGCGTGTATTCAGAGCCTGCTTTCACCTGCGTCAATCCGCCGATGGCCGCGAGTTGAAGCCTGTCGTGGTGACCTGCGGGGATGTGCCCCAATCTTCGCTGCCTCCCTCATGAGCGGAGGACTAATGGTTCGCGTGGCGCAGAGCGCGATCACATGAACCGCTGCGGCAGGAGGCTCACCGCACTTCCGGCATCACCGGCTCCCAGCCTTCAACTGTCCCCGCGCGTACTCTGGTACCCGCGATAGGTTTCGCCCCACTCGCGCATCGCCAGCAGCACCGGCACCAGCGTGCGCCCGAATTCGGAAAGTTCGTATTCCACCTTGGGCGGCACTTCGGCATAGACGTGGCGGATCACCACCCCATCGGCCTCCAGTTCGCGCAACTGGCTGGTCAGCATGGATTGCGTGGCGTTGGGTACCCGCCGCGTCAATTCCATGAAACGCCGCTTGCCAGTCATCAAGTGGAAAAGAATGATCGGCTTCCACACGCCGCCCATCACCGACAGCGTGACTTCCACGGCGCACCCGCTCTTGCCATCCCAACGCCTGCTACGCATGCATACTCCGGAAAACCATAGTACCTTCGAAAAACCATCGTTCTTGTTGCAATAACGGTGCGAGCCTAGCATGGAGCCATCCCCTGAACGCGAGGCCCCACCATGAGTTTCAAGGCGCTGCTGACCCGCAAGACCGACGATGGAGTTTCCACCGAACTTGTCGATTTCGATGAAGCCAACCTGATGGATGGCGACGTCCTGGTGCAGGTTGAATATTCGACGCTCAATTACAAGGACGCGCTGGCGCTGACCCATTCGCGCCCGGTCATGCGCACGTATCCGCTCATTCCCGGCATCGACTTGGCGGGCGTGGTACTGGAATCCAGCAATGCCGGTTTCAAAACCGGTGATCGCGTGGTGCTCAATGGCTGGGACCTGAGCATGGGCCACCACGGCGGCCTCGCCCAGCGCGCCCGCGTGCGGGGTGAGTGGCTGAACGCGATTCCCGGCAACCTGACCACCCGCGATGCCATGGCCATCGGCACCGCCGGCTATACCGCCATGCTGTGCGTGCTGGCACTGGAAGACGCGGGCGTGACCCCGGAAAAGGGCGACGTGCTGGTGACCGGTGCCAACGGCGGCGTGGGCTCGATTGCGGTGGCGATCCTTTCCAGGCTGGGCTATCGCGTAGTGGCCGCCACCGGCCGCCCGGAACACGCCGAGTATCTGCACAGCCTCGGTGCAGCGGAGATCATCGACCGCGCGCAGTTCTCCGAGCCGCGTGACAGGCCGGTCAGCAACGAACGCTGGGCCGGCGTGGTGGACGTGGCCGGTGGACCGACGCTGGTCAACGCGATTGCAGAGACCAAGTACCGTGGCGCCGTGGCAGCGTGTGGCCTCGCACAGAGTGATGCGCTGCACGGATCGGTCATTCCCTTCATCCTGCGCAACGTGACCCTTGCCGGCGTCGACTCGGTGAATGCCCCGCAAGACGTGCGCCAGCGTGCATGGGACCGCCTCGCCACCGACCTGGACCCGCAGAAGCTGGAAAGCACCGTGCAGCAGATCGGGCTTGCCGAGGTACTGGAGGTCTACGAGCAGATCATCCCAGGCAAGGTGCGCGGGCGCATTGTCGTTGATGTGAACGCGTGACATGCCATCAGCCAGCGCGACAGATGCGCTGGCGCCACATGCGACACCAAGGCCCCTTATCATTGGCTTGTAAGGGCGCTATACGCCCGGTGAAGCATGCAAGGCAGTATCTGGATGTCTATGGAATGGCGCCCCTCGGGCTGGGGCCAGCGTGTGACCCGCTCGCCACTGTGGTGGCTGCGGCTTGATGGCGAACACCTCGAGCTGACCCTTGGGGGCGAGCAATACCGCCAGCACGTGGATGGCGATCATCGTGTGCAGGTTGTCCCCGGGCTGTTCTGGGCCCGGGTTGCGCTGCAAACTGAACGGGGTCCTGTGTCCGTGGGCGGGCTGCCCAATCGGCAAGCGTCCCACCTCGCCGCGGCGGTGCAGGACGTGTTGTCCGCGCGCAGCACGCGCGGGCGCAGGGGCCTGTTCGAGGACGTGCTGGCGCAGATCCAGGCCTGGCTGAGCGCGGCGGACGCACTGACCGATCGCGGTCACGCCAGCCGACGTTGGATCACCCACGAACAACAACAAGCGCTGCTGGCCGACCGCCCCGCCCTGCCGCTCTCCCCCGATGAGCTGGAGCGGCTGTTCCTCGATGCCAGCGTGCATGACGACCTGCGCTCCAGCCGCCATCTGGCCGCGCTGGAAGCGCTGAACGACTGGCATCTGGATTGGCCCGCCGTATGGGCCGAAGCGAACGACGCCATGGCCACGCGTGAGCTGGTCCTGGCCAAGGACTTCCTGGACCGGGTCGAGAGCAGACCGCTGACCGAGGAACAGGCCCGCGCGGTCATCTGCTTCGACAACCGCGTGCAGGTCGTGGCCGCGGCCGGCTCTGGCAAGACCTCCACGATGGTCGCCAAGGCGGCTTATGCCATCGATCGCGGCTTTGTCGAACCAGAGCGGATCGTCATGCTCGCCTTCAACAAAGATGCGGCCAAGGAACTGGAAGCGCGCGCGCAGCGCTCCTTTGATCGGCTCGGCATGGGTGACACCGTGGTCGAGGCGCGGACCTTCCATGCGTTGGGCCTGGCCATCATCGGCAAGGCCACCGGGCGCAAGCCCGATATTCCCGAATGGGCCATCGATGCCACGCAGGGCTTCAACAAGCTGGCCGAGCTGGTGGATGACCTGAAGGATCGCTCGATCCACTTCCGCACCCAGTGGGACATGTTCCGGCTGGTGTTCGGCCGCGACCTTCCACCGTTCGGCGCCGAGATGATGGCCGATGGCTACGACCGCGACGGCACGCCGTATATCCGCACTCTGCAGGGCGAGCGGGTGAAGAGCCTGGAAGAGTGCGTCATTGCCGATTGGCTGTTCTACAACGGCGTTGCGTACGACTACGAGCGCCGCTACGAATTTGATACCGCCACCGACACCCATCACCAGTATCGACCAAACTTCTATTACCCGGACGCGGCGCTGTATCACGAGCACTTTGCGCTCGATGCCAATGGCCAGCCGCCAAAGCATTTCGCCCACTATGCGGAGAGCATGCACTGGAAGCGGCAACAGCATGTGGCGCGCGGCACTGCGCTGGTCGAGACCACCTCGTTTGGTCTTCGCAGCGGGCACGCCTTGCATGATCTGGCAGAGACGCTTGGCGCATCCGACATCGAGCTCGATCCGAACCCGGACCGCGAGCTGCCCGATGTGGGTGCCAAGCCGATGCCGGATGCGGACCTGATCGGCTTGATGCGCACCTTCATTGCCCATGCCAAGAGCAACTGCCTGACGCTGGACGATATGGCTGCGCGCTTGCGGCAGATGCCCGAAGACCAATTCAAGGAACGCTATCGCCGCTTCCTGGAAATCGCCGGCCCCGTATTCCAGGCCTGGGACAACGCGTTGGCCGACGAGCGCGGCATCGACTTCGAAGACATGCTCAACATGGCCGCCGGGCTCCTGGAGCAGGGACATTATGCGTCGCCCTACGACCTGGTACTGGCCGACGAATTCCAGGATGCCTCGCGCGCCCGCGCCCGTCTCTGCCGTGCACTAGTCAGCCAACCCGGCCGCCACCTGTTTGCGGTGGGCGATGACTGGCAGTCGATCAATCGCTTTGCCGGCGCCGACGTTTCGGTGATGACCGGATTCCACGAATGGATGGGACATGGCCAGGTGCTGAAACTGGAGCAGACTTTCCGCTGCCCGCAGGCACTGTGCGATGTGTCCAGCCGCTTCATCAGCCGCAATCCGGCGCAGATTGGCAAGGCGGTCCGTTCGGCTACGCCAGCGATGGGCCCGGTGCTGCAGGCCTTCCAGATGACCCGGCGTGAGGAGGT
Organism: Stenotrophomonas sp. YJH_SMC_57; assembly: GCF_059369755.1. Taxonomy (NCBI): domain Bacteria; kingdom Pseudomonadati; phylum Pseudomonadota; class Gammaproteobacteria; order Lysobacterales; family Lysobacteraceae; genus Stenotrophomonas; species Stenotrophomonas sp. YJH_SMC_57. The sequence goes on from NZ_JCAFSZ010000006.1 coordinate 123,753, forward strand.
GCAGGACGGTGTGCGCCAGTACCTCACCAGGCTGCATCAGCAACTGTTGTCCGGTGTGGTGCCGCGGGGACGCAACGGACGCATAACGGTCTTCGTCCTCGGGCGCTATCAGGCCGATCGCAGTGCGGTGCCTGCGGAGTGGAGAACGTCGTTTGGCAGCACGATGGAGGTCGAGTTCCTGACCGCACATCGATCGAAGGGGCGCGAAGCAGACTACGTGATTCTGCCGGGCATGGTGAACCGTAGCTTCCCGAGCCTGCGCTCGGATGACCCGGTGCTGTCGCTGGCGATGCCGGAGGGCGATTCCTATCCGCTGAGCGAAGAACGGCGGTTGTTCTATGTAGCACTGACGCGTGCGCGGCGCTCGGTGGCGATGTTCACCCTGCAGGGCAAGCACTCGCCGTTCCTGGATGAGCTGGTCAAGGACGGGGCTGTGGAAGTGACCGGGATTTCAGGCGCGGTCATCAACGAGGAACGATGCCCGGTGTGCAAGGTGGGGGTGTTTGTGGGGCGGAATGGACCTCATGGGCCGTTCCGGTCGTGCTCCAGTTACCCGTTGTGCCACAACAAGCCCAACGCGGGGTATCGTCGCGGCTGATGAAGCTGCCGGCGCCGTAACAGGCAGGACGCCGCCGTGCTCGGCGGCGTCCTGCGCGGGCTTACTGGCAGATGTACTCCTGCGCCGACTCGATGAAGTCGACGTCGAGCTCCTCGTACTGGATTTCGACGGTTTCCATGCGGGCGGAGGTGACCACGGCACGCGCGCCGACATTGCACGCGGCCGGCAGCCCACCGGCGTAGACCTGCCCGCTGATCGCATACGCCAGGCCATAGCAGGCCGAACCGAGCTGGAACGGGTTGTGCCCGCAAGCATTCACCTGCTCATTGGCCAGTCCACTGGAGGCGGTGTAGTTGGCCGTCCAGCCGCTGGGTGCATCATTGGCACAGCCGCCCGGATAGCCCTGGATCGGTGCAGTGCCAGCGTTGCAGGTATGTTCGGCGAAGCTGCCGAAGAAACTGTACTTGAGGTATGCAGTGCGGCCGCTGTCGACCCATTGCGCCGCGGCGGCGTTCTGGGCGAAGGCAGAGAGGCCAAGCAGGCACAACGCAGCTGCGGTGAGAGGTTTGAATCCCTTCAACATGACTATCGTCCTCGGAATTGGCGAAGTGCACGCATCATGCGTGCCGGCCGAGTCTAGCCAGCCCCTGCGCCGGCGAATATGACAGGCTCGGCAGTCTGCGGCACTGTGGCCTTTATCGTGGCCGATGCAGACAGCAACAAAAAAAGCCCCTGTTTCAAGGGGCTTTTTGAGAGTTCTGGCGGAGAGAGTGGGATTCGAACCCACGGAAGGTTTAACCCTTCGCCGGTTTTCAAGACCGGTGCCTTAAACCGCTCGGCCATCTCTCCGTATCGGCCCGGCCTGCTGGCCGGGCGCGTATTCTCGCACGGCCGGGCGATTTGCCCAAGACCGGCGTGGCGCCGGGCGTCACCCAGCGCTCCCAGGGCAGGCCTCAGCCCGCGTCCACCGCCAGCGCACCCAGTGCACTGGCCTTGATCCGCTCCTTGGCCTTTTCACAGGCACCACCGCAATCCAGGCGCGAGGCCTCCAGCTGCGGCGGCAGGTGCTCGGCGAGGAAGTCGATGAACACCCGCACCGCCGGCAGCAGGCCGCGGCGCGAGGCGAACACGGCGTGGCACACGCCCTGCGGCAGCGACCAGTCCGGAAGCACCACCTCCAGCTCGCCATTGCGCACCGCATCGGCGCACACGGTTTCCGGCAGCATGGTGATGCCGAAGCCGTCCTTCACCATGCTCTGCAGCAGCGGGAAGTCGAAGCCAGCCACGCGCGGCTGCAGGTCGACCCGGCGCACTTCGCCTTCCGGGCCATGCAGCTCCCAGCGCTGGCGCGCTTCGTCTTCGCTGATGCTGAGGGTGACGTGCTGGGTCAGCTCTTCCGGGTCCTTCGGGCGGCCGGCACGGTCCAGGTACTTCGGGCTGGCCACCAGCAGTTCCTGCACCTGGCCGAAGCTGCGCATCACCAGGCTGCCGTCGTCGTCCAGGCGCGAACGCACGCGCAGGGCCACGTCGTAGCCTTCATTGATGATGTCCACACGGCGGTTGCTGATGTTCAGCTGCAGGCGCACCTTCGGGTACTGCTCCAGGAACTTGGGCAGCAGCTTGGGCAGCTGCATCTGCGCCAGCGACACCGGCACGCTGGCGCGCACCACGCCGCGCGGTTCCGCGCTGAGGCGGTCCACCACTTCGCGCGCGGCCTGGGCCTCGGCCAGCATGGTCTGCGCGTGGCGGTGTACGCTGGTACCGACGTCCGTGACGGCGAAACGGCGCGTGGAGCGCTGCAGCAGGCGCACGCCCAGGTCGGTTTCCAGCTGGCTGATGCGGCGGCTCAGGCGCGACTTGGGGATGCCCAAGGCGCGCTCGGCGGCGGCGAATCCGCCGTGGTCGACCACCATCGCGAAGTAGTACAGATCATTCAGGTCATGCATGCCCGAGTTCCATATCTAGAACAATACGTGGCATTCAACCACCTTTATCCCGCCTTTGCAACAACCTATCGTTCTCTCCGTCGGCGGGGCCACCCCGCCCCTTCCTCCCAGAACATAGGTGACTGCCATGAAGCTTCTGCATCTCGACGCCAGCGTGCTTGGCGACAACTCCGTGTCCCGCCAGCTGTCGGCCGCCGTGGTCGCCCGCTTCACCGGCCAGATCGATGGCCTGCAGGTCGATTATCGCGATCTTGACGCCAATCCGGTACCGCATCTGCGCAGCAGTTCGCTGGCCAAGACCGATGCTGCCGAGGCGACCGATGCTGAACAGGTGATGCAGCAGTTCCTGGACGCCGACATCGTGGTGATCGGCGCGCCGATGTACAACTTCAGCATTCCGTCCACGCTGAAGGCCTGGATCGACCGCGTGGCCGTGGCCGGCCGCACCTTCAAGTACACCGAGAACGGCCCGGTGGGCCTGGCCGGTGGCAAGCGGGTGATCATCGCCAGCAGCCGCGGCGGCATCTACACCGACTCGCCGGCCGACTTCCAGGAGCCGTTCCTGCGCCAGGTGTTCGCCTTCATGGGTATCAACGAGGTCGAGTTCGTGCGTGCCGAAGGCATCGCCTACTCGCCGCAGCACCGTGAAGACGCCATTGCCGGCGCACTGGCCGCCCTGCCCTCGCACGAAGTGGCCGAAGCCGTCGCGGCGTAACGCGTTCCAGCGTTCGGCGCCCCTCTCCCCTCGTCTGGGCGCTGAACGCGGGCCGGGATCCCCTCCCCCATCCCGGCCCACCCCGGCGGCCCCGCTCTGCGGGGCCGTTTTCTTTTGCGGCGCGCTAGGCTTGGGGCATGAACTACATCGTGACGGCTGCGCACCGCAGCGAATTTCCGCACCCGATCACCCTGCGCCGTGGCCAGGCACTGGTGGTAGGCGAACGCTATGAAGGCCCGGAGGGCTGGGACGACTGGTTCCTGTGCGAAGCCGAGGGACAGCAGCCCGGTTTCGTGCCAGCGCCGGTGATCGGCCGCGATGCGCAGGGTGGCGCTTTTGCCACGGATGCTTACTGCGCGCGGGAACTGGATGTGGATCCCGGGCAGGTGCTGCGCGGGGAACGCACGCTCAATGGCTGGGCGTGGTGCGTACCGGAAACGGGCGAACCCGGATGGGTGCCGTTGGAGAAGGTGCGCGTCATGGCGTGATCGCGGTGGTTCATCCACGCAGGGCGTGGATGTAACCGGCATTGTAGATCCACGCCGTGCGTGGATTCGGTGCCATGCAAGCATGGCACCCACCCGAGCCACTGCGATGCCATGCAAGCATGGCACCCACCCGAGCCACTGCGATGCCATGCAAGCATGGCACCCACCAGAGCCACTGCGATGCCATGCAAGCATGGCACCCACCGGAGCCGCAGCGGTGCCATGCACGCATGGCACCCACCCGATCAGGGTGTCAGGCGATGGTTTCCAGGCCGCCCATGTACGGGCGCAGCGCTTCCGGCACGGTGATGCTGCCGTCGGCGTTCTGGTAGTTCTCCATCACCGCGATCATCGCGCGGCCCACCGCCACGCCCGAGCCGTTCAGGGTATGCGCCAGCTCCGGCTTGCCGGTGGCCGGGTTGCGCCAGCGGGCCTGCATGCGGCGGGCCTGGAAATCACCGCAGTTCGAGCACGAGGAAATCTCGCGGTAGGTCTCCTGCGACGGCAGCCAGACTTCCAGGTCGTAGGTCTTGATCGCCGAGAAGCCCATGTCGCCCGTGCACAGCAGCACCTTGCGGTAAGGCAGGCCCAGCTTTTCCAGCACCACTTCGGCGCAGCGGGTCATGCGCTGGTGCTCTGCGTCGCTGTCTTCCGGGCGGCTGATCGAGACCAGCTCGACCTTCTCGAACTGGTGCTGGCGGATCATGCCGCGCACGTCGCGGCCACCGCTGCCGGCCTCGGCGCGGAAGCACATCGAATGCGCGGTCATGCGCAGCGGCAGGCGCTCGGCATCGACGATCTCGTCGCGCACGATGTTGGTCAACGGCACTTCCGAAGTCGGGATCAGGTAACGCGTGGAATCACCCACGGCGGTCTTGAACAGGTCGTCCTCGAACTTCGGCAGCTGGCTGGTGCCACGCAGCGAATCGGCATTGACCAGCAGCGGTACGTTGGTCTCTTCGTAGCCGTGCTCGCCGGTATGCAGGTCGACCATGAACTGGGCCAGCGCACGGTGCAGGCGCGCGATCGGGCCGCGCAGCACGGTGAAGCGCGAGCCGGACAGCTTGGCGGCGGTCTCGCCGTCCAGCCAGCCATTGCGGGCGCCGAGTTCGACGTGATCCAGCACCTTGAAATCGAACTGGCGCGGGGTGCCCCAGCGCGCCTGCTCGACGTTGTCGTTCTCGTCGGCCCCGGCCGGCACGTCATCGGCCGGCAGGTTCGGAATGCCCATCGAGATCGCTTCGATCTTCTCGCGCAGCTCGTCCAGGGCCACTTCCGAAGCCTTCAGCTCGTCGGCGAACGCGGCGACCTCGGCCATGATGGCCGAGACGTCCTCGCCCTTGGCCTTGGCCTGGCCAATGGCCTTGGAACGGCTGTTGCGCAGGCTCTGCAGCTCCTGGGTCCGCACCTGGATGCGCTTGCGATCGGCCTCCAGGGACTCCAGGGCAGACACGTCGAGCTCGAAACCGCGGCTGGTGCGCAGGCGTTCGGCGAGGTCGGCGGGCTGGTGGCGGAGCAGGGCTGGATCAAGCATGGCAGGTGTCGTGGTGGGTATCAGGGATGGGATTATCGCTTGTTATACGGATTTCTGCCGCCCGGTTCATTCCCGCCGTGGCAGAATCGGGCTATTCCGTACTGGTCCGGTCCATGTCTGCACCCCGCTCGTCGTCCGCCAAGTCGTTCACTGTGCATATCCCGCGCAACGCCCTGAAGATCGCCGGTATCGCGTTCGGCGTGGGCATCCTGCTGTTCGTGCTGGTCTGGCTGACCGGCCGCGACAAGGAATTCTTCCGCGCCGACCCGGCCGCGCAGACCCCGCAGGAAACGGCCCAGGTGGAGCCATTGCCGGAGCCGCTGGCCGCGGCCGCGGGCTCCAGCGACATGCCCGATGCCAAACCGGCCCCGGTGGAGGAAGACGCCCCGAAGCTGGTCGAAACCGCCCCGCCGCCGCCTGCCCCGGTGGCGGAAGCGGCCCCGGCTGCACCGGGCCCTGCGCCGGCGGCCACCGGCAACAGCCAGCCGATGCCGATTGCCGGCCAGTCGCCGCCGCCTGCCTATCCTGCCGCCGCCCTGCGTGCCGGTGAGACCGGCAGCGTGGTGGTGCGCGTGGATGTGGATGCCACCGGCTACCCGAACAACGCCACGGTGATCCAGCGCAGCGGCTCACGCGAGCTCGACCGTGCCGCCACCGATGCAGTACGCCGCTGGCGCTTTACCCCGGCGCAGAGCAACGGCCAGGCCGTGCCCGGCAGCATTGAAGTGCCGTTCGACTTCAAGACGCAGTAACTGAACGCTTGCCGGCAGGCAAACTGAACCCTGCCGGTTGCGTTGACGCAACGCTGACACTCCTCGTCCATGGCTCGGGCAACACTGCCCACGTCGTCCATTGACGGAAGGAGTTTGCGATGACTGCCACCACACACGAAGACCTCCATTCGCCGCAGCTGCAGCAGGATTCCAGCCTGCAGCACAGGCCCACATCACCGTGGATGTGGATCGCGCTGATCGTGGCGATGTTCGCGGCCGCCCTGCTGTGGCTGCGTCACTCGAACCAGGAAGATGTAGCGCCGGCACCGGTTGGCGAGCGCATGCTGCCGGCTCCTGAGCAGGCTGCGGTTGCCGATGCTGCGGCGCCTGCCGCGCGTCAGGCCGCACCGGCTTCCAGCCAGCGCAAGGCCGCGCCGGTGGTGCGCAATCGTGAAGCGCGCCCGCTGGCCAGCAACCGCATGCCGACCTACCCGGCCGCTGCACTTCGTAGTGGCGTGCAGGGCAGCGTGATCGCCAGCCTGAATGTCGATACCCGCGGCAATGTCGCCAATGCTGCGATTGTTTCGCGCAGTGGCGAGCGCAGCCGCGACCTGGATCGTGCGGTGCTCAACACCGTGCAGAACTGGAAGTTCCAGCCTGCGGTGCATGACGGCCGCGCAGTAGCAAGCGTGGTGCGGGTTCCGGTGGATTTCCGTACCGAGCAGCGTTGATCGCGGACGAGGGGTTCGTGATGTTTCGACGGAGGCTTCGGCCTCCGTCTTTTTATGTGGGGAAGCGTGCCAACCAAGGTTGGCACCTACCGGTTGATGGAAGCGTGCCAACCAAGGTTGGCACCTACCGGTTGATGAAAGCGTGCCAACGAAGGTTGGCACCTACCGGGTTGTGTCGTCCGCCGGACGTGGCCGCTCAGGCCAGGTTGAACCCGGCGCTGCGTGCCAGGCCGTCGAAGTCCGGGAAGGATGTGGCGACGTTGGCGATGTCGTTGATGCGCACTTCGCCATCGCTGATCTGGCCGGCGATGGCGAACGCCATGGCAATGCGGTGGTCGCCGTGGCTTTCGATGGTGCCGCTGCCCAGGCGCACACCACCATGCAGGGTGGCGCCATCTTCGGTTTCGTCCACCTGCATGCCCAGCGCGCGCAGGCCGGTGGCCATCGCAGCCAGACGATCGGATTCCTTGACCCGCAGTTCGGCGGCGCCGCTGACCACCGTCTCGCCCTCGGCGGCGGCAGCGGCCACGAACAGCGCCGGGAACTCATCGATCATGTCCGGCACCAGCGCTTCCGGAATGCGCGCGCCCTTCAGCGGCGCGTAGCGCACCAGCAGATCAGCCACCGGTTCACCGCCCTGCTCGGCCGGGTTCTCTTCGGTGATGTCTGCGCCCATCAGGCGCAGCGCATGCAGCAGGCCGGTGCGGCGCGGGTTCAGGCCGACCTGCTTCAGGCGCAGCTCGGAGCCGGGAATGATGCTGGCCGCCACCAGGTAGAACGCAGCCGAGGAGAAGTCGGCCGGCACCACGATGTCGGTGGCACGCAGGCGCTGGCCACCGCGCAGGCGCGCCTTGCCCGGCGAGAATTCGATGTCCACGCCAAACGCGGACAGCATGCGCTCGGTGTAGTCGCGGGTCGGGTGCGGTTCGGTCACCTGGGTTTCGCCCTGCGCATACAGGCCGGCCAGCAGTACGGCCGACTTGATCTGTGCGCTGGCCACCGGCGAGGCGAAGTCGATGCCGTGCAGCGTCTGGCCGCCATGCACGTGCAGCGGCGGCGTGCCATCGCTCTCGGTATCGATCTTCGCACCCATCTGCGACAGCGGGCCGGTGACGCGGCGCATCGGGCGGCCAGACAGCGATTCATCGCCGATCAGCGTGCAATCAAACGCCTGCCCGGCCAGCAGGCCGGCCAGCAGGCGCATGCCAGTACCGGCGTTGCCGCAGTCCAACGGCGCGTCCGGTGCTTTCAGGCCGTCGAGGCCGACGCCGTGCACGATGCGCTGCGACGGGCTCGGCGTTTCGATGCGCACGCCCAGCTGGCTGAAGATGCGCGCGGTCGCGCGGGTGTCTTCGCCTTCCAGGAAGCCTTCGATATGCGAGGTGCCATCGGCCAACGCGGCGAACATCACCGAGCGGTGCGAGACCGACTTGTCGCCGGGAATGGTCAGGCTGCCCTGCAGCGGCTGGCCCTTGCGGGCAATCCAGTGTTGCGCGTTGCTCATCGTTCGATCATTCCGTAAACGCCGGCAGCGCCGGCGATGCATCAGGGGGCAGCGGCCGCAGCCGCCACAGCAGCACTCAGGGCACGGCCACCGGATAGGAACCCAGCACCTTGATCTGCGCCGAGTGCGCTTCCAGTTCGGCCAGCGCAGCCTGCATCGGCGCGTCGTCGATATGACCGGCCAGGTCGATGAAGAAGCCGTATTCCCACTTGCCGTGGTGCGACGGGCGCGACTCGATGCGGTTCATGCTGATGCCGTGGCGGGCAAACGGGCTGAGCACGTCGAACAGCGCACCGGGCTTGTCATGGATGAACACCAGCACCGAGGTGCGGTCATGGCCGGAGGTCGGGAAGATGTTGCGGCCCACCACCAGGAAGCGGGTGGTGTTGTCGGCGTCGTTCTGGATCGGCTTGGTGACCACCTTCTTCAGGCCGTACACATGGCCGGCGCTCTCGCCACCGATGGCCGCTGCATCGTCGGCGTTACGCGCACGGCGCGCGCCTTCGGCATTGCTCGACACCGGAATCTTCTCGGCCTTCGGCAGGTTGGCGCGCAGCCAGGCCGAGGTCTGCATGAACGACTGCGGGTGCGCGTAGATGCGCTCGATGTCCTCGATGCGGCCACTGCGCGACATCAGGTACTGCTGCACGCGCAGCTCCACTTCGCCGCAGATCTTCAGGTTGGAGGTCAGGAACATGTCCAGGGTGATCTGGATGGTGCCCTGGCCCGAGTTCTCCACCGGCACAACGCCGAAATCGGCGTTGCCCGCTTCCACTTCCTGGAACACTTCTTCGATGCTGGCCATCGGCAGGCCCAGCGCCGAGCGGCCGAAGTGCTTGAGCACGGCCTGCTGGCTGAAGGTACCCTCCGGGCCGAGGTAGCCGATCTTCAGTGGCTCCTGCTGGGCCAGGCAGGCCGACATGATCTCGCGGTAGACGTGCACCAGCAGTTCGTCGCTGAGCGGGCCTTCGTTGCGGTCCACCACCATGCGCAGCACCTGCGCTTCGCGCTCGGGGCGGTAGTAGTCGACGGCGGCGGCGAGCTTGCCCTTGGCCTTGCCCACCTGATGGGCGAAGCGCGCGCGCTCGGCAATCAGGTTCTGGATGTCACGGTCGATCTGGTCGATCTTCGAGCGCACATCGGCCAACGCCAGCGGCGCCAGGGTCGGTGCCGGGTTCGACGCGGCCTTGGCCTTGCCCTTCGCCTTGGTGGGCGCGCTGTCCTTGGCCGGTTCTGCCTTCTTCGGCGCCTTCTTGCTGGATTTGCTGCTTGCCATCGGAGTTCCTTGTTGCGGGGCACGCACCCGACGGTGCGCGCCGTTCATTGCTCAACCGTGACGCTGCTGGAAATCGGCCATGAAGGCGACCAGCGCCTCGGCCCCGGCCAGCGGCATGGCGTTGTACAGCGAGGCGCGGATGCCCCCGACCACCTTGTGCCCCTTCAGCGCCAGCAGGCCGGCGGCCTTGGCCTCGGCAACGAAGCGGGCATCGAGGTCGGCATTGGGCAGGAAGAACGGGATGTTCATCCGCGAACGCGCCGCATGCGCGACTTCGTTGCGATAGAAGCCGCCGGAACCATCGATGGCGCCGTATACCAGCGCCGCCTTGGCGGCGTTGCGCTTGGCGAACTCGGCCACGCCACCTTCGGCCAGCATCCACTTGAACACCAGCCCGGCCAGGTACCAGTTCCAGGTCGGCGGGGTATTGAGCATCGAATCGCGGGCGACGTGCGAGCGGTAATCGAAGATGTCCGCGCGCGGCTGGCCACTGCGTTCAAGCAGGTCACGGCGGATGATCATCACCGCGATGCCGACCGGGCCGAGGTTCTTCTGCGCACCGGCGTAGATCACGCCATAGCGGCGCACATCCAGCGGCTCGCTGGCGATGGACGAACTGAAATCGGCGATCAACGGGACGTTGCCGGTGTCGGGCACATCACGGAACTCGACGCCGTGGATGGTCTCGTTGGCGGTGATGTGCACGTAGGCAGCCTCGGGCGAGAGCTGCCAGTCGGCACGCGGCGGCAGCGTGCGGTAGCCATCGGCCTCGCTGCTGGCGGCAATGTTGACGTCGACGTAGACACCGGCCTGCTTGACCGCGGTCTTGCCCCAGTGGCCGCTGACCACGTAGTCGGCGCGCTGGCCGGGGGCGGCGAAGTTGAGCGGGATCAGCGCCTGCTGGGTGGTGGCACCACCGGGCAGGAACAGCACCGCATAGTCGTCGGGGATGTCGAGCAGGCGCCGCAGGTCAGCCTCGGCCTCGGCCGCCACGGACATGAACTCCGCGCCGCGATGGCTCATTTCCACGATCGAGGCGCCGGACCCGTGCCAGTCCAGCATTTCCGCCTGCGCCTGGCGCAGGACCGATTCCGGCAAGGTTGCAGGGCCGGCACTGAAGTTGAACGCGCGCGTCATGTCACACCTGTGGGGCAAGACCCCTAGTATGCCGCAGTGCACCAGCCTTGCGGCCTAGTGCGGCAAGGGAAATTTGGTTTCATTGGAATCCATTCGCCGCCAGCATGGTGCCGGTAGCCGCCGACCTTGGTCGGCGTACGCCGTCAGGCGTCAAGCCCGCCGAAGAAGCGTGCCGACCAAGGTCGGCACCCACCAGAGCGGCCCCCGAGGGTTCAGGTCAGCGCGCGCCGAACCAGAGCAGCAGGCTGAGCAGCGCGGCCAGCAGCAGTGCGCTCGCCAGCAGCCACGGCCAGCGCCGCACCTTGCGCGGTGCAGCCGGCAGCACCGACGCCTGCTCGGCATCCTGGCTCGACTCGTCCTCGACCGGCAGCGGCCGACGGCGCGGGTCGTGTGGCACTTCCAGCACGAAACGGTGCTGGCCATCGAACACGACCTGGTCGCCGGCCTGCAGCCAGCAGTGGCGTACCGCCACCCCGTTGACCCGGGTGCCGTCAGCACTACCCAGGTCGCGCAGCAACACGCGCTCGCCGTGCACTTCCACCCGCGCATGCTGCTCGGCGAACGCCGGGTCATCGATGGCGATGTCGGCCTCGCTGCCGCGGCCAATCAGGCGGGCCCGCGACAGAGTGAAGCCACGCCCATGATGGAGACCACCGACACCGCGCAGCAGGCGCTGCTGTTCGTCGGTCCCTTCCTCGTTCTTCGGTGCAGGGGCCTGCAACAGGCTTTCGACTTCGCCCTGCAGCACCATTTCCACGCCATCCACGTACACCGCGTCGCCCGCGCGCAGCAGGGCCATCCGGCGCACCGGGCGGCCGTTCACGTGGATGCCGCGGATGCCATTACCCACCTGCAACCAGAGGCCGCGGTCGTCCATGCAGAACTGCGCAAGCAGCAGGGCGCCATTACCGGCGTCGCCAAGCCGCACGCTACCGTTGGCCTGGCGCACGATGCGCTGCACCCCGGGCCGCAGCGGCTGGTCGGGCTGTTGTTGCTGACTGAAGTGAACAAGCAGGTTCTGCACGCGGCGCAGCCTAGCAGGTTGGCCGCCAACGAAGAAGAACCTGCGATGAGTGCTTGGCGCGAAGGCCCTCGATGCGCACAATGCTCGCCCTCATTGATCATCCCCGCCCTGCGCCAGGAGCCTGCATGTCCACCATCGATGTCCGCCACGCCCACGCCCTGCCCGACGCACAGGCGCGCGCCGCGATCGAACAGGTTGCCGCCAAGTTGTCCGAGCGCTTTGGCCTGAAGTCCTCGTGGACCGCCGATGTGCTGAACTTCTCCGGCAGCGGCGTGGACGGTGCGATCGAACTGCAGCCGGGCGCCGTGCGCGTGACCGCCAAGCTGGGCTTCCTGCTGTCGGCGATGAAGGGCATGGTCGAAGGCGAGATCCAGCGCGTGCTGAAGGAAAAGCTGGGCTGAATCCCGACGGCGGCCGTCACGGCCGTGCAACGCCAACGCGCGCTACTCTCGGGGCAGGCCCAACTCCCACGGGAAGTGCGATGAACCAGTACGAGAACGACGACCGCCGCAACGACGACGCTTCTTTCGGTGACCAGGCCGAGCGCTTCTCGCGCAAGCTCAGCGACTCCGCGCAACAGGTCTGGCTGGCCGGCCTGGGCGCGCTGGGCCGTGCCCAGGCCGAAGGCAGCCGCTTCTTCGATGGCCTGGTGAAGGAAGGCGAAGCCTGGGAGGCACGCCGCCGTGAACGCAATGGCGAGCAGGGCCCGGGTTGGCGCGACAACGTGGAATCGTCGCTGGATGAGGCCCGCGAGAAAGCCTCCGGCACCTGGAACAAGGTCGAAAAGGCCTTCGACGACCAAGTGCAGGGCGTGCTCAAGCGCCTGCATGTACCCACCGCCGACGAAGTGACGGCGCTGGAAGCCCGCATCGATGCCCTGCATGCGCGCCTGGCCAAGCTGGAGAATCGCGCCGCCTCAGGTGCCGACGCTCCCGCCCCGGGCAGCCATCAGTCACCGGACAGCGTGCCCTGACCGCCATTGTTGCAATGCAATAAATTTTGATTGACAATCGCGAGCAACCCGCCAATCGCTTCGGCTGCCGTTTGTTCCCTCCCCTCACGGCTTCAGGATTGGCGGGTTTTTCGTGCCTGCCGTATGCCGAATCTGCGCGCGCCGTCACATTTCCTGTCAGGAACCTCCTGACCCAGCGGCGCGATACGACCTTTACACTGTCGTCTTCCGCACTCGCCCCCTCCGCGCACCTCCTGCATGCTCCCCTGGATCCTGGCCCTGCTGTCGGCCCTGTTTAGCTGTTCCCTTGCCGTTGTCTATCTGTGGTGGATCAAGCGGCGGCAGAAGGAGATGCAACTCGGCCTGCAGGCTCTGGCCGGCATGCACTGGCGCGAATTCTCGGTGCTGGTTCGGCGCATGCTGCGCGAACAGCGCGGCCTGCGTGAACTCAGCGATGCAACAGAGGAATCACGCGAGCCGAGCAGCGACTTCCTGCTCAGCGACGGCCCCAACACCTGGCTGGTGTCGTGCAAGCACGGTCTGGCTTATCGCATTGGTACCGCCGCGGTGAACGAACTGGGCGCCGCCGCGCGCCTGGCCGGCGCGAAGGGCGGCGTGCTGCTGACCGAAGGGCGGATCGAACGCGATGGCCGCAGCGCTGCCGAAAAACAGGCGGTGGAAGTGCTGGACGGCCCACGCCTGTGGCCACTTCTGCATCCCTACCTGCCGGGCGATATCGAAGCGCGCGTGCGCGCCAGCGCCAGGCATGAAGCGCTGCGCCGGATCGCGATTGCCGCACTGGGCTCGGTCACGCTCGGGTTGCTGGTGGGCTTGGGCCTGCAGGGCCTGCACATGGAAGAGGCCAGGCCTGTTGCCGCTGCACCGACGGCGGCAGCTCCTGCGGTCGCACCCGCAACCGAGCCGGGCCCGGTTGCGGCGGCACCGGCCACTCCACCGGCCCCCTCGGACACGGACGCGCGCAGCAATCCGAACCCGGATGCGGCCACCCTGGATCGCTACCAGGCCGAGCTGGCCCGTGCCCTCGCCGGCAAGCCCGGTATTGCCAGCGGCGTGTGGCTGACCCGGCAGACCCTGGCGATCAACCGCACCGGTGAACTGGACGCGGTGTGGCCACGGGTCTGCGAGGAAGTGCTGCACTACCCCGCGCTGCGCAACGTGCGCATCCAGCTCAATGCCCGCCCCGGCGTGGATGAGCCGGTGCGCTGGCGGCAGTGCGCTACGTATTGATGCGGCAGCATCCACGCATGGCGCGCATCTACCAGTGGCTCGCACGCATCACGTAATCCCAACCGGGATTCAGTAGATCCACGCCATGCGTGGATGCCTCTGTGGCGTCGAGCTACGCTCGACTCATCGCGCATCACACGAACAGCAGCCCAGCATGGGCTCGGCTCTTCATGGCGCCGGCTCAGCCCAATGCTGCGAGATGGGCGATGTAACTGGAACGCGATTCACCCGCCGCTCTTGCCTGCGCATCCAGCCTAGCCAGGATCCGGCGTGGCAGGCTGATGTTGACCCGCTCGATGGTGTCGTCCAGCAGCGCCGGATCAATGCAGATGTACGCAAGAATCCAACGGATGTCCTTGGATGCCTCGGCGGCGATTTTCTGGGGCGCGGAAGGTGTCGGAATCGAGCGCCCGTCATCCAGGGCCGCGTCGATCCAGGCAAGCGCAGCCTCTTCCGCAGCGCTGAGCGCATCATCAAGCGTGTCGGCCGCCGAGAAGCACCCGGGCAGATCCGGAACGACGACGCCCCAGGCGGTGCGCTCATCGCCTGCCTCGATCAAGACTGGATAGCGCATGGGACCTCCTACGTCAGCCTTGCGAGCTTCCGCGAATCCGCCGACAGGTCCAACCTGCCGCTTCCAATTCCCGGATGAGCTCCCTGCTCTTCATGCAGGGACGATACACATCGTACACACGCCCCGACAGAGTTCAAGGCGACAGTACAGGCTGAGCGAATCGGCGCCTAGCGCGCGCCCGGCGCAAAGCGCGCCACCAGGTCCCACGCGTCGCCAAGGAACACCTGCCGCACGCGGGTGATCGGCTGTTCACCGCGCCAGGTCAGGCGCTCGATCACCAGGCAGGCGGTGCCAGGCTTCACGTCCAGCAGCTTGGCCGTGGCGGTGTCCGCGCCCCAGGCACTGATGCGGTGCTGGGCCCGGGTCCACGACACGTTCTGCAGCAGCCAGCTGCCCGGTGCGGTGGTGTTGAAATCGACCTGCAGAACCTCGGGCACGCCGACCGGACTGATCAACCGATGTTCCAGCGCCAACGGGCGGCCATCGGCCAGGTGCAGGCAGCGCATCGCCAGCAGCTTCTGCTGGCCGGCCAGCTCGAGCTCGCCGGGATTGCCGGCGTCGGCCAGGCGCAGTTCGCGCTGCAGCAGCCGGTAGCCATACTGATGCCCGCGCGAGCCCACCTCCATCGCGATATCGGGGATCTCCAGCGCCACCTGCTCCAGGTGCGGCGGCTGCCGTGCCACGAACGAGCCGGCGCGACGGCGGCGCTCGATCATGCCGCTCTCGGCCAGTGCGGTCAGCACCTTGTTCACCGTCATCCGCGAGCAACCGTACTGCTCCATCAGCTCGTGCTCGTACGGGATGCGGAAGCCCGGCGCCCACTCTCCGCTGAGGATGCGGCTTTCCAGATCGCTGCGGATACGCTGGTTGAGCGTGGCGGACTTGCTGGCCTTCACGTAATGGAGTCTCGGTGGCGGGAGGCGATCAGTCCAGCACGCCCTTCAGGGCGGCGGCAAAGGCGGTGGTGATCGCCTCGCGCTGCAGGTGGCGGCCGTCGGCCACGTACTGGCGGCCATGGCGCCAGACCGATCGCAGCGCGCCATTACGTGCGGCGAACACCCAGCTGTCAAGCCACGCGTCGTCCTGTCGCGCCTGCAGCGCGGGATGCGCAGCGTCCAGTTCAATCAGGTCGGCACTGGCACCGACCTGCAGGCCCGCCGCCACGCCCAGTGCCTGCGCACCGCCATGCAGTGCGCCCTCGAACAGGAAGCGACCGGTGCTGCGGGTGGCATCCGGGGCCAGCACATTGCGCCCGCGCAGGGTCAGGCGCTGGCCGTACTCGAGCAGGCGCAGCTCTTCGGCGGCGTCGATCAACACATTGGAATCGGAACCGACGCCGAAGCGACCGCCTTCGCGTGCGAACGCCCGCATCGGGAACAGGCCATCGCCCAGGTTGGCCTCGGTGATCGGGCACAGACCGGCCACGGCCCGGCTGGCCACGATGGCTGCGCGCTCGTCGTCGGTGATGTGGGTGGCATGCACCAGGCACCAGCGCGCGTCCACCGGCGCATGGTTGCACAGCCACTGCACCGGGCGCTGGCCGCTCCAGGCCAGGCAGGCCTCGACTTCGCGCACCTGCTCGGCGATATGGATGTGCACCGGGCCGTCGGTCAGCGGCAGCAACGCACTCAGTTCCTCGCCGGTGACTGCACGCAGGCTGTGCGGCGCGATGCCGAGCACCGCGTCAGGCAGCGCGGCCAATGCCGGCCTGGCGGCCTCCAACAGCTGCGCGAAGCCGTCCACATCGTGGATCAGGCGACGCTGCGCGGGATTAGGCGGCGCACCGCCGAAATCAGCATGGGCATAGAACACCGGCAACAGGGTCAGGCCGATGCCGGTCTGATCGGCCGCCGCCGCAATCCGCGCACTCATCTCGGCACGGTTGGCATACGGGCGACCGTCGGCGTCGTGGTGCAGATAGTGGAATTCGCCAACGCGGGTGAAACCACTTTCCAGCATTTCCATATAGGCCTGGGCGGCGATGGCCTGCACCGCATCCGGGCGCAGGTGGGCCAGGAAGCGGTACATCAGTTCGCGCCAGCTCCAGAAACTGTCGCCGTCACCGCCGCCGATCTCGGTCAGGCCGGCCATGCCACGCTGGAACGCATGGCTGTGCAGGTTGGGCAGGCCCGGCACCAGGATGCCGACCCGGGTATCGCCCGGCTGCGCACCCTGGCCCGTGCGGATGTCCGTGATGCGGCCGTCCTGCACCTGCAACTGGACATCGCGGGCCCAGCCTCCGGCCAGCAGGGCGTGGGCGGCATGGAATCTGTTGGGGGAACGCGAATCGGACATGGCTGGACAACCCGAAATGGACGCCTATATTGTATAGACATATAAGCACAGCCGCGTTGTGGATGCCATGCACGTCGATACCCTCTGGTCCAACGTCCACCTGATCACCCTCGACGGCGACGGCCTGGGCGTCATCCGCGATGGCGTGCTGGCCTGCGCCGACGGACGCATCGTCCATGTCGGCATCGCCGGCAGCGATGCCCACCTGCAACCGACCACCCGCATCGACGGCGAAGGCCGCTGGATCTCGCCGGGACTGATCGACTGCCACACCCATCTGGTCTACGCCGGCAACCGCGCCAACGAGTTCGAGCAGCGCCTGCAGGGCGTCAGCTATGCCGAGATCGCCCGTGCCGGCGGCGGCATCGTCTCCACCGTGCGTGCCACCCGCGCCGCCACGCCGGAACAGCTGGCCCGTGAAAGCCGCCCCCGCCTGCTGGCGATGCGCGCCGAAGGCGTGACCACGCTCGAGATCAAGTCCGGCTACGGCCTGACTTTGCCCGACGAACGCAAGCAATTGCAGGTGGCGCGTGCGCTGGGCGAGGAATGCCGGGTCAACGTGGTGACCACCTTCCTCGGCGCACATGCCATCCCGCCGGGCCGCGAGGCACAGGAATACACCGACGAGGTGTGCAACGTGATGATTCCGGCCATCGCCGCCGAAGGCCTGGCCGAAGCGGTGGATGTGTTCTGCGAGAACATCGCCTTCTCGCCCGCGCAGGCGCGGCAGGTGTTCGAGGCGGCACGCGCCCAAGGGCTGGCGGTGAAGATCCATGCCGAGCAGCTGAGCAACCAGCATGGCGCCGAACTGGCGGCCGGCTTCGGTGCAGTCTCGGCCGACCATATCGAGCACCTCGATGACGCCGGCATCGCGGCAATGGCCGCCGCCGGCACCGTCGCCGTGCTGCTGCCCGGCGCCTTCTATTTCACCCGCGATACCACCCTGCCGCCGATCGCGGCGCTGCGTGCGGCCGGGGTCCCGCTGGCGCTGGCCACCGACAGCAACCCGGGCACCTCGCCCCTGACCAGCCCGCTGCTGGCGATGAACATGGGCGCCACCCTGTTCCGCCTGACCGTGGACGAGTGCATTGCCGGCTTCACCCGTGAAGCGGCGCGTGCGCTGGGCCATGGCGACCGTATCGGCCGACTGGCCGTGGGCATGGACTGCGACCTGGCGATCTGGGACATCGACGCCCCCGCCGATCTGGTCTATCGCATTGGATTCAACCCGCTGCACGCGCGCGTGGTGCGCGGACAGCCCGACCTGCCTGCCTCCTGGAGCAACACATGAGCAACACCCTGGTTCTTCGTCCTGGCCATGTCACTCTCGCCCAGTGGCGGCAGGTCTATCGCGGCGCGCCGCTGGCACTGGACCCGGCCGCGCTGCCGGTGGTGCGTGCCAGTGCCGCGGCCGTGGCCGCCATCGTCGCCAAGGGCGCGCCGGTCTATGGCATCAACACCGGCTTCGGCAAGCTGGCCAGCGTGCGCATCGAGCGCGAGGACCTGGCCACCCTGCAGCGGAACATCGTGCTCTCACATGCTGCCGGTGTGGGCGAGCCGATGCCGGCCAGCGTAGTGCGCCTGATGATGGCGCTGAAGCTGGTCAGCCTTGCGCAGGGTGCTTCGGGCATCCGTGAGGACACCCTGCTGCTGCTGGAGGCGATGCTGGTCAAGGGCGTGCTGCCGGTGGTGCCGGCACAGGGCTCGGTGGGTGCTTCGGGTGACCTGGCACCGCTCTCGCACCTGGCCAGCGTGATGCTGGGCGTGGGCGAAGCCTTCATCGGCGACGAACGCCTGCCCGCGGTCGATGCTCTGGCGCGCGCCGGTCTGCAGCCGATCGAACTGGGCGCGAAGGAAGGCCTGGCGCTGCTCAACGGCACCCAGTTCTCCACCGCTTATGCGCTGGCTGGCCTGTTCGAGATCGAGACCGTGTTCCAGGCCGCGCTGGTCACGGGCGCACTCTCGGTGGAAGCGGCCAAGGGCTCCGATACGCCGTTCGACCCGCGCATCCACGCCATCCGTGGCCAGCGCGGGCAGATTGCCACTGCGGCTACGCTGCGCACGCTGATGCAGGGCTCGGACATCCGCGAATCGCACCGTGACAACGATGTGCGCGTGCAGGATCCGTACTGCCTGCGCTGCCAGCCGCAGGTGATGGGTGCCGCACTGGACATCCTGCGCCAGGCCGCGACCACGCTGGAAATCGAAGCCAATGGCGTGTCCGACAACCCGCTGGTGTTCACCGATACCGGCGAAGCCCTGTCCGGCGGCAACTTCCACGCCGAGCCGGTGGCCTTCGCCGCCGACATGCTGGCGATGGCGGTGTGCGAGATCGGCTCGATCAGCGAGCGCCGCCTGGCGATGCTGGTGGACCCGGCGCTGTCCGGCCTGCCGGCGTTCCTGACCCCGCGCCCGGGCCTCAACTCGGGCTTCATGATTCCGCAGGTGACCGCCGCCGCGCTGGTCTCGGAAAACAAGCAGCGCGCCTACCCGGCGAGCGTTGATTCGATCCCCACTTCGGCCAACCAGGAAGACCATGTGTCGATGGCCGCGCACGGCGCGCGCCGCCTGATGCAGATGGCCGAGAACGCGGCCAACGTGATCGGCATCGAGCTGCTGGCCGCCACGCAGGGCTGCGACTTCCACGCCCCGCTGCGCTCCAGCGCCGCGCTGGAAAGCGTGCGCGCCACCCTGCGTGCGCAGGTACCGACGCTGGAAGAGGATCGCTACTTCCACCCGGACATGGTGGCCGCCACGAACCTGGTGCGCAGCGGCGCGTTGGCGCAGGGCCTGGCCGATCTGTTGCCGACCGCGGAACCGCAGGCATGAACGCCCATCCCGAATGGCTGACCGTGCACGAGGGCGACGCCCCCCTCATCGTCAGCTTCCCGCATACCGGCAGCGAGCTGCCGCACGACCTGATCGGCGACTACCATTCGCCGTGGCTGGCCCGTCGCGACGCCGACTGGTGGGTGCACGAGCTGTACGACTTCGTGCGCGGCATGGGCGCGACCACGGTGCGCTCGGCGATCTCACGTTCAGTGATCGATCTCAATCGTGATCCCAGCGGTGTCTCGCTGTACCCAGGCCAGAACACCACCGGCCTGTGCCCGCTGACCACCTTCGACAACCAGCCGCTGTACCACGCCGGGCGCGAGCCGGACGAGGCGGAAATCGCCCGCCGCCGCGATACCTATTTCCTGCCCTACCACGATGCGCTGGCCGCGCAGATCACCCGCCTGCGCGCACGCTACGGCACCGTGGTGGTGTACGACGCGCACTCGATCCGCTCGCACATTCCACACCTGTTCGACGGCGAACTGCCGCAGTTCAACCTGGGCACCGCCGGCCCCTCCGGCACACCGGACACCTCCTGCGACAACGCCTTGAGCGATGTGGTGGAGAACCTGCTGAAAATCAGTGGCATGAGTCAGGTGCGCAACGGCCGCTTCAAGGGCGGCTGGATCACCCGCCACTACAGCAACATCGCCGGCGGCGTGCATACCCTGCAGATGGAACTTGCCTGCCGCGGCTACATGCACGAGCCACTGCCCGACCAGGTGGACGAACACAGCTGGCCCACCCCGCTCGACCCCGACCACGCCGCACCGCTGCGCCACACCCTGGCGCAGGTGCTCAACGCCTGCCTTGAATTCGCTACGAACCGGAGCGCCGCATGACCCGCAACGACCCGTCCCGCACCATCGCCGCGCCGACCGGCACCACGCTCAACGCCAAGAGCTGGCTGACCGAAGCGCCGCTGCGCATGCTGATGAACAACCTGCACCCGGACGTGGCCGAGCGCCCGCAGGAACTGGTGGTGTACGGCGGCATCGGCCGCGCCGCGCGCGATTGGGAGAGCTTCGATGCGATCGTCGAAACGCTCAAGCGCCTGGATGACGACCAGACCCTGCTGGTGCAGTCGGGCAAGCCGGTGGGCGTGTTCCGCACCCACGCCGACGCACCGCGCGTGCTGATCGCCAATTCCAACCTGGTTCCGCGCTGGGCCAACTGGGACCACTTCAACGAGCTGGATAAGAAGGGCCTGGCCATGTACGGCCAGATGACCGCGGGCAGCTGGATCTACATCGGCGCGCAGGGCATCGTGCAGGGCACCTACGAGACCTTCGTGGAAATGGGTCGCCAGCACTTCGGTGGCGACCTGACCGGCAAGTGGCTGTTCACCGGCGGCCTGGGCGGCATGGGCGGCGCGCAGCCGCTGGCCGCGGTGATGGCCGGCGCCTCGTGCCTGGCAGTGGAATGCCGCAAGAGCAGCATCGACATGCGCCTGCGCACCGGATACCTGGATACCTGGACCGATAACCTGGACGAAGCGCTGCGCCTGATCGACGAGTCGTGCAAGACGGGGACGCCGAAGTCGGTGGGCCTGCTCGGCAACGTCGCCGATGTGCTGGCCGAACTGCTCAAGCGCGGCATCAAGCCCGACCTGCTGACCGACCAGACCTCCGCACATGACCCGGTGAACGGCTACCTGCCGCAGGGCTGGACGGTCGAACAGTGGGACGACAAGCGCGTAGCTGCCCCCAAGGAAGTGGAGAAGGCTGCACGCGCGTCGATGGCCAACCACATCCGCGCCATGCTCGGCTTCCACGCGCTGGGCGTGCCGACCGTGGACTACGGCAACAACCTGCGGCAGATGGCGCTGGAAGAAGGCGTGGCCAATGCCTTTGACTTCCCCGGTTTCGTGCCGGCCTACATCCGTCCGCTGTTCTGCCGCGGCATCGGCCCGTTCCGCTGGGCGGCGCTGAGCGGTGACCCGGAAGACATCGCCAAGACCGATGCCAAGGTGAAGGAACTGATTCCGGACAACCCGCACCTGCACCGCTGGCTGGACATGGCCGCCGAGAAGATCAAGTTCCAGGGACTGCCGGCGCGCATCTGCTGGGTGGGCCTGGGCGATCGCGATCGACTGGGCCTGGCCTTCAACGAGATGGTCGCCAACGGCGAGCTGAAGGCGCCGGTGGTGATCGGCCGCGACCACCTGGACAGCGGCAGCGTGGCGTCGCCGAACCGCGAAACCGAAGCGATGGCCGACGGCTCCGATGCAGTATCCGACTGGCCGCTGCTGAACGCCCTGCTCAATACCGCCAGCGGCGCGACGTGGGTGTCGCTGCATCACGGCGGCGGCGTCGGCATGGGCTTCTCGCAGCACGCCGGCATGGTGATCGTCTGCGACGGCACCGAGGCCGCCGCCAAGCGCATCGGCCGCGTGCTGTGGAACGACCCGGCCACCGGCGTGATGCGCCATGCCGATGCCGGCTATGAGATCGCGATTGATTGCGCGAAGGAAAAGGGATTGGATCTGCCGGGAATCCTGGGCTGATCGCAGGGGTGCCGGCCAGCGGCCGGCACTATCGGGCACGTTCCGCCCTGGCAGGTGTGGTAGTGCCGGCCGCTGGCCGGCTCTCCCTGGTGCGGGAATCGGTGCCCTTGACCCGCTCTCCCGCCGTGACCAACATGCGCCATCACCGCCGACGGATCACCGCGATGTACCGCAACCTTGCTGCTGCATTGCTCTGCGCTCTCTTTGCCGCTCCCGTCGCTTTCGCGCGTAACATCCCCGGCGAGCTCCCTGCCCGGCTCGACGCCCAACTGCAGGCCAACCGCGAACGCTACGGTATTGCCGGCCAGGCAGTGCTGGTCGCGCACAACGGGAACGTGCTCTACCAAGGCGCCAGCGGTGAGCGCGACCTGGCCACGCATGCGCCTGCCACCGTCGATACCATCTTCGCCGCGCAGTCGATGGCCAAACTGCTGACCAGCACGCTGGTGATGCAGCTGGTGGAACAAGGCAAGGTGGACCTGGATGCACCCGCCAGCCGCTATGTGCCGGACTTGCCCTCTGCATGGCAGGCGATCCCCGTGCGCGATTATCTCAACCACAGTTCCGGCATTGCCGAGTACTACAACCGCGTGGACAACCGCTGGGTCAGCAAGGGCTACAGCGGCGTGGCACCCACCCTTGCCGCCGCTCTGAAGGTGGCGGCTGCTGCACCGATGCAGTTCGCTACCGGCAGCCGCGTGCAGTACACGCAGGCCAACTACCTGGTGCTGACGGCGCTGCTGGAAGCGCACTACCGCAAGCCCTACCCGGCCATCGCTCGCGAACGCATCCTGCAACCGCTGAAGATGACCAGCAGTTCATGGGGAGCAGCCAGCGTGCCGGCGCAGCGCGCAACGGTGCCGTACATCGGCAAGGACGGCACATTGCAGCCCGCCAACGAAGATCCGTGGCCGGACTACGGCTGGGGCCATGCCGATCTGCAGACTACCGTGGGCGACATGAACCGCTTCCTGCAGGCATTGGCGACCGGCAAGCTGGTACGCACGGCGACGCTGGAAAAACTATGGCAGCCACAGAAACTGAGCGGTGGCAGCAGCAATTTCTTCTCCACCGGCTGGGACACCATCCGCAGCGATGGCTACACCCAGGTCGGCCACGATGGTGGCACCCGTGTGCGTGCGCGGCTGGCCTACAAGGACTCGCTGGCCAGCGGCTACTGGGTATTCGTGTACCTGACCAATGGCAGCGCGCGCAATGTGTGGTCCAGCACGCTGGTGGAAAGCACGATGGCGGTGGCGGCTCCGGATCAGTTCCCTCACACCATGCTGTCCGAACGACTGATCAGCTATGCACTGGACGATGCTGCGGGAGCGCCACAGGCGATGCGCCGCTGGCTGCGCGACGAGAACCGTGTTCGCACCGACGAGTTGGAACGCGCCATCAATGCGGACGGCTACGCCATTCGCGAAAGCCTCGGCGCAGGCAAGGCGTTGAAGGTATTCGCGCTCAACTCCGAGCTTTATCCGGAGTCGACCAATGCCTGGGACAGCCTCGCCGAGTGCCACGCGGCACTGGGTGACGCGGAGACTGCCAAGGCGCTCTAC
This sequence comes from Stenotrophomonas sp. YJH_SMC_57, assembly GCF_059369755.1. Classification (NCBI taxonomy): domain Bacteria; kingdom Pseudomonadati; phylum Pseudomonadota; class Gammaproteobacteria; order Lysobacterales; family Lysobacteraceae; genus Stenotrophomonas; species Stenotrophomonas sp. YJH_SMC_57. The sequence continues at coordinate 147,358 of NZ_JCAFSZ010000006.1, forward strand.
GCGAAATCGAAGGCGCTCGCACAATCCAAGCCGTAGAGCCGGGTTGGTGCAACCTGTTCCGACCGGAGCACTGGGCTCGTTCGAAGCGCGCTGCAATCGACCGCGCTGTACTCCCGATCGGGACTGCGGGACAGCACGGGCATGCCCGCACTGCCCCATGCAGCCAGTGTCCGCCTACTGCTGCAACAACGCCGGCGCCAAGGCGTAGTGATCAACACAGCCTCCTGACGCTTGCAGCGACGCGGCGACCGACCTCGCAACTTCGGCTGCCGGATGTGGATCGACTTCCACGGCATCGATCTTTGCTGCCTCCCCGGGAAGTTGTTGCGCGAACCGCAGTGCCACCACCGCGTCCCGTGGGTCTCCGCCAGCGACGGGCAGCGTTGCGAAAGCCACCATCACCGAATGCCCCGCCCAGTTCGGGAAAGGATGGTCTGTTCTGCCCGGAAAGAACACCGGACAGCCAAAGGACTGTGCCAATGCGTTGCTGCCTGCATGTGCATTGCTGACCCAGGCATCCTTGTTGTCGATTGTCGCAGTGGATTGCAGCATCTCCACACGCTGGCCATAACCAACAGGATAGGCAAACAACCGCTCGGCGAACGATTTGCGATCCTGCCACGCAGGCCGGGTGAAGAACTGCCACAGTGCATTCTGGATCTGGGTGGCGGCCAACATGTCCTGATGGGTGGGCGGCGATGCGACCAAGGGCACGTTCTCAGGCAGCAGCCCCGCCTTTACCAGCACATGGCGGAAGCCCTGCAGGCATGGCATCCGCACGACCTCGTCGGCTGTCGCCAGTTTCATCTCGGCGCGCTTGTGGGCATAGGCCCAGAGCGCCAGGCCCGCATCGTGCTGCGACAGGCGCAACCCATGGATCTTCTCTGCCAGCTGGTCACATCGCACAGCGGCGGCTTCACTGCCCCGCGCCGAGATCAGATTGACGATCTCGCCGCTGGCAATCCTGCGGATATGGCCATCCAGATCCGATTCCCCTCCCAAGGTACCGTTCATCTGCGTCTTCAAAATGGTGGCAGGAAGCCAGGGGGCGTCTGGCAAAGACCGGCGAACCAGATCATCGGCAGGAACGAGCTGTGCGATCACCGTGACAGCGAGACCCTCGATAGCCCCGCCTGCGCGGGTCTGTTCTCCGGAAAAGCTCCAGACCTTTGGCTTCCGTGTCACGCCCTCGCTGATCGTGAATATCTCATCCGGCCGTTCCACCGATGTCTTCATTCCCTGCAGCAGCTGGCCCTTGAGCCCAGCCAACTGGGTAGTCACCAGCGGCGCGGTTAGTCCCGCATAGGTAGTGAGCGTCTGGATCGCCTGCATTGCCTGATCCCAAGCTTCGACATTCACCTGGGTACTGGTCAAGATTGCAGGAACCACCTGGAACCGGCTGTGCGTATTGCGGCCTACGTGGAAGCGCGGCGAAAGGTACTCGAACTTTCGCAGGTTCAATGTGCAGCTGCTGCCGAAGAACTTATTGCGTGTTTCCAGACGCAGGGGCGCCGCAGTGAACGCCGGCAACCCCGACGATGTAGGCGGCGCAACAGAAACACCGAGCAGGTGTACCCGGTCGCCCTTGAGCACATCCTTAAGATTCAAGTCCCACACGGACTTCTGCGGGCATGCGTCAAACGTCGTTCCGTCACTTCCTTCGGGAATGTAGGCGACCACCCGCATCTGTGCATAGCCGTCCTGCCGGATCGGCACGCCAGGCTCGCTGAAGCCCAGCGCGAGCCACTCTGGAGACAACGTTGTAGTACCACCATCAACCTGCCGCGCCGATGCATCGGACGCATTAACAGCAAGTATCCCAGCCAGAAGGCTGATCCAGCCTCGTGCATGCATTGCCATGCCCCCCTGTTGTTTCGCCATGTTCAATGGCCCGGGCACAACCTCCCTGCATCGGAGGTCCTGAGCTCCGAGCGTCCTGCGACCGGCCTTCCCCCGGTCGTGCGCAGTATAGGCGCGCGCGCCTTTCACTTGGCCCGGAAAGCACGGGTGACGTGGCGCCCCAGACCTGTTAACTTTCGCTCCACTTTCGTGGTTTACAGCAGTCTCGCATGTCGCTCTCGTCGTATCGCCCCACTCCGTCGCCCCTGTTCCTGGCCGTTTCCCTCGGCCTCGCCACTACCGCCCATGCCGCGCCTCAGGCCACCACGCTGGATGCGGTGCGGGTCACTGCTGCCGATGCCAGCGCCCAGGCGCGCGAGGCGCTGAAGCGCGTACCCGGCGCCAGCAACGTCATCGACGTGGCCAAGGCCGACAGCCGACTGTCCACCAGTGCCGATGTGCTGGCCTACCAGCCCGGTATCAGCGCGCAATCGCCGGGCAACGAGGGCACCAAGGTCTCCATCCGCGGCTCCGGCATCAACCGTGGCCCGGGCGCGCATGCCTCGGGTATTGCCGTGTCGATCGATGGACTGCCGTTGACCGGACCCGGCGGCACGCCCTACGAACTACTGGAACCGCTGTGGCTGTCGCGCGTGGAGGTGCTGCGCGGGGCCAATGGTTTCGAACGTGGCGCGCTGGCACTCGGCGGTGCCATCGACTACGTGAGCCGCAGCGGCCGTGATTCGGCGGGCGTGCAATTGCATTACGAAGCCGGCAGCCGTGGCTACCAGAAGCGCGGCATCAGCTCGGGCGGCGTCAGTGGCGATGTCGATTACTTCCTGGCCTACACCGATACCGAATTCGACGGTTACCAGCGTCATGCGCGCGGCGATGGCAAGGGCGCGATGGCCAACATCGGCTGGCAGATCAACCCCGACCTGCAGACCCGCTTCTTCGTGCGCTACCGCGAAACCAACCACGAAACGTCCGGGCGCCTGACCCGCGAGCAGATCCGCAACGACCCGCGCGCGGCCAACCCGGCCAACCTGGCCATCGATGCGCGCCGCCCGCAGCCGGGCAGCACGTGGGTGGGCAACGTCACCACCTTGCAGATCGATGAGGTTTCTTCGTTGCAGGCCGGGCTGGTCTATCACAGGTACCCGATGGACCTGAACGAGAGCCTGTACCGCCAGCAGCTGGACTACGCCAACCTCAATGCCACGCTGGACTATCACCATCGCCACCGGCTGTTCGGCCTGGACAGCGAAACCAACGTTGGCCTGCGCGTCACCCACGACCTGGACGCCGACGTGCGCGAGTCGTTGCGCTTTGCCAACAACGGCTACGCCGCTGGCACGCGCACGCGCGACTTCCGCCACCACGGCACCGACAGCACCCTGCACGTCAGCAACACCCTCACGTTGAACGAGCGCCTGCGGATGCAAACGGGGCTGGCGCTGATCAACACCCGCCGTGATGTGCAGGTGACCTGGCCGAGCAGTGGCGGCCGCCTGCGCGACAACGGCTGGGACTACGCGCCTCGACTGGGCTTCACCTGGCAGCACAGCGCGCAGACGCAGTGGTTCGGCAACCTCAGCCGCTCGGTGGAGGCACCGCACCCGTGGTCGATGATCTGGGGCTCGAACCAGTACTTCGGTCCGGGCAATGGATCGTCCAGCGGCCGCCAGCGCGCGCCGGTGCCGATGCAGAACCAGACCGCCACCACGCTGGAACTGGGCGCACGTGGCGACGCTGCGCTGGGCCGCTGGGAACTGACCGGCTACTACGCACACGTGAACCACGAACTGCTTAGCGTCGAACTGCAGCCGGTGCCGAACCTGTTCATCGCCGAGAACAACGCCAGCCCCACCGTGCACCGTGGCATCGAGGCCGGCTTGGACAGCACGCTGTGGCAGGCCGCCGCCGGTCGTCTGTCGCTGCGCCAGGCGTACACCTTCAGCGACTTCCGCTACCGCCACGATGCACGCTTCGGCAGCAACCGCCTGCCTGGCCTGCCGCGCCACGCCTACCAGGCCGAACTGCGCTTCGACCATGCCTCCGGCCTGTATGCCGCGCTCAATAGCGAGTATGCGTCGCGTATCGCGGTGGATTACGCCAACAGCTACTGGGCCGACAGCCACGTGATCTTCGGCAGCCGTATCGGTTACGACGCACCCAATGGCCGCTGGCAGGCCTGGGCGGAGATGCGCAACCTCGGCAACCGCCACTACGCCGCCACGGTCACGCCGGGCTATGACGATGCCGGCAAGGACGTCGCCCGCTCGACGCCGGGCGACGGCCGCGGCATCTATGCGGGTGTGCGCTGGCGCTTTGATTGAGCCACATTCCGGCCGGGTCACTCTCCATGGCAAGGAACAGCAGCAGCCCGGGTCCGCCGGCCCGGCTCCACCGAGTGCCGCGGATCGTGCAGCATGGGCGCTTGAGAACCTGATGCAGCATGCCGGCCTCCTTGCCGGGCACGCGCACGCGTAGGCGGTGTTGCGCGGATTCCACCGCAGCCACTCCTCAGCTGCGGTCGACGATCCGCGCGATGCGACCGCCTTCGAAAGCGAACTCGCTGCGCCCCTTCAGTGCCAGTTCCGCGCCTGCGCGGGGGCCGCCTGGAATGTCCTGCGCGAACACGCCACGCCAGCCGATGCTGGCCAGCGCCACGTCGTCATTGAAGGTCAACCCAAGCAACTGCTGCTCGCGCTCGAGGAACATCTGCGCCGATTGTCGTGCCAGTTCACCAAAGGCATCGATGCCTTCGGTGACCATGGTCAGCTGGCCATCACTGTGGTTCTCAAAGCGCACGTTGTGCGCCAGCACGGCCAGCATGGCGTCGATGTCGAAGCGGTTGTAGGCCTGCAGGTAGTGCTCGATCAAGTGGCGGCAGTGCGATTCGTCCATGGCGACATCCAGTCAGGGCCAGCACCGAGTCTCCCGCGACCGCGTGGCCGGATCAAGGCGTCGCCGCGGCCTTCAGCAACTGCGCAGCCACCTGGTCGAACGGGGCGATATCCTGCAGCGCGCGGCACATCGCCACCGCGCCTTCCACGCTGGCGATCACCAGGCTGGCCAGCTCACCTGCGGCAGCCGGTGCATGCCCTTCCGCAATGAAGGCCGAGGCCAGATGGCCCTGCCAGCGTGCGAACACCTCGGCGGCGGCCGCACGGGGCTGGCTGGACATCGCCTCCACCGGTTCCTCCACCGCAGCAGCCAGCACCGGGCAACCGGCACGGAAACCGGAGCGCAGCAGGCGCTCGCGCCACATCGCCAGGAACTGCTGCAGGCCCTGCACGGCGCCGCCCTTCAGCAGCTCCACCAGCAGCGCTTCCACCTTGTCGCCGGCCATATGGGTGGCACGCGCCAGCAGCTCCTGCTTGCCGCCGGGAAAGTGGTGGTACGTCGAGCCCAGCGGCGCTTCAGCCAGCTTGGTCACCTCGCGGATGCTGGTGGCATTGAGACCCACGCGCGCCAGCATCTGTGCCGCAGCATCAATCACGCGTTGAGGCGCATCAGAGGGTCGCGGGCTCACGGCAGGCTCCTTGCTAAGACAGTCGTCATAGATTAGCGTACCGGCCGTTCTATAACAGTCGTCATAGCCATGAATCTCTGGTTCCGCCTGCTCCACCTGCTGCTGTGCAGCCTGTTCCGGCCGAAGCTGGAAGCGCCGTTCGGGGTCTCGCGGCTGCAGTTCCGGGTGCTGCCCAACGACCTGGACAGCAACCTGCACATGACCAATGGCCGCTACTGGAACATCTTCGACCTGGGCCGGCTGGACCTGATCCTGCGCATGGGCCTGGGCCGGGTGGCACTGCGCGAGAAATGGGCGCCGATCGTCGGCGCCGGCACCATCCAGTTCCGCCGCGAGCTGAAGCCCTTCCAGCGCTTCACCCTGGAAACGCGGCTGGTCGGCTGGGTGGGCTCACGCGGCATCATGGAGCAGCGTGTGCTGATCGGCGCCGAACAGAAGATCGCCACCCGCGCACTGCTGGTCACCGGCATCTACGACCGCCGCGCGCGCCAGTTCCTCGGCATGCCGAAGATGATGGAAGCGATCGGTGTGGTGGCCCCGCCGTCGCCGCCGCTGAGTGCGGCCGCCGAGGCGCTGCTGGCGGCCGATGCCGCGTTGAAGCAGGACGACGCCTGAGGCGCGTCACTCCACCTTCGGCATGTTCTTGGTCACGCAATGGATGCCGCCGCCGCCACCGGCAATCGCATCGATATCCACCTGCTCGATCACGCGGCCGGGATACAGGTCTTCCAGCAGTTCACGGCAGTAGCCGTCGGCGGCGGCGTCTCCGAACTGCGGCGCGACCACCGCGCCATTGATCGGCAGGTAGTTGATGTAGCCCATCGCCAGATCGTCGTTGTCGCGGGTATGCACGTTGTCGCGCCCGTCCAGCGGCGGCGGCAGCGTATGCACCTGCAGGCGGCGGCCATCGGCATCGCTGGCCCCGCGCAGGATCTGCAGGTGCTCGCGGGTCAGGTCGTAATCATAGGAGTCCGGATCGTTGTCGAGGTTGGCGATCACCACACCCGGACGCACGAAGCGCGCGTAGAAGTCCACGTGTGCATCGGTGATGTCCTCGCCGGCGATGCCGGGCAGCCAGATGATCTTGCGCAGGCCGAGGTGGTGCTTCAGCTCGGCTTCGATATCCGCGCGCGACCAGCCTGGGTTGCGGTTGCGGTTCACCCAGCAGCTCTCGGTGAGGATGGCGGTGCCATGGCCATCGACTTCGATGCCGCCGCCCTCGCCCACCAGGTCACTTTCCAGCAGCGCTGCGCCGGTTACCTGCGCCAGCCAGGGTGCCACCGCACCATCGTTGCGCGCGCTCTGCTTGCCACCCCAGCCGTTGAAGTTGAAGTCGACCAGGCCCAGCCCGCCCCGGCCGTTGGTGACGAAGCAGCCGCCGTAGTCGCGCACCCAGATGTCATCCAGCGGCACCTCGAGGAACTCGATGTTGTCGCGGCCGCAGCGATCCTGCGCCTGCTTCAACTGCGCCGGGCGGCACAGCACGCTGACCGGCTGATGGCGGGCGATGGTGCGCGCCAGCCTCGCCACGGCGGTGTTCACCGCATCGGCCTGCGCGCCCCATACCCGCGGCTGCGCGGCGAAGGCCAGGAACACCCGCTCCTGCGGGCCGTGCTCGTCCGGCATGCGCCAGATGCCTGCGCCCGGGCCTGCCGCTGCCACGCGACCCGGCAGGCCGGCCAGACCCAGGGCGGCCAGGCCGCCAAGACCGGCGGCGCCCGCCAGCTGGGTGAGGAAGTGACGTCGGTTGCTCATGACAGGCTCCAGGGCCGGTGTGGGATGGACGCTATGCTGCGCTTGCCGACCCATAAGAACAAACGATAGATTCAGCCATCATCTGAACAGTTCTGCTTATCTGAAATGCTCAAGCACTGGCCACCGCTGAACGCCCTGCGGGGTTTCGAAGCCGCCGCCCGGCTCGGCAGCTTCCATCGCGCGGCCGAGGAACTGCACCTGAGCCAATCGGCCATCAGCCAGCAGATCCGCGGCCTGGAAGACGCCCTGCAGCAGCCGCTGTTCTTCCGCCAGGGCCGCAGCGTCACCCTCACCGACGCAGGCCTCGATCTGCTGGAAACCACCCAGTCGCTGCTGCGCCAGCTGGCCAGCGGCATCCGCCGGCTCGATCAGTACCGCAAGCCGAATCAACTGATCGTCAACACCAGCCCGGCCTTTGCTCGCCATTGGCTGGTGCCGCGCCTGGCCGACTTCCACCGCCTGCATCCCGACGCCGACCTGTGGCTGCTGACCAGCGAGGAAGCACCCGATATGACCACGCAGACGCTGGACGTGGCGGTGCGTGATGACCTCGACTCACAGGCGCAGTGCCAGCATCGGGTGCTGCTGCAGGACCGTCTCTATCCGGCCTGCCATCCGACCCTGCTCGCCACGCCCGTGCGGCAGCGCCTGACCCTGCATGGCGAGCGCGAAATGGATTGGAGCCAGTGGCAGGTACAGGGCGGCGCGGACGTGGGCCAGCGCCGCGAGGGCATGAACTTCTCCGAGCCCGGCCAGCTGCTGGATGCTGCGTGCCAGGGGCTGGGCATCGCACTGGTGAGCGAGCTGCTGGCCGCGCGCGCCTGCGGGCAGGGGCTGCTGCAACCGCTGGATGATGCACGCGTGCGCGGCCCGCGCTGGAGCTGGCTGGTGCATGAGGACAGCGCGGCAGATCCGCTGGTGATCAGTTTCTGTGAGTGGTTGCTGGCGAGTCTGCCTGATCCAGCGCGCGCTTGATCGCCGCCTTGGCCAACGGCGCCATCACCGCATACCCCTTCGCGGTGGGATGCACGCCATCGTCGGCCAGCTGCGGGTCGAGGCCACCGGCCGCGTTGGCCATCGGTGTGTGGTAGTCCAGATAGATGAGCTGCTTCGCCTCTGCATAGCGCTTCAACGCCGTATTCAATGCGCGCACCTTGGGCGCAGGCGTCATGCCCGGCATCCACGGGTAGTCGCTGACTGGCAGCACCGAGGCCAACACCACGCGGATGCCATGCACTTGCGCCAGATCCACCATCGCGTGCAGGTTGTCCTCGATCATCGCCTGCGTGGTCGGCCCGGTGTTGCCGGCGATGTCGTTGGTGCCGGCCAGGATCACCACCACCTGCGGCTTCAGCGCCAGCACATCCTGCGGGAAACGCAGCAGCATCTGCGCCGTGGTCTGGCCACTGATGCCGCGGTTGAGCCACCCCCTGCCCGGAAAGAACGAGGTAGTGCCTTCCCTGCCCCAACCTTCGGTAATCGAATCACCGAAGAACACCACGCGTGGTTGACCGGGCGCTGCCGCAGGCAGCTGTGCGTTGGCGTCGCGATAACGCTGCAGCTGCGGCCAGTCGGCCAGTTGCTGCTGCATGAAGCGCACTTCGTCCGGGCGCAACTGTTCAACAGGCTTGACCAGCAACGGATTGACCGCCGCCTGTTCGGCCGCCTCCAGTGGCGTGCTCAGCGCCATGACAACGGTGATTGCAGCGGCAAGCAGCACGGGTCCACGCATGCGTGGTTCTCCAGATGACCAGACCCGCAGTCTAGCGCTGTGCACAAGGCTCAGCGCGCAGCGGTGCGCGCCGCCACGCCGGTCACCTTCGCCGGCATCCACATGCCCGGCGTCCAGCCGCTGGCGGCCAGGATGGCCTTGGGATTGTCCTGCTGGATCAGCGCTCGCACTGCGTCACGCTTGTCCCTGGCCTGCAGGTAATAGGCCTTGGCGATGCGGTAACCGACCCAGTAGCCCAGGTCGTAGGGCTCCTGCGAACCGGGCGTGTAGTTGTACAGCCACGGTGACAGGTCGGTGCTGTCCAGGTCCAGTGCGAATGCGCTTTCGATATGCACTTCGCGGCCGCGTGTCCACGCGGCGTGGCGGCCATTGCCAACGTTGCCGGAAATCAGTTCGGTGATGAACTCGGCGATGCCCTCCCCCAGCGACACGCGCAGTACCGTCGCATGCGGATCGCCCGGCTCGAAGTCGGTCAGCCCGGTCTGCTGGACGTGCACGTACTCATGCGCGATCACGTGCACGAAGCGGTCCTGCACATTGGGATTCATGAAATCCGCCGCACACAGCGCTTCCAGGCCGATGATCACGCCACTTTTCGAGGTCAGCCCGACCGGCCTGCCGCGCCCCACTGCGATGGTCACCGGCGGGAACCGGGTCTGCGGGTAGATCGCCTGCAGGTTGGCGAATACGCGCGTCAGGCGCTGCTTCACCACCGGCAGCTCGGCCAGGCAGTTTCGTCCCTGTGCATACAGCTCGGGCTGGGCGGCCATGGCTTCGGCAATCCGTTCGGGAGTAACCCGCCGCGCCTTGGCCAACTCCGCCAGGCCTACCGAGCCCTCGGCCATGTACCCACGCAGCTGTTCAACGCTGGGCTTGCCGCCGGCAGCGTCGTACAGCGCGTAGAAGCGGGTGACATCCTCGGTGAGGATCTGCGGCGCGGCCGACTCCGCCGCCATGGCCATGCCAACCGCCCCGGTACAGGCCAGGGCCAACAGGCCGCGCAGGATCATGAACATCGCTCCGTCCTTGGTGGAGTGCATGCGAAGCGCGCAATCTACCACTCTGCCCGGCCCACCGCAGCAGGCGGGTGCGGCCGCTCCGGCGCTGTGCCAGACTCGCCTCGGCACCTGCCACGGATGATGGAGCACCGCACGATGATGATCGTCCCCGCGTACTGGGCCGAAGCCCGTCTGCAGGCCCGTTTCCGCGGCCGGCCGGTGGTCGTGCGCCGCTTCGGCTGGTCCGACGAAGGCCCGGCCGAGGCCCAGGGGCACGCCGACCGGCGTGCCAATGAAGCCCTCAACGCCATCCTTGCCGGGCAGGCACTGCCGCGTCGTGAGGTGCGCAGCAACTACGGTGTGGAAGGCGTTCCGATCCGCGAGCAGATCGTGCGGCGCGACGGCGATGTCATCATCACCCGCAACAGCTACGGTGCGCTGTGCCTGAACACCCCGGACGTGCTGTTCGCCGACATCGACCACGCGCCGCCCCCGGCAGGTTGCGTGATGCCCGCCCTCATCGCGGCGGTGCTGCTGTTTGCCGGCGCCATCATCGGCACCCTGCTCTGGCACTGGCTGGTGGGACTGGTGCTGGGCGTGGCGGCAGTGGTGCTGGTGAATACCGCGCTGCTGATGCAACGCAGGCGCCGACTGGCCGCGGCCGGTGGCGCCGAGGGAGTGGCCCTGCAGCGGGTCGCGGCCTTCAGCGAGCAGCATCCGGATTGGCACCTGCGCGCCTACCGGACACCGGCCGGACTGCGCGTGCTGGCCATGCACGCCACGTTCCCACCCGAGGACGAACAGCTGCAGGCGTTCTTCAAGGCACTGGGCGCCGACACCCTGTACGCGCGCATGTGCCGGTTGCAGCATTGCTTCCGCGCACGGCTGACACCCAAACCCTGGCGCGTCGGCCTGAAGTACCGCATCCGTCCACCGGTGGCCGCGTGGTCAGCCGAGCAGGCCAACAACCCGGACCGCCTGGCCTGGATTGCCGACTACGAGAAGAAGAGCGCTGGCTTCGCCGCCTGCGCCTATCTGCGCAGCTTTGGTGATACCACGCGGACCCACGCCAAGGCCGAACATGTGCGCGACCTGCATGATCGCCTGTCGCACGCGCTGGACCGGCTGCCACTGGCCTGAGCGCGGCAGACGCTCAGTCAGCGCCCTGCACGAACGGCTGCCCTGCCAGGGTAGTGCCCAGCCGCACCGCGACCTGCTGATCGCCCTTCTCAAAGGTCGTTGCACACTGCTTTCCGCCCTTCTGGCATCCAACTTCCGGAAAGCCCTCCAGCGATTCCGGCGCGCCCTGCAGCGGCTTCACCTGCCATCCCGCCGCATCCAGCAGGCGCTTGGCCTTGGCGTAGGGCATACCGGCGATGATCCCCAGCTGCACCAGCTCGGTGGGCAGTGGCTGCGCACCTGCAGTCGAGACCAGGACCAAGGACAACGTTGCAGCAACAAGGATGGCTTTCATTGCACCGACCCGGGACAAACTCACAGGGTCAGCCTAGCTCATTTGCCTGACGCGGGAATGTGCCGGTAACACGCCGTTACCGAGCCTCCACAGTTGATTGCAGTGCACGCCTGATCGATCACCCTGCACGCTGCCTGCGCCAGGCACCACAGCCCAGCGACTCCAGTGCGAGGTCACTGCGCAACCGGTCCTGCAGCCACCCCATCTGGAATCGACTGCGCGTCGCGTCGCCTTCCGGCAACAGCGCATTCACCGCTTCGCTCAATGCCGGGCGCCACTCTTCCTGCGCGCCGGCCAACACCTGTTGATCGAACTCCGCCGACGGCAGGCGCTTCCAGGGCAGCATCATCGTCACCTGCGATGTCGATACCAGTACGACATCCGGGCGTCCCGGCCGGGTCACCACCACGGTCATCATCGGGTAATCGTCGGTCCAGAGACCTTCAAAATGGCGTGCGACACGTGCCTGCAGGCTCAAGGTGGCCAGCGCCTGGCGGGCGAACGCACGCTGCTGGACGAACGAGCATGCGCCCGGCTGCAGGCTGCGCAGCCCCGGGTCCAGCGCCAGTATCGCGGCCCGGTCGAGCCGCGAACTGATCAGATTCACTGTGGCTTCCCGGGTCAGTGGTGCTGCCTGCAGCGCGGCCTCGAAGGCCGCCATGGCGTCGACCGGCAGCAGCTCAGGCAGGCGCGCCTTCACGTCAGGCGCATCCACCACCTGCACACGGGTGGTCATGCCATAGGCATCGCGCTGGATGAGCCAGCGCTCCGATACCGAACCCCAGCCAGACCAGTCGTACGTCACGTGCACGCTCATCCGTGGCGGGACCGCCATGGCAACCGGAGAGACCAACAGCGCAGCCAGTGCCAGCAATCCAGTCTTCATGAGGCCTCCCCATCCCTTTCAAACAGCAGCTCAGCGTAGGACCGGTTCCACCGGATGCAGAAGGTCGCCCGGAGGCGGCCTTCTGCAACGCCGTCGAGCAGGCTCGACGCTACTTGGCATTCTTCACGTAGGTGTCGAACCAGTTCAGCATTTCCGACACCAGCTGCTCGTTCGATTCCAGCGCGGTGTACCAGTGCGGTTCGTTCGGCAGCATCACCAGGCGGGTGGTACCGCCGTTGCCACGGATGGCCTGGTACAGCTTGCGCGACTCGAACGGCTCGGTACCCGGGTTGGCGTCATCCTCGCCGTGGACCAGCAGCAGCGGCAGCTTGATCTTGTCGGCGTAGAAGAACGGCGAGGCCTTCAGGTACACGTCCTGCGCCTGCCACACCGAGCGGCGCTCGTTCTGGAAGCCGAACGGGGTGAAGGTCTTGTTGTACGAACCGCTGGTGGCCACGCCGGCCTTGAACAGGTTGGTGTGCGCGATCAGGTTGGCGGTCATCAGGCCACCGTGGCTGTGACCGGTCACGCCGATGCGGTTACGGTCAACCACGCCCATGTCCACCGCCTTGTCCACCGCCGCCTTGGCGTCGGCTTCCAGCTGCTCCAGGTAGGTGTCATAGGCATTCTTCGGGTCGCCCACGATCGGGAACGAGGCGTTGTCGATGATCGCGTAGCCGGCCAGCAGCATCAGGCGGTAAGGCTGCAGGCGGGTGAAGGTCTGCTGCGAGCCGGACACCTGGCCGGCCTGCGCGGCGTTGGCGAAGTCGGCCGGGTAGGCGTACAGGATCGCCGGCACGCGCTGGCCTTCCTTGTAGCCCGGCGGCGTGTACAGGGTGAACGACAGGTCCACGCCATCGGCACGCTTGTAGGTCACCAGCTGCTTCTTGATCTGGCGAACTTCCGGGGTCGGGTCGACCAGTCTGGTCAGCGCAGTGGCGCTGGAGGCGAACTGCGCCTCGCCGGCCTTCGCATCGGCCACCGCCTCACCCTGCTGGCGGATGAAGGCGTTCGGCGGATCGATCACCGACTGGTGCCAGGTCAGGTAGCGGCCCGGCGTGGCGCTGAAACCGAGGAACTGCTCGTAGGCATCGGCACTGCTGCGGAACAGGCGCTCGCTCTTCAGCGTGCCCAGGTCCAGGCGGTCGAGGAACGGGCGGTCGCCCTGCGGTGAAGCGCCACGGCCGCTGAGGAATACATGGTTGCCTTCACGACGCACGACCTGCGCGCCATTCGGCAGGCGGGTGAAGACCAGGTTGCCGGGGTTGCCATACAGCTCATCGCTGGACATGTCCCACAGCAGGCGGCCTTCCTTCTTCGGCTGGTCCACATCGACGATGCGGGTCTGCATCCAGTGGCGGTTCTCGTCGTTCTCGTACTGGAAGGCCACAGCCGCATCGGCGGTCCACGCGAAGCCTTCGAAACGCTGCGCGGTGCGGGTGATTTCGGTCGGCTTGCCGTTGAACGGGGCCTTCAGCATCAGCACGCGATCACGGTGCGGCACGTTGACCTTCCAGTCGCCCTTGTCCAGCGCTTCGGCATAGACCAGGGTGGCCGGGTCGGTAGCACGCCAGTCGAAACCGCGCGGGCCTTCCGGCACGCCGTGAACCGGCACACGGTCGGCCAGCGGCAGGCTGGCGATCGGGGTGGCCTTGCCGCTGGTGATGTCCAGCACCGCCACGTCGTTGGCGAAGCGCTGGTAGGTCACCGCATGCGAATACGGAGCCTTGATCGACTCGGTCAGCACATGCACGCCATCGGGCGCGGCGCTGACCTCGTTGAACAGCGCCGGCTGCCCGACCGGGCGCACGCTGCCAGCCGCGGTATCGACCACTGCCAGCTGCGAGGCGCCGTAGTAGGCGAACAGCTTTTCGTCATGCACGCTGGTGAGCGTGTCGCGCGCTTCATAGGTGCTGCTCTCGCCGCTGCTGCCCAGCGATTCCTGCGCATCCGGGCCGGTCGGCACGCCGCCATTGGACGGCGCCGGGCCCTGGTTGGCCGGCACCAGCTTCACCAGCAGGTTCTGGCTGCCGCCCAGCCACTGCACGGTGTTGCCGAAGATCGGGTTCAGCTGCACGTTCGGCACCTGCTTCACCTGGCCGGTGGCGGCATCGCCCACCCACAGCTGCACGCTGGTGTCGACCGCATTCTGGAAGGCGAAGTGGCTGCCATCGGCCGACCACAGCGCGCCGGTGGCGCAGCCCTGCGGCAGGTTCACCTTGGTTTCCTTGCCGCTGCCGATATCGACCAGGGTGAAGTCGGCCACGCAGGCCGGAATGCCATAGCCGCCGGGGGTGTCATGGCGGCTGCGGTTCTTCGGCTCCAGGCGCACGCCGGCCAGCTTCAGATAGGGCTGGGCCACGCGGCTGATCGACGGATAGGTCTGCGCGGTGGTCAGCAGCAGGCGCTGGCCACCCGGTGCCACGTTCGGCGCCGGCGGAGGCGGTGCCTTCAGCACCTTGAGCAGGTGTTCCGGCGGCTTCGCGTAGTCGGCAAGCGCCGGGCCAGCGGCCAGCAGGCCGACGGTGGCAACGGCAACGGCCGCCGCCAGAGAGGTTCGACGGATCAGCATCCTTATCCCCTGGGGTGTGAATGGGTGCCCGAGGACGGGCAAGGGCCCGAATCTAGCACCGCAGGGGCTGTAGTGAATGGGCCGGAAGGACTAGTGGCCGGATGGGGCAAAGTGAGCCACGCCCGGTCAGGCCGGAAACGGTCCGGTACCTGCCAGGCGTGGCCTGTCATCACTGCTGCGCGTGCAGGTCCCAGGTGGCCAGGTAGTCCGGGTCGACCACGATCATGCCGCTGTTCCGCATCCGGTACTCACCGGGCTCGGCTCGCTGGTACTGGTCGAGCATCGGTGGCAGGTAGCGCTCATGACCATCATCTTCATCGGCCAGCACCACGCCTTCGTCGGCACTGATGCGCAGCACGGTGCCCGCGTACTGTTCCAGACCCTGCACCTGGCCGTCGCCACCATAGCGGGTGACACCGACCAGCACGAGCTTGCCGATCATTTCCTCGGCCTTGGCATCGTCCAGGGGCGGCAACATGGGATTGAATTCGTCGCTCATCGGTGCACCTCCAAAGCCTGTGGGGACATCGTGGATTCGGCGGCCGCCCACGTTGCCACTGCCGGCGGCAACGCAGGGATTCATCTCGGGGCGCAACTCTCTGGATCGCAGGACCCACCGGGCAACGCCGGGGGCGCGAGGTGTGAACGGTGTCTGCAGCTGCGGGGGCGGCCATCCGTGCCGGTGCCGTGACCGTGTCAGGCCAAGGTCAACACCACGCGTTGCGTTGCATGCAAGGTGAAGCGTGACAGCTGCACTGTAGCGGCATGACGGCCTCCTGTTGAAGGTCACACGCGGGCGTGTTGCTCCGTTGGAACGAATGCTGCCACTGCGCGCGGAAGGAAGAAGTGAAGATTGCCGGCGGCCCATACAAGGCGGTTCGCGCGGTGCCCGTTCATTAAGCTGGCGCGTCGTTCCGCTGCGGCGCGTCTCCCGCGGCGCCACGCTAGAATGCGCGCATGCGCACCGTACATGCCCTCCGCTACATCACCCCGCTGCGGGAAGGTGGCTCCCTGCCCGCCGTGGTCGAGACCGACGACGACGGCATGGCCGTGCTGAAATTCCGTGGTGCCGGCCAGGGACCGAAGGCGTTGATCGCCGAGCTGATTGCCGGCGAGATGGCGCGCACGCTGGGCCTGCCGATTCCGGAGATCCTGTTCGTCGAACTGGACCGCGAATTCGCCCGCACCGAGCCGGACCCGGAGATCCAGGAACTGATCCGTGCCAGCGAGGGCCTGAACCTGGGCCTGGACTACCTGCCCGGCGCGATCAACTACGATCCGGCGGCAATGCCCGTGGATGCCGACCTGGCCTCGCGCATTGTCTGG
The DNA here is from genome assembly GCF_059369755.1 of Stenotrophomonas sp. YJH_SMC_57. Taxonomy (NCBI): domain Bacteria; kingdom Pseudomonadati; phylum Pseudomonadota; class Gammaproteobacteria; order Lysobacterales; family Lysobacteraceae; genus Stenotrophomonas; species Stenotrophomonas sp. YJH_SMC_57. Next base: position 163,478 of record NZ_JCAFSZ010000006.1, read on the forward strand.
TTCGATGCGTTCACCAGCAATGTCGACCGCACCACGCGCAATCCCAATCTGATGGTGTGGCATCGAAAGCTGTACCTGATCGACCACGGTGCGGCGATGTACTTCCATCACGATTGGGCCAATGCCGGCGATGCCTGCGAGAAACCCTTCGTGCTGATCCGCGACCATGTGCTGCTGTCGTTCGCCAACCGCATCGCCGAGGTGGATGCCGAGCTGGCCGCCCGCCTGACCGATGCCGAGATCGAGCGCATCGTCGGCCTGGTGCCCGACAGCTGGCTGGTCAACGAGCCGGCATTCGACAGCCCGCAGGCCTATCGCCAGGGCTACATCGACTATCTCAAGCACCGCCTGAAGGTGCGTGCGGTGTTCGTGCAGGAGGCCATCCGTGCCCACGCTGCACACGTATGACTACGCGGTCATCCGCGTGGTGCCGCGGGTGGAACGCGAAGAGTTCATCAACGTCGGGGTGATCGTGTCCTGCCCCGGCGCGCGTCATCTGGAAGCGGCCATCGAGATCGATCCGGCACGCCTGCACGCGTTCGCCCCGGCGCTGGACCAGGAGGCGCTGCAGCCGTGGCTGGATGCGATCGTGGCGATCTGCCGTGGCGACGCCAGCGCCGGGCCGATCGCGCAGCTGCCGGCACGCGCGCGCTTCCATTTCCTCACCGCCAAGCGCAGCTCGATCGTGCAGATGTCGAGCACGCATGTGGGTCGTACTGCCGATCCTGCGGGGGTGGTGGAACACCTGATGACGAAGATGGTGCGGGCACCGCGCTGATGCGGCCGTCTCTCACTTCTTCGCGCGCACCCTCTGCCAGGCAATGAGCGCACAGGCTGCTGCAGCAGCAATCAACACCCACCCGGCTGCCGCCTGTCCATGCAGGTAGCCTTGTGCATACGCAGCGCTGGCACCTTCGCTGGCCATCGCCGGGACACCCTTGAGTATCACCTGCATTCCGCGCAGCAGGAGTACCATGCTGGCGACCAGACACACCACGGGAAGGAATCGGCTCATGGACCGATTCTGGTCCGCCACCTGCCCCAGCGTCAACATCACTGCAGCACAGTCGCTCGGGCCTACAGCGGCACTCTTCGCGCGATGTAGTTGACCACGTTGCCGATCGCATCCGGATCGACATTGGCCAGGCCAACGATCACACAGCCCTGCGCGGGCAGCACCACGATGGCACTGTTGGATCCGGGCGCACCGCCTTCGTGGCCGTACTGGTGTTCCCTGCCCTCGCCCTGCACCACGAAGCCGAATCCGTACCAGCCCTTGTGGTTCTGCGCCGTGGTGGCCTGTTGCAGCAATACAGGTGAGACCAGCTTTCCACTACGCAATGCCTCGGCAAACGCCACCATGTCGCTTACCGTGCTGTAGCCACCACCGGCTGACATGCCACGCCAGGGCAGCGACTTCGTTTCACGGACCCATTACCCATCCTGCTTCGTGTAGGCGACGGCACGCTGCGGAACGCTCACTGTTTCCGGCTCGAAGCCGGTGCCGGTCATACCTGCCGGGCGCAGGATGCGGTCCTGCACATAGACGTAGTACGACTGCCCTGAATCCGCTTCGATGATACGCCCCAGTACGATGAAGCCGTAGTTCGAATAACTGTCCTGGCTGCCGGGCGCGAACTGCGGCGCATCCTTGGCAAAGCGCTGCACGTAGTCATCCAGCGTCTTCAGCGACGCAGAATACTGTTCGAAATCATCGCCGAAGAAATCACCCAGGCCACTGGTATGTGACAGCAGATGACGTACGGTCACGTTGTTGGCGACGGCCCTGTTCGGATAGCCCGGCAGGTGCTTGCCGATCGTGTCATCGAGACTGAGCCTGCCATCCTGCACCAGCTGCAGAATGGCCACTGCGGTGAACATCTTGTTGGAGGACGCAAGGCGGAACTGCGTACCCACGCCCACTGGAATGCCAGCGGTGCGATCGGCATCGCCACCGCGCCAGTCCAGCAGCACCTGGCCGTTCTGCACCACCTGCAGCGCCCCCGACAGCGCGTCCCGCGCCCGCAGCGCCTCGAGTTTTGCCGCAGTTTCGGCCATCAGGACAGGCAAAGCCACCCGCGCTGGCTTGTACTTTTCCGGCGTTTCAGCGCCCTCAATCTGGAACTGCTTCACGTGCGCAGGATTGGCCGGATCCATGACGGCCGTCACCCGCATCGCGCGCTCGTTCAACTGGCCCATCACCAACAGCCTCGCCCGGCTGGACGCGCTCTCGAGTGTTTCCAGAATGCTCAGCGGGCCTGTGCTCTCGCGGAACTCGAGATAGTCCCTGGGAGTGCTGCCCTCCTGCTTCGCATATCTGTCGGCGAATGCCTGCAGACCCTCGAGGCTGCCCGCATTGAAGGCCGCAAGCCAGTCATCGATGACATTCTGCGCACGTGGATGCGAATGCTCGAAAGATGTTGCGGCAACCGCCGGAGAAGCCGAGGCGGTCACCAGGACCACGCAGGCCAGCGCATTGCAGAGAACCAGGCGTCCAACTGCCCTCATGGCAGTTCCTTTGCAGGTATCCCTGGACGCATCCTAGACGATGGATCGGCCCGCCGCATCCACGCCAGGGACTCTGCCACAACACTTCAGCGGTGACGTTGAATGCTTCTATGCGCTGCCATCCACTCAGCGCGTTGGGTGGAAAGCGCACAACACGTTGCGGCCCTGAAGTGGCGTGAGGGCGTGATCCTTCGCAGTAGACAGGAACAATGCTGACCGATGGCCGCGCTACCGCCGCGCCATGCTCTGCTCGCTGAACCGCGCCACGCAGAAATCCACGAAGCTGCGCAGCTTGGGCGTCACCTGGCGGTCGCGCGGGTACAGCAGATGGATCCAGGTCGACACCGGCTCGAACGTCGGCAGCACTTCCACCAGATCACCGCGTGCGAGCGCCGCCGAGAGCATTTCGTAGGGCTGCAGGATCAGCCCCAGCCCGCCGACGGCCGCCGTCAGCAGTGGCTCGGCCTGGTTGACCATGAAGCGGCTGGACACCGGCACGGTCAGCACGCGGCCCTCGGGATCGCGGAAGCTCCAGCGCGTGCGGATGATCGAATGCGCGAAGCCCAGGCACTCGTGACGGCTCAGATCGGTTGGATGGACAATGGCCGGGCGCGAGGCCAAGTATGCCGGCGATGCGCACAGCACCAGCGGATACGGCCCCAGCCGTCGCGCCACCAATCCACTGTCGGCCAGGTCACCGGTGCGGAACACCAGGTCGTAGCCGTCTTCGACGATGTTGACCAGGCTGTTGGACAGGTTCAGATCGACCTGCACGTCCGGGTAGTCCTGCATGTAGGCCACCACCACCGGGCCCAGCGCATGCACGCCGAAGGTGACCGGTGCGCTGATGCGCAGACGCCCCATCGGCCGGCCGCGTGCCACCTCGGCCAGCTGCTCGGCGCCCTCCACCTCTTCAAGGATCACCCGCGCCCGCGCCAGGAAGGCCTGGCCGAAGTCGGTCAGGCTCTGCTTGCGCGTGGTGCGGTTGAGCAGGCGCACGCCCAGGTGCTGCTCCAGCGCCTGGATGTGCTTGCCGACCAGTTGCGGCGACAGGTCCAACGCGGCGGCAGCGGCGGCGAAGGAGCCGACTTCTGCCACCTTGGCGAAGGTCCGGAGGGGAACGACCAGGTCCATTGCAAACAGATTATTTCCAATGAAATGCCAGATTACCTCTTATTCTGGACGCAGGCCACGTGCATAGTGGCCGTCACTTCCCCGCCGGCCCGACCGCCGGCCCCTCACTGGAGCCCCCATGAGTCAGGTTGTCCGCATCCACGAGTATGGCAATGCCGATGCACTGCGCATCGACGACATCGACGTTCCCGCCCCCGCCGCCGACGAAGTCCAGATCCGGGTCAAGGCCATCGGCCTGAACCGCGCCGAGGTGATGTTCCGCAACGGTGCCTACCTGCAGCAAGCGCAGTTCCCCAGCCGTCTTGGCTACGAGGCGGCCGGCGTTGTTGAAGCCATCGGCAGTGCAGTGAGCGGCTTCGCTGCAGGCGATGCGGTCAGCGTGGTCCCGCCGCTGGATATCGCCCGCTGGGGCACCTACGGCGAGCTGGCCAATGTGCCGGCGCGGCTGGTGGTCAAACATCCGCAGGCACTGGACTTTGAAACGGCCGCCGCGGTGTGGATGCAGTACGTCACCGCCTGGGGTGCGCTGCTGGAGCAGGCACATCTGGCTACCGGGGATTTCGTCATCATCACCGCCGCCAGCAGCAGCGTTGGCCTGGCCGCCATCCAGATCGCCAATGCCGTAGGCGCCACGCCCATTGCGGTCACGCGTGGCCCGGGCAAGCGCCAGGCCCTGCTCGATGCCGGTGCCGCCCATGTCATTGCCACCGAGGAACAGGATCTGGTGGCCGAAGTAGCGCGCATCACCAATGGCGCCGGTGCCCGCGTGGTGTTCGATCCGATCGGTGGCCCGCAGTTCGTGCCGCTGACCGAAGCGATGGCGCGTGGCGGCATCCTGCTGGAGTACGGCGCGCTGAGCAGCGAACCCACGCCGTTCCCATTGTTCAACGTGTTGGGCAAATCGCTCACGTTGAAGGGCTATCTGTATTCGGAAATCGTCTCTGATGATGCGGCGCTGACCCGTGCCAAGGCGTTCATCGTCGATGGCCTGGACAAGGGCACGCTGGTGCCGAAGATTGCCAGAGTGTTCCCGTTCGCGCAGATCCAGGACGCACATCGTTACCTGGAATCGAACGAGCAGATCGGCAAGGTGGTAGTGACGGTTTGATCGATCATCAGGGAGCGCGGGCGGCGACCGGCCGCCCCGGTTCCGGCAGCGCATAGGCCATCACGTAATCGCCGCTCGGGGTTTCCATGAAATGGTGGCCGCCGGCCATCATCACCACGTACTGGCGCCCGCCCTGCTCGTACACCATCGGGTTGGCCTGCCCGCCCGCCGGCAGCTTGGCATGCCACAGTTCCTTGCCGGTCTTCAGGTCGATGGCACGCAACAGGTCATCGGTGGCGGCAGCGATGAAGATCAGGCCACTGGCGGTCACCACCGAACCGCCGTTGTTGGGCGTGCCGATCTCGATCGGCAGGCCCGAACGGATGCCGAACGGTCCATTGCCACGGGCGCTGCCGAACGGTCGGTCCCACAGCAGCTTGCCGGTGCGCAGGTCGATGGCCCGGATGCCGCCATACGGGGGTTGCTTGCAGAGCAAACCGGTGAACGGCAGCCGCCAGCCGGCATTGACCTGGATGGCGTACGGCGTGCCCACCTGCGGGTCGCCCGCACCTTCGGCGCCGCCCTTGTCGAACCGGATCTTCTCGCGTGGCAGCCAACCCAGCCGGTCGGCCTCGGCACGCGGCACCAGCCGGTTGTAGTTGGGCATGTCGTTGTAGTTGGCCACGACCACGCCGCGACGGGTATCGATGGACACGCTGCCCCAGTCCGAGCCGCCGTTGTAGCCGGGGTACTCGATGGAATGACGATCACTGCTCGGCGGTGTGTAGAAGCCTTCGTAGTACGCCTTGCGGAACTGGATGCGGCAGACCAGCTGGTCGATCGGGGTCAGCCCCCACATGTCGCGCTCGGTCAGGTCATGCTCGCGGCGCAGCGTATGGTACAGCGAGAACAGCTGGGTGGGTGAGCGCTGTTCTGGCTCGACACCGCCGACAGGTACCTTGCGCTCTTCGGCGGCGCTCAGCAGCTGGCCGTTGCGGCGGTCGAGGATGTAGATGTCGCCCTGCTTGGTCGGCAGCAGGATCGCCGGCACCTTGCCGGCTGCCGTCGGATAGTCGATCAGGCTGGCCTGCGAGCCCAGGTCGTAGTCCCAGACATCCTTGCGTACCGCCTGGAAATGCCACGCCGGCTTGCCGGTGGCCACATCGATGGCCACCAGCGAGGTCGCGTAGCGGTTCTGGTTTTCCGTGCGCGAACCACTCCAGTAGTCGCCGGCCGAATTGCCCAGCGGCAGGTAGACCAGCCCCAATGCCTCGTCACCGGTCGCGGTGGTCCACATGTTCGGCGTGCCACGCGTATAGGTCTGTTCGCGCGGCGGCAGGCCGCTGCGATCGGGCTGGTCCATGTCCCACGCCCAGCGCAGCTTTCCGGTGATCGCGTCGTAGGCCTGGATCACACCGGACGGTGCATCGCGACGCTGCCCGTCCAGCACTTGGTGGCCGGTGACGATCACCCCGCGCACGATGGCCGGTGGCGAAGTGATCGACACGTATCCCGGCGGTACCTCGCCCATGCCCAGGGTGATGTCGACCTGGCCGTTGTTGCCGAAGTTGGCGCAGGGCCGGCCGCTGTCCGCATCCACCGCGATAAGGCGGCCGTCCAGCGTGCCTTCGATGATGCGCGCCCAGCAGGCCGGATGGCTGCCCATCGCAGCACTTCGGGTCACGCTGGGCGGTGGCTCTGGCAGTGCCAGATCGGCAGCGACATCCGCCAGTGCCGCATCGGCTAGAGTCGGTGCGCTCGGTTGCTCGTAGTAACTCACACCGCGACAGGCGGCGGTGTACGGGATCGAGGCATCCTTCACTTTGGGATCGAACCGCCACAGCTCCTTGCCGCTGGCGGCATCAAGCGCGATCAGCCGGTTGCGGGCGGTGCACAGGTACAGGCGGTCGCCGATCTTCAGTGGTGTGGTTTCCGCGCCCCAGCGCTTCCTGGGCAGGTCACCGGTCCGGAACTGCCAGGCCAGCTGCAGCGTGCCGACGTTGGCCGGCGTGATCTGCTGCAGCGGCGAGTAGCGGGTGCCGGCGTTGCTGCGTCCCCACGCCGGCCAGTCGCCCTCGGCAGGCTGGTCGGCCGGCTGCAGGCCGGTGGTGTCGCGGGTCGGCTCCAGGCCGGCACTGGCTGCCCCTTCCGGGAATGGCAGGTGCCCGTCCACTTCGCCGTGCGGTGCGAAGGCCAGGCCGAAGGCCGCCACGAATACCAGCATCAGCACAGCGGCCACCGCACGCGAGAGCCGCTTGGGAACTGGAGTACGCAGGGTCGGCGCCAGCAGTGCCAGCACGATGCCCAGCGCGGTTACCAGGCCCAGACGCGGCACCCAGCGCCAGTAGTCACTGCCCGACTCCCACCAGGTCCACAGCAGCGTGCCGAGGAACACCAGCGCGTACAGCAGCGCACCGCTGCGGCGGTTGCCGAACAACAGAATGCCGCTGACCAACAGGCCGAACCCTGCGATCGCATAGTAGGCCGAGCCACCGAGGCTGAGCAGCCACGCGCCGAGCCCGCCGATGACCAGGCCGAGCACGACCAGCAGCAGCGACAGCACGGTGACCAGCGGGTGGCGGGAGGAAGGAGCGGAGGAAGACTGCGGCGTGGCGGACATCGTCGATCTCCGGGGCAGCATGCGCCCTTATCCCACCGCCGACGTGAAGCGCGCGCGTATGTATGGCATCCGGATACGACGACGCCGGCACAGGGCCGGCGTCGTCGGGTACCTCAAGCTGGCGGCAGGATCACTCCTGCGCGGTGTCCTCGCTGCTGGCAGCAGCCGGGATGCCGTCGGTCGCGGCCGGGGCGGCGGCGGCCACCTCGTCCTCGTCCTCGTCGATCGAGGCATCCATGCGTTCCACCGCCTGCAGCTTCTCGTCCTTCGACAGGCGGATCAGGGTCACGCCCTGGGTGTTGCGGCCGACGCGGCTGATTTCCGAGCCACGGGTACGCACCAGGGTGCCGCCATCGGAGATCAGCAGGACTTCATCGCCGGAGCCCATCAGCACCGCGGCCACCAGCTTGCCGTTGCGCTCGGTGGTCTGGATGCCGATCACGCCCTGCGTGCCACGGCCCTTGCGCGGGTAGTCCGGCAGCGGGGTGCGCTTGCCGTAGCCGTTCTCGGTGGCGGTGAGGATGTACTGCACACTGGCGTCGTCGGCGCCGTCGATCACCGCATCGCCATTGGCTGCGATGTCCTCGACACCGTTGTCGTCCTCGTTCTCGTCCTCGCTGCCGCCGGCACTCTCGGCCACGATCAGGCTGACCACTTCCTCGCCGGCCGGCATCTTGATGCCACGCACGCCGGTCGCGGTACGGCCCATCGAGCGGACCTTGTCCTCGCCGAAGCGCACGGTCTTGCCGTTGGAGGCGAACAGCAGGATGTCACGCTCACCGTCGGTCAGGCCGACGCCGACCAGCGCATCGCCCTCGTCCAGGTTGATCGCGATCTTGCCGCGGGCCAGACGGAAGGCGAACTCGCCCAGCGGGGTCTTCTTGACCGTACCGTTCTTCGTGGCGAAGAACACGAACTGGCCATCGGCGTATTCGCGCACCGGCAACACGGCCTGCACGCGCTCGCCCGGCTCCAGCGGGATCCAGTTGATGATCGGGCGGCCACGGGCGTTGGAACCGGCTTCCGGCAGCTGGTAGACCGGCAGCCAGAACACCTTGCCCGAACTGGTGAAGGTCAGCAGCGTGTCATGCGTGTTGACCAGCCACAGCTGTTCGATGAAATCCTCTTCCTTGGTCGCCGCCGCACTGCGGCCACGGCCACCACGGCGCTGCGCGCGGTACACGCTCACCGGCTGGCGCTTCACGTAGCCGGCATGCGACACGGTGACCACCACGTCTTCCGGCGCAATCAGGTCGAGGATGTCCAGGTCTTCTTCGCTGTGACGGATCTCGGTGCGACGCTCGTCGCCGAATTCGGCCTTGACGTTGACCAGTTCCTCGCGGATCACCTGCAGCAGGCGGTCGGGATCTTCCAGGATGTGGATCAGCCCGGCGATCACTTCCAGCAGCTGCTTGTACTCGTCGGTCAGGCGGTCCTGCTCCAGCCCGGTCAGGCGGTGCAGGCGCATTTCCAGGATCTGGGTGGCCTGGATTTCGGTCAGCTGGTAGCCGCCCTCGATCAGGCCCACGCCCTTGGGCAGGTCTTCCGGACGCGAGGCTTCGGCACCGGCGGCGCCCAGCATCGCACCGACCAGGCCCGGCTCCCACACGCGTGCCAGCATGCGCTCGCGGGCTTCGTTCGGGTTCGGCGAGGTCTTGATCAGTTCGATCATCTCGTCGATGTTGGCCAGCGCGACGGTCAGGCCTTCCAGCACGTGGGCACGGGCGCGCGCCTTGCGCAGCTCGAACACGGTGCGCCGGGTGACCACTTCGCGACGGTGGCGGACGAACGCCTCCAGCATCTGCTTGAGGTTCATCAACTGCGGGCGGCCATCGACCAGCGCCACCATGTTGATGCCGAACACCGACTCCATCTGCGTCTGCTGGTACAGGTTGTTCAGCACAACCTCGGCAGATTCACCGCGCTTGATCTCGATGTAGATGCGCATGCCGTCCTTATCGGACTCATCGCGCAGCTCGCTGATGCCTTCGATCTTCTTTTCCTTGACCAGCTCGGCGATCTTCTCGATCAGACGCGCCTTGTTCACCTGGTAAGGAATTTCAGTGACGATGATCGATTCGCGGCCGTTGTCGGCCACTTCGATATCGGCCTTGGCACGGATGCGCACGCGGCCACGGCCGGTGCGGTAGCCGGCGACGATGCCGGCGGTGCCGTTGATGATGCCGGCGGTCGGGAAGTCCGGGCCCGGGATGTACTCCATCAGGCCGTCGACATCGATGTCCGGGTTGTCGATCAGCGCGATGCAGGCGTTGATCGATTCGCTCAGGTTGTGCGGCGGGATGTTGGTCGCCATGCCCACCGCAATACCGGCCGAACCATTGACCAGCAGGTTCGGGAACCGGGTCGGCATGACCGTCGGCTCCAGTTCCTTTTCGTCGTAGTTGGGCTGGAAATCGACGGTTTCCTTGTCGATGTCCGCCATCAGCTCATGCGCCAGGCGCGACATGCGCGCCTCGGTGTATCGCATCGCCGCGGCGGAATCGCCGTCGATCGAACCGAAGTTACCCTGGCCATCGACCAGCATGTAACGCAGCGAGAACGGCTGTGCCAGGCGCACCAGCGTGTCGTACACCGACTGATCGCCATGCGGGTGGTACTTACCGATGACGTCACCGACGATACGCGCCGACTTGAAGTAGGGCTTGTTGCTGTGCGCGTTCAACTCGTTCATCGCGAACAGCACGCGACGATGCACCGGCTTGAGGCCGTCGCGCGCATCCGGGAGCGCGCGGCCCACGATCACGCTCATGGCGTAATCGAGGTAGCTCTTGCGCATCTCGTCTTCCAGGTTGACCTGGATGATTTCCTTGGCGGTTTCTGCCATTCGGGTTCCGTTGTCTGGTAGCGGTCCAGTCCGGCGCAGCCCTCTGCGGGAGGGGGTCGTGCCGGAACCTCGATTCAACCTGTGGATACTACCACAACAGGCCGTTTTCCGCCTCCCTTTACGGGGATTTTACCGGCACAAATCAGGAACTTAGGGGATTGCTGCCGGCCACCGGCCGGTACGAGCCGGGGGCGCAGGTCACTCTGGGGCGCCCCCGGCCCTTCAACCGCCGAAGGCGGCGCGCATGTTCTCGACGGTCGGATTCAGGATCACCCCGCGCTCGGTCACGATGGCGTCGATCAGTTCGCCCGGGGTCACGTCGAACACCGGATTCCAGGCGGCAATGCCCTCGGCCACGGTGCGGGTGCCGCCCACGCCGTACAGCTCGCCCGGGTCACGCTGCTCGATCTCGATCTGGCTGCCATCCACGGTCTCCATGTCCACGGTGGAAGACGGTGCCACGACCATGAACCTGACGCCGTGGTGGCGGGCCGCGATGGCCAGCTGGTAGGTGCCGATCTTGTTGGCGGTATCGCCATTGGCGCAGATGCGGTCGGCGCCGACGATCACCCACTGCACGGCGCCGGTCTTCATCAGATGCGAGGCCGCCGAGTCGGCGATCAGCGTGGCGTCGATGCCATCCTGCTGCAGCTCCCACACGGTCAGGCGCGCACCCTGCAGCCACGGTCGGGTCTCGCCGGCGAAGACGCGGGCGATACGGTGCTGGGCCATGCCGGCACGGATCACACCCAGTGCGGTACCGAAACCGGCGGTGGCCAGCGAACCGGTGTTGCAATGGGTCAGCACGCCGCTGCCAACGTCGATCAGGCCCGCGCCCAATGCCCCCATGTGGCGGTTGGCGGCCAGGTCTTCCTCGGCGATGGCCTGCGCTTCCGCGGCCAGCAGTACCTTCCATTCCGGGCCGGCAGCGCCCAGGCAGCGGCGCATGCGTGCCAGCGCCCAGGCCAGGTTGACCGCCGTCGGACGCGAAGCGTTCAACCGTTGCAGCGCCGGTTCCAGCTGCTGCAGTGCCTGCGCGCCATCGGCCGCCTGCACGTCTCGCGCCGCCAGCACCACGCCCCAGGCCGCGGCGATGCCGATCGCCGGCGCACCGCGCACGGTCAGTGCGTGGATGGCCGAGGCGACCTCGTCACTGTCATGGCACACCACATGCTCGACCACGAACGGCAGCTTGCGCTGGTCCAGCAGTTGCAGGGCATCGCCGGTCCACAGGATCGGGCGGATGTGGTCGTAGCGGGCGTAATCGATGTCGGAGGCAGTGTTCATGGGCTCATTGTAGGGCCACGCCCTCCAGGGTTGGAGCCTGCCCGGGCTCAATTCACCGAGAATTCGGCACGGCAGCCGCCATCCACCCAGATCCCGTTGCGGTTCCAGCCCCAGGTGCTGCCTTCCTCACAGGGCGTGCTGGACAGCTGCTCGGAAACGGCGGCCCCCACCGAGATGCTGGCACCGCAGAAGCGGCGCTTCTTCGACTTGGATTCGCAGGTCAACCTGCGCGGCACATCGACGAAGCGACCCTCATCATCGGCCACTTCGAAATCGCCCTGGCAACCGCGGCTGGTCCACACTTCATTGCGCTTGTAGCCCCAGCCCTGCCCTTCCCGGCACGGCAGCGCCGACAGCTGCCGCAGCAGGCGTACCGGGGCGCCGTCCAGACGCACCGGGCAGCTCTGCGGGCGGCCGTTGGATTCACACCGCACCACGCGACGGACCAGGCGCTTGCCTTCAGTGGCCGCAGCCGTGGCGCCGGCAGCGCGACGGGCGCGGAACTCGGCACGGCAGCCCAGGGTGACCCACACGCCACTGCGGTCGGTTCCCCATTCGCTGCCGCGGATGCAGCTGTTATTGGACAGCTGGCGGACCAGGTCGACGCCGTTGCTGACATCGATATCGCAATGCACCCACGCCATGTCACGCGATTCGCAGGTCACCACTGCATCGTCGTAGCCCACCTGCTGCGCAGACGCCGATGACGGCAGCCAGGCACCCCAGAGCGCGATGGAGTACACCGGTGCAGCGACGACCGCAAACCACTTGACCAATGCCTTCCCCAACTGGAGTGGACGAATTCCGATGCCAGTGTCTCGCATCTGCCGTGATAAGAGCATCATCCTGCTTGTCGAAGCAAGCGCGCTGACGCGGCAATCCGTTCAGTCTTCGATGTTCAGGAAAACGCAGCACTCACGCATGGGCGAAGTCGTAGGCCAGCACATCGGCAATGCAAGGCGTGCGGTTCATCGCCATCAGCAGGCGATCGACACCGACGGCGACGCCGGCACAGGCCGGCATCGACGGCAATGCGGCCAGCAACGCCTCGTCCAACGCCGGCTGCACCTGGCCGCGCTCATGCCGGCGCTGCAGGTCACGCTGGAAGCGCGCACGCTGTTCATGGGCATCGTTCAGTTCGTGATAGCCGTTGGCCAGTTCGACCGCCCCGAGGTACAACTCGAAACGTTCAGCCAGCGGCGGCGTGCCGGGGCGGATGCGCGCCAGTGCGGCCTGGCTGGCGGGCCAGTCATGCACCACGGTCATCACCGCGTCATCGAAATGCGGCTGGATATGGTGGGTCATCAACAGATCCAGCCAGTCGTCGCGGGTCAGGCCGACCGGATCGATATGTACGTCGCCCAGTGCGGCACGCAGTGCGGCCTCATCGGCGTCGAACGGGTCCACGCCCACACGCTGCTGGAACAGCTCGCGGTAGCTCAGCACGTGCAGCGACGCGCTGCGCCCGACCAGGGCCAGCGCCTGGCCGACCAGCTCGGCGGTTTCCTGTACCAGACGGTGGTGGTCCCACCCCACCCGGTACCACTCCAGCATGGTGAATTCCGGGTTGTGGCGGCCACCGGCCTCGCCGTTGCGGAACACCCGGCCCAGCTCATAGCAGTCGCCCACGCCCGCCGCCAGCAGCCGCTTGAGCGGGTACTCCGGCGAGGTGCGCAGCCAGCGGCGACGGCCACCGGCATCGACATGGCCGCTGAAATCGGTATGGAAGCTGTCGATGTTCGGCTCGGTGTTGCCCGCCACCGAGAGGATCGGCGTTTCCACCTCCAGTACATCGCGCTCGGCGAAGAAGCGACGCACCAGTGCATTGAGTGCGGCACGCTGCTGCAGCGTGCGCAGCAGGGCCGCGCTCACAGAATGCCCTCCGGGCGCGGGTGGTCCAGCGGCAGGGTCAGCAGGTCACGGGTGTCATCGATGTAGCCGCTGGCCAGGTACAGTCGGCGGGCCAGCTCGTTGTGGTGGTTCACTTCCAGGCGCAGGCGGCTGACGCCACGCCCGCGGGCGCGCTGTTCGCAGATGGCCAGCGCCTGCTTGCCACGGCCACGGCCGCGCGCGCGATGGCTCAGGTACAGCTCGTCCAACAGCATGAAGTGGCCGCCCTGCTCCAGGCTGAAGCCCATCGCGATCACCGCGTAGCCCACCACTTCAGCCACTTCGTCCAACCACAGCAGCACTTCGCCGTTGCGCGGGTCGGCCAGCAGTGCATCCACGCCGCGACGCACGCGCGCGTCATCGAAGTCGATCCTGTCTTCGGCATAGAACTCGCGCATCAACGCGATCAACCGTTCCTCGTCGGCGCGGGTGGCCAGGCGGAAATCCAGCGGGGCGGTCTGCATCGGTGTTCCTTTGTTTTTCATGCCGGGCGCGAGGCACCCGGCGGGGTCATCATTCGTGTTCGGCGAGGTAGGCCAGCAGGCGGTCCTCGTCCCACACCGGCACGCCCAGCGACTGCGCCTTGTCCAGTTTGGAGCCCGCCTCAGTACCGGCCACCACGAAGCTGGTCTTCTTCGAGACGCTGCCGGAGACCTTGGCACCGAGTGCTTCCAGGCGCTCCTTGGCGGCATCGCGGGTAAGCTGGGCCAGCGTGCCGGTCAGCACCACGGTCTGCCCATCCAGCGGGCCGGCCACGATCCCGGCCAGCGCCGGCGCATTGGCCAGGATCAACTGCATCGCCTTTTCGGCCGCCAGCAGCATCACGCCATGACCTTCGGTGTCCAGCCACTGCGCCAGGCCGCGCGCGGTGTCGTCCGGCAGGCCCGCGTTGACGAACTGGCCATGTTCGGCATCCAGCACCGCCTGGGCGCCCGGCAACGCCGCTACCAGCTTCTCCGCACGCAGGCGGGTGATGCCGGGAATTTCCGATTCAACCAGCAGCTGTGCCAGATCCAGGCCTTCGCGCAGCTTTGCGCTGGGCGCATGCACATCACTGATGCGCACCTGGCCGACCTTCAGCAGGTCATCGATGGCCTGCTGGTTGCCCTGCTGCTCGAAGAAATGGCCCAGCGAACGCGCCACTTCGCCACCGATGTCGGGCACGCGCTTGAACAACGGCCACGGCAGGTGGCGGATCAGCTCCAGATCACCGAACCACTGCGCCAGCGCCTTGGCGGTACTCTCGCCGACATGTTCGATGCCGAGCGCGAACAGCAGCCGCTCCAGCGTGGCGGCACGACTGGCGTCGATCGCCGCGATCAGGTTGTCGGCCCACTTGGTGGCGATCTTCTTCGTGTTCCATTCGAAGCTGGCCGGCTGTACCAGCGCTTGTGCGCGCCAGCCCGGATCATTTCCATCCAGTTTGAGCACCGCATTGAGCACGACGCCGCTGCCTTCGGCCGGCAGGTGCAGCTTCAGCGCGGCGGCCAGAGCGGAAGGGTCTTCGGCATCCAGCACCAGCTTCAGGTGCAGCAGCTGGTCGCGGTTGAGCCGGTACAGGTCGGCCACGCTCTTGACGATGCCCGCGTCGACCAGGGTTTCAATGTACTTGTCACCCAAACCATCGATGTCCATCGCGCGGCGCGAGGCGAAGTGGGCAATCGCTTCCTTGCGCTGTGCCGGACAGGACAGCTCGCCCGAGCAACGCCACGCTGCAGCGCCTTCCTCGCGCACGATCTCCGAGCCGCACACCGGGCAGCGCGTCGGCATCTGCCACGGCGTGGTGCCCTGTGGGCGGCGGTCGAGGATGACGCTGACCACTTCCGGGATCACGTCACCGGCGCGGCGCACGATCACGCTGTCGCCCACGCGCACATCCAGGCGTGCGATCTGGTCGGCGTTGTGCAGCGTGGCGTTGGAAACGATCACACCGGCCACCGCCACAGGCGCCAGACGCGCGACCGGCGTGGCGGCACCGGTGCGGCCGATCTGGATCTCGATCGCTTCCACGGTCGTGCTCTGTTCCTGCGCCGGGAACTTGTGCGCGATGGCCCAGCGCGGCGCACGCGAGACGAAGCCCATCGCCTGCTGGCCGGCGCGGTCATCCAGCTTGTAGACCACGCCATCGATGTCGAACGGCAGGCCATCGCGGCGCTCGCCGATGTCGCGGTAGTAGCCGAGCAGGCCGTCGGTGCCTTCCACCACCTTGCACAGCGCGCTGACTGGGAAGCCCCAGGCGCCAAGCTGGGCCAGCGTGCCCGAATGGGTGTCGGGCAGTTCGCCGCCCTGCACCTCGCCGGTGCCGTAGGCGAAGAAGCTCAGCCTGCGCTGCGCGCTGATCTTCGGGTCCAGCTGGCGCAACGAACCGGCGGCGGCATTGCGCGGGTTGGCCAGCACCTTGCCACCCTGCTGGCGGGCACGCTCGTTGTAGGCCTCGAAGTCGGCGCGCGCCATGTAGACCTCGCCGCGCACCTCCAGCACGTCGGGCCAGTCCTTGCCATGCAGGCGCTTGGGAATGTCGCCGATCTCACGCAGGTTGGCGGTCACGTCCTCGCCGGTACTGCCATCGCCGCGGGTGGCACCCAACACGAAATGACCTTCTTCATAGCGCAGGCTGATCGCTAACCCATCCATCTTCGGCTCGGCCGAAAACTGCAGGCTGCGACGGCCCAGGCGCTCATCGATGCGGCGCACGAAGTCGGCCACTTCCTCATCGCTGAAGGCATTGGACAGCGACAGCATCGGCACCGCGTGGCGTACTTCCGGGAAACGGCCGGACGGACGCGCGCCGACCTGCTGGGTCGGGCTGTCGGCACGTGCCAGCTCCGGATGCTCGCGCTCCAGCGCTTCCAGCTCGCGCACCAGCCGGTCGTAGTCGACGTCGGGGATCTCCGGCGCATCCAGCTCGTGGTAGGCGCGGTTGGCCTGGGCGATCTGCCGGCGAAGGTCTTCGGCGCGTTCGGCGGGGCTGGGGCTCATCGGGATCCGGTGGTTCTGGGATGGCCGGGGATTCTACCGCGCCCGGCCGTCAGGCCCTGTAACGCCGGCGCCCTTTGTAGCGTCGAGCCATGCTCGACTGGCGCTCCCCCGCCCTGGTAGGTGCCAACCCTGGTTGGCACATCTTCAATGGAGCTGGCTCGACTCCACAACAAGCGGGCTTGCCGCCCACCGCCACCAGCGTTAGCGTGCGTCGGTTGCCCTCTGGAATCCCGCCCGTGACCCTGCTTGCCTCCCGCCGCCACTTCCTGCAACTGGCCGGTGCCGGTCTCGCCCTGGCGGGCAGCGGCCTGCCCCGCCTCGGCCAGGCACAGCCCGCCGCAGTCGCGGCGCCTGTCCCTGCCGACGGCGCAGTGCTGCTGAACTTCAACGAATGCCCCTACGGCCCCTCGCCTGCAGCACAGCAGGCGGCACGCGACAGCATCGCTCAATGTGGCCGCTATCGCTTCGAGCTGGCGGGTCAGGTCCGCGACGCCTTCATCGAGCAGGCGCGCATCCCCGCCGACCACGTGCGCCTGTACCCCGGCTCCAGTGAACCACTGAACCGCGCAGCCACGCTGTGGACCGGCCCGCAGGCAGGGCTGGTGGTGGCCGACCCCACGTTCGAGACGCTGGGCGAGGTTGCTGCCGCGCACGGTGCGCACGTGCAGAAGGTGCCGCTGCGCGATGACGGTGCACACGACCTGCGCGCGATGGTCGCTGCCGCGCACGCACGCCCCACCGGGCTGCTGTACGTGTGCAACCCGAACAACCCGACCGGCTCGATCAGTCCAGCGGATGAGCTCGCCTGGTTGCTGGCCCACAAGCCCGCGTCCACCCGCGTGCTGGTCGACGAGGCCTACCTGCAGTACAGCGAGCAACCCAGTCTGATCGGGCAGGTGGCACAGCGTGATGACCTGATCGTGCTGCGCACGTTCTCCAAGCTTTACGGCATGGCCGGCCTGCGGCTGGGCGTTGCGGCGGCCCATCCCGACCGCCTGCGTGAGCTGGCCAGCCTCGGCGACAACCCCCTGCCGGTGCCCGCACTGGCCGCTGCACTGGCCAGCCTTCGCGACCCGCACCTGGTCCCGCAGCGACGCCTGCAGAATGCGCAGGCACGACAGACCACCCTTTCGTGGCTGGGCAAGCGCGGCTTCAGCTGCCTGCCCTCGGAGGCAAACTGCTTCGTGGTCGATGTCCAGCGCGACGGTGGCGCGTTCGCCAAGGCAATGGCGGAGAACGGCGTGGTGATCGGGCGCAGCTGGCCGATCTGGCCACAGCGCGTACGCGTCACCGTGGGCACCGAAGAGGAGATGGCGGCATTCCGCAGCGCGTTCGCCAAGGTGGCCGGCGTGCCGGCCTGACGCAGAGGGTGGGGGCGAACCTCGGCTCGCCCCATCCACGCATGGCGTGGTTCTACCCGGGGATACCGAACAACGGCCGACGGTGGGTGCCGACCGTTAGTCGGCACATCCGGTGTTACCAGCGCGGGGTCTTGGTCAGCGGCGGTGCCTGGTGCTGACGGTCGTAGGCACGCAGTTCGTCGCGGATGTGTGCGATGCGCTGGCGGCCCAGGGCATTGCGGCTGTCATCCAGCACCACGCCGTCCAGCAGTTCGGCCATCCGCTGCACGGTCGGCAGCATCTTCTCCCAGGCGTCCAGCGCGGTCAGCGGCGCAGGCAGGGTCAGGAAGAAGGCAATCGCCGGGGTTTCCATGGCGCGGATGTTGGCCATGTCGAAGCTGCCCGGCTTCATGATGCTGGCCATCGAGAAGATCGGGCCGCGTTCGGGATGGGCCTCCACCAGGCGGTGGAAGACATTCATGTGGCCAAACACCAGGCCGGTCTTCTCGGCCGCCACCACGATGTCCTCGCCGCGCAGCTGCTCGCCGGCGCGGGCGGCCACGAACAACGAGACGATCTTGTCGAAATCCTGGGTGGCGCGCTTGCCGAGATCGCTGGCTCCCGCGTCGGTGTCGGCCAGGCCGAGTTCGGCCTGCTCGCCTTCGCCACCCATGCCCGGTTCGACCCGGCCATCAGCCAGCGCGACGCCGTCATCGCCCAGCACCGGCTCGCGGCGCTCGCCACTGGTCGGCTCCGCGCTTTCCACGCGGCGCCCCTGGGGCTTCTTCTTCGGACGGCCAAACAGGAAGATCGCGGCGATCAACAGCAGGCCGGCGGCCAGGATGCCGATGCGCAACAGTGCCGTGTCGGACATTCGATAGGTTCTCCGGCTAGTTCATTCAGGTAACTAGGATGGCACGTCAGGCCGCGCCCGCCAATCGCGCGGCTTCTTCCAGGTCCACGCTGACCAGGCGGCTGACGCCCGGCTCGCGCATGGTCACGCCCGACAGCTGGTGGGCGGCTTCCATCGTGGCCTTGTTGTGGCTGACGAACAGGAACTGCACCTTCTCGCTCATTTCCTTGACCATGTTGGCCAGGCGGCCGACGTTGGCTTCGTCCAGCGGCGCGTCCACCTCGTCCAGCAGGCAGAACGGCGCCGGGTTCAGCTGGAAGATGGCAAACACCAGCGCCACCGCGGTCATCGCCTTCTCGCCACCGGACAGCAGCGAGATGCTGGAGACACGCTTGCCCGGCGGACGCGCCATGATGGTCACACCGGTGTCGAGCAGGTCTTCACCGGTCAGTTCCAGATAAGCATGGCCGCCACCGAACAGGCGCGGATACAGCGCCTGCACGCCTGCGTTGACGCGATCGAAGGTGTCCTTGAAACGGCCACGGGTTTCGCGGTCGATCTTGCGGATGGCGTCCTCAAGTGTTTCCAGCGCCGTGGTCAGGTCGGTGTGCTGCGAATCCAGGTACTCCGAACGCTGCGAAGCCTCGCCGTACTCGTGGATGGCCGCCAGGTTGACCGGCTCCAGCCGGCGCATGCGGCCGTCGATCTGGTGCACGGCCTGCTCCCAGTCGCCCAGGCGGGCGTCCTCGGGCAGTGCGTTGAGTACGTCCTGCAGCACGAAACCGGCCTTTTCCACCGCGCCCTGCAGGGTGTCCGCGCTGAGCACCAGCGCCTGCTGGTCCAGCTTGCGCTGCGATATACGCTCGCGCTGGGCCAGCGCCTGCTCGTCGCGCTGATGACGGGTCTGCTCGTAGTTGCGCAGCTCGGCATCGATGCCATCGAGCAGCGTGCGCGCCTCGGTCAGCACGCGGTCGGCACGCACACGTTCTTCCAGTGCGTTCTGGTGCTCGGCCTGCAGCGATTCAACCGGCGAATCACCTTCATCCAGTTGCGAGTGCAATTCACCCAGGCGCGAATCCAGCTGCCCGCGCTGGGTACCCATGCGCTCCAGTGCCTGGCTCAGTGACGCCAGCTGCGCACGCTGCGATTCCAGGGTGAGCGCCAGCGAATGCGAGCGTTCGCGCACCGCACGCGCAGCATCACGGGCGAGGTCGCGCGCCTCGGTCAGCCGGCGGCGTTCGCCCTCCAAGCGCTGCCGGGTTGATTCCAGATCACCCATGCTGCTGACCGCATTCTCCAACCGCGAGCGCGCTTCACGCGCCTGCTCATTGTTGGCTTCCAGCGTTTCCTGCAGCTGCTTCAGTTCACCTTCGATGCGGTCGATGCGGGTACGAGCGGCTTCCACCTTGCCCTGTTGGCCCTGCAGCTGGCCGGCAAGCTCGGAGACCGCACGATGGGCCTGGTACAGCGTGCGCTGCGCGTCTTCGCGCTGCTGCTCGGCGGCCTGCAACTGTTCGCGGAAGCCAGCCAGCTGATCTTCCAGCTCAGCCTCGCGCTCCTGCAACTGTTCGATCTGCTCGCGCAGTTCATTGATCTCACGTTCGCGCAGCAATGCGCCCTGCTGGGCCGCACCCGAGCGCGAAACGCGCAGCCAGCCCTGGCCCAGGCGCTCGCCCCCCTGGGTGATGACCGAATCGCCTTCGGGCAGGCTGGCCTGCAGCGTCTTCGCCTCGGCCAGATCACGTGCACCGTGCAGGTGCGCCAGCAGGCGACGGATCGCGGCCGGGCCACGCACGCGTGCCGCCAGCGAGGTCGGGGCAACCTTCAGGTCCGCATCATCGTCGGCAACCAGCGCGATGTGACCTTCGCCCAGCTCACCCAGCGCATCGACCAGCCCGGCCGGGTCATCGACCAGCACGCCTTCGATCAACTGGCCGAGCGCACTTTCGACCGCATTTTCCCAACCAGCATCGACATCCAGGCGTTCGCCGACACGCGCCGCCGAATCCAGTCCATGCGCCTTCAGCCAGGCCACGGCAGCGCCCTGCTCCTGGCCGAGCGCGGCCTGCTGCAGGGTTTCCAGCGATGCCAGGCGGCCGCGCAGTCCATTGGCCTGCTTGCGCAGTTCGGCCAGTTCGTTCTGGCCGTTGCGCTGCTGCTCCTGCACGGCTGCCACGCCCTGCTTGCGGTGTTCGACTTCTTCGCCCAGTTCGTCCAGCGCGGTCTTCTGCGTGTCGTGCTGCAGGTGCAGCTGCTCGAAGGCTTCTTCCAGCGCATCCACGTCCAGCCCGGCGCGCTCGGCAGCCAGTGCTTCGCGGCGGCGGTCGGCGTCGAGGATCTGCTTGTCCAGGTAGTCCACGCGGGTGCGCTCGACATCGCCGGCACGCGACGCTTCCGAACTCTGCGAGGTGTGCTGCTCCCAACGCTGCTGCCAGCTGGCCAGCCGTTCCTCGGCCTCGCGCAGGCTTTCCTGCTTGATCTCGTTCTCTTCCTGTAGCTCCTCCAGCTGCGGGGTGGCGGCCTCCACCGCCTCGCGCAGCACCATCAGCTTGGCCTCATCGCCGCTGATGTGCTGGCCCAGCTCGGCCAATGCCTGGCGGGTCTCGTCGCGCGCCTTGTGCAGGCGCTGCGACAGCTCGCGCTGGTGCTGGATCTGCTGTTCCAGGCGCGCCAGCGTGCTGCCCACCTGGTAGACCGCGGCCTGCGCGGTATTGAGCGCATCGGCGGCCTCTTCGCGACGTACGCGCGAGGTCTCGATGCGGGCCTCGGCATCGCGCTGATCGGCGATCAGCTGCTGCAGCTTGGTCTCTTCCTGCGACAGGCCTTCGCGCAGCTTCGACAGGCGCCCGTCGAGTCCACGGAATTCCAGCGTCTTCCACTCGGCATCCTTGACCCGGCGCTCTTCCTGCAGCGCCTGGTACTGCTCGGCCTGCCGGGCCTGGCGCTTGAGGTGCTCGAGCTGCTTGCTGATCTCGTCGCGCAGGTCGCCCAGCCGGTCCAGGTTCTCGCGGGTGTGGCGGATGCGGGTCTCGGTCTCCTTGCGGCGCTCCTTGTACTTGGAGATACCGGCCGCCTCTTCCAGGTACACGCGCAGATCTTCCGGGCGCGCCTCGATGATCTGGCTGATCATGCCCTGCTCGATGATCGAGTAGCTGCGCGGGCCCAGGCCGGTACCGAGGAACAGGTCGGTGATGTCGCGGCGACGGCACTTGGTGCCGTTGAGGTAGTAGTTGCTGGTGCCGTCGCGACTGACCGTGCGCTTGACCGAGATTTCGTTGAACGAGGCGTATTCGCCGGAAATCGTATGGTCGGAATTGTCGAAGATCAGCTCGACGGTGGCCTGCGAAACCGGCTTGCGGGCGTTGGAGCCGGAAAAGATCACGTCGGTCAGCGAGTCGCCGCGCAGGCGGCTGGCCGAACTTTCGCCCATGACCCAGCGCACGGCGTCGATGATGTTCGACTTGCCGCAGCCATTGGGCCCCACCACGCCGGTCATGTTGGTCGGCAGGTGCAGGGTGGTCGGATCGACGAACGACTTGAAGCCGGACAGCTTGATCGTGGAAAGACGCATAGGGGTTCCGGACTGGGGCCGGCAAGCGGCCTGCGTTTACCCTCCAAGTCATTGATCCTGTTGGGATCGATGCCCGTGGAACGGGTGTGACGCCCTGAGTATACCGATGTGGCCGTGTTCTACGAATGGGCGTGGAACATTGTCCGGCCCCGCCCCGCCGGCCAGGCGTGGCGCAACGCTGAGAAAGCGGGCCATAAAACAAAACGGGCACCCTTGCGGGCGCCCGTTCTGCGGTGATTCCAGGCCTTGCGGCGTGGGATCAGGCTTCGGCGACGACGACGACCTTGACGGTGGTCTCGACGTCGGCGTGCAGGTGGACCAGCACGTCGTATTCGCCGATGTTGCGGAAGGCGCCTTCGCCCAGGATGACTTCGCTCTTGCTGACCGGCAGGCCGGCAGCGGTGAAGGCATCGGCGATTTCACGGGCGCCGACGGAGCCGTACAGCTTGCCTTCGGTCGAAGCGTTGGCGGCGATGGTCACGCTCGCGCCTTCCAGCTTGGCCTTGCGGGCGTCAGCGTCGGCGTGGATGGCCTGGGCCTTGGCTTCGTATTCGGCGCGCTTGGCTTCGAACTCGGCCTTGTTGCTCTCGGTGGCCGGCACGGCCTTGCCCTGCGGCACGAGGAAGTTACGGCCGTAGCCCGGCTTCACGTCGACCAGGTCGCCCAGGTTGCCGAGGTTGGTGACTTTCTGCAGGAGGATCAGCTGCATGGTATTGCTCCAGATGAGTTATTCGTTAGCGAGGCGATGCCCCGCAACAAAGGCTGTCCGAATAGCTGGCACAGCGGGGGCGGCACCGGGCCGCCCCGCCGGGCATCAGACGTCGTGGTTGTCGGTGTACGGAATCAGGGCCAGGAAGCGAGCGCGCTTGACGGCGGTCGCCAGCTGGCGCTGGTACTTCGACTTGGTACCGGTGACGCGGCTCGGCACGATCTTGCCGTTCTCGGTCAGGTACTGGCGCAGGGTGTTGAGATCCTTGTAGTCGATCTCCTTCACACCTTCAGCCGTGAACTTGCAGAACTTGCGGCGACGGAAGAACTTGGACATGGGAAGGCTCCTTAGGCGGCGGAAGCGGCGTCGTCGCCGGCTTCGTTGTCAGCGGTGGTGGTGGACTCGCCTTCTTCGTCGTCACGACGACGGCGCTCACCGCGCTCCGGCTTGTCACCCTTCTCGTCCTTGCTCTTCATGATCAGCGACTGCTCGGTGTCAGCCTCGTCACGCTTGATGACCAGGTTGCGCAGCACGGCGTCGTTGAAGCGGAAGCTTTCGGTCAGTTCGTTCAGAACGGCCTGGTCGGCTTCGATGTTCATCAGCACGTAGTGGGCCTTCACCAGGTTCTGGATCGGGTACGCCAGCTGGCGGCGGCCCCAGTCTTCCAGACGGTGGATGGTGCCGTTGCCGTTCTCGACCAGCGACTTGTAGCGCTCGATCATGGCCGGGACCTGCTCGCTCTGGTCCGGGTGGACCATGAACACGATTTCGTAATGACGACTCATGTTTTTTCTACCTTTCGGATGTGGCCTTGCGGCCGGACAGCCCCCCGCCGTTGAGACCGCGGTGGGGCAAGGATTCCCGCCAGGAAGGCAGGAAGCCGCGCATTATGGCGCAGATGGGGTGGCCGGGCAACCGGCAGGCCATAGGGCAACCTGAACCCGGGAGCAGCCTTCACGCCAACCAAGATTGGCCGCTACCAGAGCGATCAGGCTCCCGCCGGACCTCAGGCCTTGTCGGCGTCAGTGGTGAAGCTCTCGCCGCAGCCGCACTCGGCGGTGGCGTTCGGGTTGCTGAACGTGAAGGTCTCGCTCAGGCCGTGCTTGCCGAAGTCGATCACGGTGCCGTCCACCAGCGCCAGGCTCTTGGCATCGACGTAGATCTTCACGCCGTCCTGGTCGAACACGGTATCGCCCTCGCGCTCGTCGCGGGCCAGGTCGGTCACGTGGCCCCAGCCGGAGCAGCCGGTCTTGGTCACGCCAAAACGCAGGCCCAGCGCACCGGGGGTCTGGGCGACGAAGCGCTGCACGCGCTCGAAGGCAATGGGGGTCAGGCTGACGGCCATGGGGCTACTCCAGAGGTACGGGGACATTATAAGGAGCCGTTGCCATGAAAAATGCCTCGCAAGCGGAACACTGCAACCGGTAAACTCCCGTGTTCACAGATCGAGTCGATCAGCAGAGGATTCAAGTCATGACGGTGGTCAGCGTTGAACATGCGCTTGCCGGGAAGATCCCGGAAGGCGGCGAAGTCACGGTACGCGGATGGGTGCGCACGGTGCGCGGTTCAGCGAATCTGGCCTTCGTGAATGTGAGCGACGGCTCCTGCTTCGCCCCGATCCAGGTCGTGGCCAATGACAGCCTGGCCAACTTCGACGAGATCAAGCGCCTGACCAGCGGCTGCTCGGTCATCGCCACCGGCACCCTGGTGAAGTCGCAGGGCAAGGGCCAGTCGTTCGAGATCCAGGCCAGCGCGCTGGAGGTGGTCGGCTGGGTCGAAGACCCGCTCACCTACCCGATCCAGCCCAAGCCGATGTCGCCGGAGTTCCTGCGTGAAGTGGCGCACCTGCGCCCGCGCACCAACCTGTTCGGCGCGGTCACCCGCATCCGCAACTGCCTGGCCCAGGCCGTGCACCGCTTCTTCCACGAGAACGGCTTCAACTGGATCAGCACCCCGATCATCACCACCTCCGACGCCGAAGGCGCCGGCCAGATGTTCCGCGTGTCCACCCTGGACATGGTGAACCTGCCGCGCGACGAGAAGGGTGCGATCGATTTCAGCCGCGACTTCTTCGGCAAGGAAACCTTCCTGACCGTGTCCGGCCAGCTGAACGTCGAGGCCTACTGCCTGGCGCTGAGCAAGGTCTACACCTTCGGCCCGACCTTCCGCGCCGAGAACAGCCACACCACCCGCCACCTGGCGGAGTTCTGGATGATCGAGCCGGAAATCGCCTTCGCCGACCTGGCCGAAGATGCGCGCCTGGCCGAAGAGTTCCTGAAGTACCTGTTCCGCGCGGTGCTGAACGAGCGCAGCGACGACCTGGCCTTCATCGCCGAGCGCGTGGACAAGAACGCGATCACCAAGCTGGAAGACTTCATCAACGCACCGTTCGAACGCATCGACTACACCGATGCGGTCAGCCTGCTGCAGAAGTCCGGCAAGAAGTTCGACTTCCCGGTCGAATGGGGCCTGGACCTGCAGACCGAGCACGAGCGCTGGCTGACCGAGGAACACGTCGGCCGCCCGGTGGTGGTGACCAACTATCCGGAGCACATCAAGGCCTTCTACATGCGCCTGAACGACGACGGCAGGACCGTTGCCGCGATGGACGTGCTGGCCCCGGGCATCGGTGAGATCATCGGCGGCAGCCAGCGCGAAGAGCGCCTGGACGTGCTGGACGCGCGCATGGCCCAGTTCGGCCTGGACCGCGAGCACTACAGCTGGTACCGCGATTTCCGTCGCTATGGCTCGGTGCCGCACGCCGGCTTCGGCCTCGGCTTCGAGCGCCTGGTGGTGTACGTCTGCGGCCTGTCCAACATCCGCGATGCGATCCCCTACCCGCGCGCCCCGGGCAGCGCGGACTTCTAAGCCCCACACGACCACGGAGGTACTGCCCCCATGACCCTGTTCTTCGCCCTCTGCTTCGTCGGCGTTGCAGTGGCCGGGTTCAGTGCCTTCGTGATCTTCTGGCCACTGACCCTGGTGCATCTGCGCGATCGGCATCCGGCGCTCGCCGAGCGCTTCGGCAGTGGCGCCTTCCTCAAGCCCGATGCCCTGGCCTGGCTGCTGCGCCGCGACTATCGCCAGCAGCCGGACCGCTCGCTGTCCGGACTGGCGACCCCGGCCTGGGTATCACTGCTGACCCTGCTGGCCGGACTGGGCATGGCCGCCCTGCTCTGGCTGGCCTCGCTCTGGTAACACATCCATGAATGACATCACCGCCTCGCGCGACAGCTGGTGGCTGGCCAGCCTCGGCAACACCCTGATCTGGGCACGCCTGCGCGTGCGCCCGGCCGGCACCGCCGAAGTGCTCGACAGCGATGGCAACACGCTGAGCTATGACAGCGAAGACACCGCCCGTTCGCAGCTGTTCGACGCCGAATTCGTCGAGTACGACGGCCTGGACGAGGAAGACGCGCTGGTGCGTGGCTTCAGCCTGCACGAAGTGCAGCCGCCGCAGGCCGACAGCGATGAAGGCCTGCGCGGTCGCATGATCCAGTCGCTGGGCGGGCGCGCCTGACCCTCGCATGTTCACCCCGCGCGCCTTCGCCGAGACCGACCTGCTCTGGCTGGACCGCCTGCTGGCGCGCGATCCGTTCGTCACCGTGCTCACCACGGGCAGCGATGGCCTGCCGGAACTGACCCGGATGCCGGTGTTGTACCGGCGTGATGGCGAGCATATCGAGCTGCGCGGGCACTGGGCCCGTGCCAATCCGCAGTCACGCCATCGTGGCGCGGCCAAGGTGCTGATCGATGGCCCGCACGGTTATGTCTCGGCCAGCTGGTACCCGGACAAGGAGCCCGCCGCGCGGGTGCCAACCTGGAACTACGCCGCCGCCGAACTGCGCGGCCAGCTGCAGACCTTCGACGACGTCGATGCGCTGGCCGGACTGGTCGGCGCGATCAGCGACCGCTTCGAGGCCAGTGTCGGCCAGGCCTGGCAGTTCGATGCCACGCGTGCCGAGCATGGCCCGGAGCTGCGCGCCATCATCGGCTTCCGCTTCCAGGTCGAGCATGTACAGCTGAAGCTGAAGCTCAGCCAGAACCATCCCGACGCCAACCAGCAGGCGGTGATCGCCGCGCTGGATGCGCTGGCCACCCCGCCTTCCCAGGAACTGGCGCAGTGGATGCGCTGGCACCGCGAACAGGCCGCGCAGAACGGCTGAACGCCCCAGATTCCCGCGACGCCGCAGCCGGACGGTTGCAGCGAGCCCCCACCCGACGCCAGGGACCCGAACATGAAAGACATCCACAAGCTGCTGCAGAACAACCGCGACTGGGCCGACCGTATCGAGAAGGAAGATCCGGAGTTCTTCCACCAGCTGGCCAAGCAGCAGCACCCCGAGTACCTGTGGATCGGCTGCTCCGATTCGCGCGTGCCGGCCAACCAGATCATCGGCATGGCGCCGGGCGAAGTGTTCGTGCACCGCAATGTCGCCAACGTGGTCGCGCACACCGACCTGAACTGCCTGAGCGTGGTGCAGTACGCAGTGGACCAGCTGAAGGTGAAGCACATCCTGATCGTCGGCCATTACGGCTGCGGCGGCGTGCATGCCTGCCTGCACAACACCCGCGTCGGCCTGGCTGACAACTGGCTGCGCCATGTCGGCGACGTGATGCAGAAGCACACCGCGATCATCGATGCCATCGAGACCGACGAGCTCAAGCACGCCCGCCTGTGCGAA
Source organism: Stenotrophomonas sp. YJH_SMC_57 (assembly GCF_059369755.1). Classification (NCBI taxonomy): domain Bacteria; kingdom Pseudomonadati; phylum Pseudomonadota; class Gammaproteobacteria; order Lysobacterales; family Lysobacteraceae; genus Stenotrophomonas; species Stenotrophomonas sp. YJH_SMC_57. The sequence goes on from NZ_JCAFSZ010000006.1 coordinate 190,947, forward strand.
CTGAACGTGATCGAGCAGGTCGCCAACCTGTGCCGCTCGACCATCGTGCAGGATGCCTGGGCGCGCGGCCAGAAGCTGATGGTGCATGGCTGGGTCTACAGCCTGAAGGACGGCCGCGTGCGCGAGATGGGCATCGACGTCGGCGCGCCGGAAGAGCTGCAGCCGGCCTACGAAAAAGCGCTGTCCTACGTGCCGCGCAAGGGCAAGCGCGACTGACTTCCAGGGGAAACCGATCATGCTCGCTTCGCCGATCAACCTGCACGCCTGGATCGAAGAACACCGCCACCTGCTGAAGCCGCCGGTGGGCAACAAGATGATCGACAACGGCGACTTCATCGTGATGGTGGTCGGCGGGCCGAACTCGCGCACCGATTACCACTACGACGAAGGCCCGGAGTGGTTCTACCAGCTCGAAGGCGAGATGGTGCTGAAGGTGCAGGAGGATGGCGCGGTGCGCGACATTCCGATCCGCGCCGGCGAGATCTTCCTGCTGCCGGGGAAGATACCGCACTCGCCGCGGCGCCCACCCGGCGGTGTTGGCCTGGTGGTCGAGCGCAAGCGCCTGCCGCATGAGCTGGACGGCGTGATCTGGCACTGCGAACGCTGCAACCACAAGCTGCATGAAGAGTTCTTCCCGCTGCAGAACATCGAAACCGACCTGCCCAAGGTGTTCGCGCGCTACCACGCCAGCCTGGAGCTGCGTACCTGCAGCCAGTGCGGGCATGTGGACCCGCTGCCGGCGCCGGCAGCGGGCTGAGCCATCGACCGGTAGTTGCCCACCTTGGTGGGCGCTTGCCTGCTCCCGCCCTGGTAGTTGCCCACCTTGGTGGGCGCTTCGTCACACATGCGCCACCCCAGGTTGGCGACTACCGGATCACGTGGCGCTGGCAGCAGGCTGGCCGCTACGGGGCCTTCCCCCAGGCGCTACACTGGCAGCCCCGTTGCAGCCTGTTGCCCGACCATGTCCGACCTGCTCAGCCGCACCCACGCCATTGCCCTGGACGCCGCCGATCCGCTGCGTCCGCTGCGCAACGAATTCCTGATTCCGCGCCATGGTGGTGGCGAGCAGACCTACTTCGTCGGCAACTCGCTGGGCCTGCAGCCGCGCGGCGCACAGGCCGCGGTGCAGGAAGTGATGAAGCAGTGGGGCGAACTGGCGGTGGAAGGCCACTTCACCGGCCCGACGCAGTGGCTGTCCTACCACCGCCTGGTGAGCGCGCAGCTGGCCCGCGTGGTTGGTGCGCTGCCCAGCGAAGTGGTGGCGATGAACACCCTGAGCGTGAACCTGCACCTGATGATGGTCAGTTTCTACCGGCCGACCGCGCAACGCCCGGTGATCCTGATGGAAGCCGGCGCGTTCCCCACCGATCGGCACGCCGTGGAAGCGCAGATCCGCTTCCATGGCTTCGATCCGGCCGAGTGCCTGGTGGAAGTACAGCCGGACGAAGCCAATGGCACGATCTCGCTCACGGCGATCGAGCAAGGCATCGCCGAGCATGGCCCACGCCTGGCGCTGGTGCTGTGGCCCGGCGTGCAGTACCGCACCGGCCAGGCCTTCGACCTCGATGCGATCACCCGCGCCGCGCGCCTGCACGGTGCGCGCATCGGCTTCGATCTTGCACATTCGGTCGGCAACCTGCCGCTGCGCCTGCACGATGTAGCGCCCGATTTCGCCGTGTGGTGCCACTACAAGTACCTCAACAGTGGACCGGGCGCGGTGGCCGGCGCGTTCGTGCATGAGCGGCACCATCGCGACACCACCCTGCCGCGCTTCGCCGGCTGGTGGGGCCATGAGGAAGCCACCCGTTTCCAGATGGCGCCGCAGTTCATCCCGGCCGCTGGTGCCGAAGGCTGGCAGCTGAGCAATCCACCGATCCTCGGCCTGGCGCCGCTGCGTGCGTCGCTGGACCTGTTCGAGCGCGCCGGCATGGACGCCCTGCGCAGCAAATCGGTGGCGCTGACCGGCATGCTGGAAGCGCTGGTGCGCGCACGCCTGTCCAACGTGCTGGACATCATCACGCCGGCCGATCCGCAACGCCGTGGCTGCCAGTTGTCGCTGCGCGTGATCGGTGGCCGCGAGCGCGGTCGTGCGCTGTTCGAACACCTGCGCGGCATCGGCGTGCTCGGCGACTGGCGCGAGCCGGATGTGATCCGGATTTCGCCCACCCCGCTCTACAACCGCTACCTGGACGTGCACCACTTCGTCGAGGAAGTGGAAGCCTGGGCCGGCCTCTGAGCCCGCCCCTTCCCTACTGCTGGACAGTTCGTTGATCGCACACGCCTCCCGCTCGTTGAGCATTATCGGTGCCGGCCTCGCCGGTTCTCTGCTGGCCATACTGCTGTCACGGCAGGGCTGGCGCATCACCCTGTACGAGCGCCGCGGGGATCCGCGCGTGGCCGACTACGAAAGCGGCCGTTCGATTAACCTGGCGCTGGCCGAGCGCGGGCGCAATGCGCTGCGCCAGGCGGGCGTGGAGGACGAAGTGATGGCGCGCGCGGTGATGATGCGCGGCCGCATGGTGCATCCGCGCGACGGCGAACCGCAGCTGCAGCGCTATGGCCGCGACGACAGCGAAGTGATCTGGTCGATCCATCGCAGCGACCTGAACACCACGCTGCTGGAACTGGCCGAACAGGCTGGCGCCACCGTGCACTTCCATCGCCGCCTGCACACCGTCGATTTCGACGCAGGCTACGCGCGTTTCATCGATGACCGCGACGACAGCCCGCACGACATCCGCTTCGACACCCTGATCGGTGCCGACGGCGCCGGATCGGCCCTGCGCGCAGCGATGAACCGGCGCGCGCCGCTGGGCGAGGACATCGCCTTCCTCGACCACTCCTACAAGGAGCTGGAGATCCCGCCGGCCGCCGACGGCAGCTTCCGCATCGAGCGCAATGCACTGCACATCTGGCCACGTGGCCACTACATGTGCATCGCCCTGCCCAACCACGAAGGCACCTTCACCGTCACCCTGTTCCTGCCGAACCAGGGCGATCCCAGCTTTGCCACCGTCAACACCGGCGCGCAGGCCGAAGCGCTGTTCGCGCGTGAGTTTGCCGATACCCTGCCGCTGATTCCGAACCTGCGCGCAGACTGGGAACAGCATCCGCCAGGGCTGCTCGGCACGCTCACCCTGGAGCGCTGGCACCAGGCCGGCCGCGCCGTGCTGATCGGCGATGCCGCGCATGCGATGGTGCCGTTCCACGGCCAGGGCATGAACTGCGCGTTCGAGGACTGCGTGGCGCTGGCCCGCCACCTGATGGAAGCGGATGATCTGCAAGGCGCGTTCGCCGCGTTCGAGGCCGAGCGCAAGCCGAACGCGCGCGCCATCCAGCAGATGGCGCTGGAAAACTACCTGGAAATGCGTGACCGCGTGGCCGATCCTGCGTTCCTGCTGCAGCGTGAGCTGGAACAGGAACTGCAGCGACGCTGGCCGACCCGCTTCGTGCCGCATTACACGATGGTCACCTTCCTGCACACGCCCTACGCCGAAGCGCTGCGCCGTACCGAGCTGCAGCGCGACATGCTGGTGTCCGCCACCGCAGGCCACGATTCATTGGACAACATCGACTGGGCCGCGCTGGAAACACGGATCCACGCGCAGTTGCCGGTCCTGGAGGGCGCGCACTGATGGCCGACAGCTTCCTGTTCTACGACCTGGAAACCTTCGGCCAGGATCCGCGCCGCACGCGCATCTCGCAGTACGCGGCGATCCGCACCGACGCTGACCTCAACGAGATTGAAACGCCGGTCAGCTTCTTCGTGCGCCCGGCCGATGACCTGCTGCCGTCACCGATGGCGACGCTGGTCACCGGCATCACGCCGCAGCAGGCCATGGCCGAAGGCATCAGCGAGGCCGAGGCTTTCGACCGCATCAACGAACAGCTGTCACGCCCCGGCACCTGCGCGCTGGGCTACAACACGCTGCGCTTCGACGACGAGTTCATCCGCTACGGCCTGTTCCGCAATTTCCATGACCCGTACGAACGCGAGTGGCGCAACGGCAATTCGCGCTGGGACCTGCTGGACATGCTGCGGCTGATGCGCGCCATGCGCCCGGACGGCATCCAGTGGCCGCTGCGCGAAGACGGCGCCACCTCGTTCAAGCTCGAACATCTGGCCGAAGCCAACAACGTGCGCGAAGGCGATGCACACGAAGCACTGTCCGACGTGCGCGCCACCATCGGCATGGCGCGCCTGTTCAAGCAGTCGCAGCCGCGCCTGTGGGAGTACGCGCTGAAGCTGCGCGACAAGCGTTTCGTCGGTGGCCTGCTGGACATCGCAGCGTTGAAGCCGGTACTGCACATCTCCATGCGCTACCCGGCCAGCCGCCTGTGCGCGGCGCCGGTGCTGCCGCTGGCGGTGCACCCGACCATCAACAACCGGGTGATCGTATTCGACCTCGACGGCGACATCGACGACCTGCTGGAACTGCCGGCCGAGGTGATCGCGCAGCGCCTGTACATGCGTGCCAGCGAGCTGCCCGAAGGCGTGGCGCGGGTGCCGCTGAAGGAGGTGCACCTGAACAAGGTGCCGGCACTGATCGCCTGGAACCACCTGCGCGCCGACGACCATCAGCGCCTGGGCCTGGACGTGGCGGCCATCGAGACCAAGGTCGAGCGGCTGCGCCCCTTCGCCGCGCAGCTGGCCGAGAAGGCGCGCCAGGTCTACAACCAGCCCCGCGCCGCCACCGTGGCCGACGTCGACGCCTCGCTGTACGACGGCTTCCTCGGCAACGGCGACAAGCCATTGCTTGCCCTGGCGCGCACCACCGCACCGGAGCAGTTGGCCGAGCTGGAAGGCCGCTTCCGCGACCCGCGCCTGCCCGAGCTGCTGTTCCGCTACCGTGCGCGCAACCATCCCGGCAGCCTCGCGCCGGCTGAACGCCAGCGCTGGCAGGATTACCGCCGCCAGCGCCTGCTCGGAGACGGCGGCCTGGGTGAACTCAACCTGCCCCAGTACCAGCAGCAGCTTGATGCACTGGCCGCCGAAGCGCCCGATGACGCGCGGCGCCAGGCCCTGCTGCAATCGCTGCGCGACTGGGGCCAGCATCTGCAGGAGACGTTGTGAGTACCTATTTCTCGGACGCCAGCTTCAGGTTCCTGCGCAGCCTGGCGCGGCATAACGAAAAGGCATGGTTCAACGACCACCGCCAGCAGTACGAAGACCACGTGCGGCAGCCGTTCCTGCGCCTGCTCGGCGACCTGCAGCCGGCGTTGGCCGAGGTCAGCGACCATTTCCGCGCCGATACCCGTGGCGTCGGTGGCTCGCTGTTCCGCATCCATCGCGACGCGCGTTTTTCCAACGACAAATCGCCCTACAAGACCTGGCAGGGTGCGCGCCTGTTCCATGAGCGTCGCCGCGAAGTGGCCGCGCCCTCGTTCTACGTGCACCTGCAGCCGGGCGAAAGCTTCGTCGGCGCCGGCCTGTGGCATCCGGAGCCTGAAACCCAGCGTCGCGTGCGCCACTTCATCCTCGACAACCCGGGCAGCTGGAAGGCCGCCGCGCATGCGCCCGGGCTGCGCAGGCGCTTCGACTTCGAGGAAAGCGAGAAGCTGGTGCGGCCGCCGCGCGGTTTTCCGGCTGATTTCGAGTTCATCGACGACCTCAAGCACCGCAACTGGGTGATGTGGCGCTCGCTGGACGACGCCACCATGACCGGCCCGCGCCTGCTGTCCACGCTGGGCAAGGATCTGGCGGCACTCGGTCCGTTCGTCGACTACCTGTGCGCCGCGCTGGACCTGGAGTTCTGATGTCGCAGGATCTTCCGCTGGCCCGTCAGCGGCGCGTGCTCGGCCGCACCGGCCTGGCCGTTTCACCGATCGGCCTGGGGTGCTCCGGCTTCTGGGGTCATCGTCGCTTCCCGGAGCATGAGGCGGCTGCCGTGGTCGAGCATGCGCTCGCCCATGGAGTGAACCTGCTCGATACCGGCCACAACTATTCCGGTTTCCATGCCGAGCCGCGCCTGGGCCGCATCCTGCGCCCGTTGCTGCAGCAGTACCCGCGCGACGCGCTGGTGATCTCCAGCAAAGGCGGCACGTTGACCGGCCAGGCCGGCATCAGCGGCGCGGAGCAACGCAACTTCTCGCCCGCGGCCATCACCGCCAGCTGTGAGGCCTCGCTGCGCAACCTTGGCCTGGACCATCTGGACATCTACCAGCTGCATGGCGCCAGCGAACACGACATCAACGATGACCTGCTGCTGGCCCTGCAACGCCTGCGCGAACGCGGCCTGGTCCGCCACACCGGCATCAACACCCACTCGGCTTCGACGCTGCGCTGGATGATCGCCCATCCCGACGCGTTCGATGTGGTGCTGCTGGACTACAACGCCCTGCAGCAGGACCGCGAACCGCTGATCGACCAGCTGCAGGCAGCGGGCATTGGCGTGCTGGCCGGTACCGTGCTCGCGCAGGGTCACCTGCTGCCCGCGCGTCCTCGCCTGCCACGGCTGGCCGATGCCTGGTACCTGGCGCGCGCCTGGCTGAAACCCAGCAGCCGCCATCTGATGCGCAGTGCCCGCAAGATGCGGCGCGCCGTGGCCGCGATCCACAGCCAGCCCCCGGCCCGGACCGTCTTCGCCTATGCACTGGGCCATCCCGGCGTGGCCAGCGGCATTCTCGGCACCACCCGTACCCGCAGCCTGGACGATGTTCTGGGGACGCGGCTGGAAGCGCTGACCCCGGCCGAGCGGCAGCGGCTGGTGGCCGCCTTCGGCGATGGCCGTGGCTCACCCAGTCACTGACGCTTAACCCGCGTTTGCCGCCTTTGCGGCAGTCTGGGAGCCATGAAGAAGCTCATCGGCACCCTGATTGCCCTCGTCCTGGCCGTCGCCGCCTGGTGGTTCAGTGGTCCGTACCTGACCGTGCACGGGCTGTCCAAAGCGATCGAGCAGCGCGACACCGCGCGACTGCAACGCTACGTCGATTTCCCGCGCGTGCGCAGCAGCCTGCGTGCGCAGCTCAACGACTACCTGGTGCGCCAGGCCGGCCCCGACGTGGCGGCCAGCCCGTTTGGCGCCCTGCTCTACGGCCTGGGTGACCAGCTCGGCGGCGCCGCGGTGGACACCATGGTGACCCCGACCGGGATCGGCGCGATGCTGCAGGGCCACGTGCTGTGGAAACGCGGCCGCAATGAACTGAAGGGCGGCGATGCCTTCGGCGCGACCGAACCGGCGCGGCCGCTGAAGAATGCCGAGCATCGCTTCGAAGCACTGGACCGCTTCGTGGTCGACGTCGAGCGCGGCCCTGGCCAGCCGCCACTGAAGGTGGTGCTGGAACCACAGGGCCTGCGCTGGAAGGTGGTGGACCTGCAGCTGGGGATGTCGGGCAGCCCGTGACCGGACCCGTGGCCTGACGGCAATGCCAACCAAGGTTGGCGACTACCTGACCCTACCCCTCGTTGGCGACGCCGTGGGGAACGTGGCCGGCAGCCACGTGTTCACGCGCACTGTCGATGTTGTGCTGTGAATCGTCGAAGAAGATGTCGGCGCCGAACGCCTGCAGGAACGGGCCCTTGTGGCGGCCACCGAGGAACAGCGCCTCGTCCAGGCGCACGCCCCACTCGCGCAGGGTGCGGATCACCCGCTCGTGGGCCGGTGCCGAGCGCGCGGTGACCAGCGCGGTGCGGATCGGTGCGCTTTCGCCGGCCGGGAATACCTCCTGCAGCGTATGCAGGGCCGACAGGAAGCCGCGGAACGGGCCACCGCTGAGCGGTTCGCGGGCGCGTTCGCGTTCGTGCCGGCCAAACGCTTCCACGCCCTGTTCGCGCGAGATGCGTTCACTCTCGTCGCCGAAGATCACCGCGTCGCCGTCGAAGGCGATGCGCAGCTGCCCGGCCGGTCGACCGGTATCGATCTGGTCGGCCGCCGCAGCGGCAGTCTCGCCGGGCGGCTTGGGCAGGATGGTCGCGGCCGCGATGCCATGGCGCAATGCGCTGCGCACCGATTCCGGGTTGGCCGACAGGAACAGGTCGGTCCCGAACGGCTTCACGTAGGGCCAGGTCGGCTCACCTGCGGTGAACGTCGCGCGGATGATGCCCAGGCCGTAATGCTGGATCGAGTTGAAGATGCGCAGGCCGGTATCGGCCGAGTTGCGCGACAGCAGGATCACCTCGACGCGCGGGTTCTCCGGGCTGGCGCCCTGGTTCAGCGCCAGCAGCTTGCGCACCACGGGGAAGGCCACGCCGGGCCCGAGGATGTCGTCCTCATGCTGGCGCTGGAATTCGGCGTAGGCCGCCACGCCATCGCTTTCGAACAGCGCATGGCTTTCCTCGAGGTCGAACAGCGCGCGCGAGGTCACCGCAACGGTCAGCAAACGGGGGGAGTTGTCGCCCATCGGTGGGGGTCCTTCAAGCGGTCGGCACGGCCGGCCGCCCATTGTCCTCAAAAAACGAACTGTTCGCTCAGGATCCGGTCTTCCAGGTTGTGCTCCGGGTCGAACAGCAGGGTCACGCGGCGGTCCTTCGACTCGCGGATGGTCACTTCGACCACGTCGCGGGTCTCGTGCGAATCAGCGGTCACGCTGACCGGGCGCTTGTACGGATCGAGCACGCGGAAACGCACTTCGGTGTCGGCCTTGAGGATCGCCCCGCGCCAGCGTCGCGGCCGGTATGGGGCCAGCGGCGTCAACGCGATGGTGTGCGAGCCCAGCGGCAGCACCGGGCCATGCGCGGAATAGTTGTAGGCAGTGCTGCCGGCCGGGGTGGCCACCAGCACGCCGTCGCCGATCAGCTCCCCCACGCGTTCCTGGCCGTTCAGGTCGATGCCGATATGCGCAGCCTGGCGGGTCTGGCGCAGCAGCGACACGTCGTTGTAGGCCAGCGAACCGGTACTGGTGCCCGACTCGGTCAGCGCCACCATTTCCAGCGGGCGCAGGTTGGCCGGTTCGGCGCGGGCAATGCGCGCATGCACGTCATCGTCGCCGCGGTACTGGTTCATCAGGAAGCCGACCGTGCCCAGCTTCATGCCGAACACCGGCTTGCCCAGGTGCCCGTGCCGGTGCAGGGTCTGCAGCATGAAGCCATCACCGCCCAGCGGGCACAGCACGTCGGCCTGCTCGGGCGCGTAGTCGCCATAGCGCGAGACCATCGCCGCGCGGGCCATCTGCGCCGGTTCGGTGGTGCTGGCCAGGAAAGCGATGCGGGGGGAGTCGCTCATCGGTGGATCCGGGTGGGTATGCCAACAAGAGCATACCCGGTCGTGCGGGCCGCTGGCCGGCACGACCATGCAATGCAGAACGGCCCCGCTTTCGCGGGGCCGTTCCTCCAACTGCTGCAGATCAAGAGCCCCCCTGAGTCAGGGGGGCGCGCCAACGGCGCGGGGGTCTGGGAGCATGGTTGGCATGGGGCCCACGGTTTGCAGAGCAAACCGTGGGGCGTCAGCGCAAATGCGCTTACGCACCATGCGCAGCCAGCTGGCCCAGGCGCTGCACCGCGACCGAGACGGTCGGGTAGTCCAGGGTCTTCTGCTCGGCCAGTTCGGCCAGCATCGCCAGGGTGAAGCGCAGGCTGTTGTCGTCACGACCCATCCAGGCCGAGACCTTGGCCTCCGCGCTGCTGCCCTTGGTGCCCAGCACCTGGCCGGCCAGGTTGCGGTGGTTGGCCGCCAGTTCGTCACGCAACACGCCACGTGCCACGGCGTGCCAACGGCCGTTGACCTCCAGCGCATCAACCTGCTCGAACAGCCACGGCAGCTGCAGGGCGTCGCCCAGGCGGAAATGCACCTTGGACACGTCCACCGGCTTCAGCTTGCGGGTACGCGCCAGTTCGATGATGTCAAACGCCGGCTCCAGGAAGTGCAGTTCGGCCAGCTGCTGCGCCAGCGCGGACGGCAGGCCCTTCTCCTTCCACTCGGCCACCAGGGCTTCGTAGGTCGGACGTTGCGAATCCGGCAGCACGCCCGAGGCAACGCGGATGTCGTTGAACGGACCCTGGTAACGGTTGACCGCTTCGGTGATGCCCGGCATCGCGCCCGGGCGCGACAGCAGCCAGCGCACGAACGAACGCTGCAGCTTCCAGATCACTTCCAGTGCGTCGATCTGCACCGACTCCGGCACCTTGCCGTCGAGGGCATCGATCTGCGCCCACAGCGCGCGGGCATCCAGCGTCTCGCGGCTGATGGTGTAGGCCTTGGCGACCTCGGCGATGGAACGGCCGGTGTCTTCCTGCATGCGCATCAGGAAGGTGGCGCCCATGCGGTTGATGGTCTGGTTGGTCACGGCCGTGGCGATGATTTCGCGCTTCAGGCGGTGACGCTCCATCGCGTCGGCGTACTTCTTCTGCAGCGGGGTCGGGAAGTAGCGCTGCAGTTCCTTGGACAGGTACGGATCTTCCGGGATGTCCGAATCCAGCAGCTGGGCGAATGCCACCAGCTTGGAATAGGACAGCAGCACCGACAGTTCCGGACGGGTCAGGCCCTGGCCACGCGCCTTGCGCTGCGACAGCTCGGCATCGGACGGCAGGAACTCGATCTGGCGATCGAGCAGGCCCTGCTGTTCCAGGGTGCGGATGAAGTGCTGCTTGGAACCCAGGCGCTTGACCGCCATCCGCTCCATCAGGCTCAGCGCCTGGTTCTGGCGGTAGTTGTCGTTGAGCACCAGCTCGGCGACTTCGTCGGTCATCGAGGCCAGCAGCTTGTTGCGCTGCTCGACGGTCAGCTTCTTGGCCCGCACCACATCGTTGAGCAGGATCTTGATGTTGACTTCGTGGTCGGAGGTGTCGACACCGGCCGAGTTGTCGATGAAGTCGGTGTTGAGCAGCACGCCGGCCTGTGCGGCTTCGATGCGGCCCAGCTGGGTCATGCCCAGGTTGCCGCCCTCGCCCACCACCTTGCAGCGCAGCTCGCCACCGTTCACGCGCAGGGCGTTGTTGGCGCGGTCGCCGACATCGCTGTGCTGCTCGCTGGCGGCCTTGACGTAGGTACCGATGCCGCCGTTCCACAGCAGGTCGACCGGTGCCTTCAGGATCGCGCTCATCAGATCGTTCGGCGACAGCGCCTTGACGTTGTCGTCCAGGCCCAGCGCTTCACGCACCTGCGGGGTGATCTCGATCGACTTCAGGCTGCGCGGATAGATGCCGCCGCCCTTGCTGATCAGCTTGGCATCGTAGTCCGCCCAGCTCGAACGCGGCACGGTGAACAGGCGCTCACGCTCGACGAACGTGGTGGCCGCATCCGGGTTCGGGTCCAGGAAGATGTGGCGGTGGTCGAATGCTGCAACCAGGCGGATGTGGCGCGACAACAGCATGCCGTTGCCGAACACGTCGCCGGACATGTCGCCGACGCCGACCGCGGTGAAGTCCTGGGTCTGGCTGTCACGGCCCAGCGCACGGAAGTGGCGCTTGACCGACTCCCACGCGCCGCGTGCGGTGATGCCCATGCCCTTGTGGTCGTAACCCACCGAACCACCAGAGGCGAATGCATCGCCCATCCAGAAACCGTGCGCGATGGCCAAGCCGTTGGCGATATCGGAGAAGGTCGCAGTGCCCTTGTCGGCGGCCACCACCAGGTACGGATCGTCCATGTCGTGGCGCACGACATCCACCGGCGGCACGATCTTGTTGTTGACGATGTTGTCGGTGATGTCCAGCAGGCCCTGGATGAACAGCTTGTAGCAGGCCACGCCATTGGCGAAGACCGCGTCGCGGTCACCATTGACCGGCGGGGTCTTGGCGAAGAAGCCGCCCTTCGCGCCGACCGGCACAATGACGGTGTTCTTGACCATCTGCGCCTTGACCAGGCCCAGCACTTCGGTACGGAAGTCTTCGCGACGGTCCGACCAGCGCAGGCCGCCACGGGCGACCGCGCCGAAGCGCAGGTGGGTACCTTCCACGCGCGGGCCGTAGACGAAGATTTCGCGGTACGGGCGCGGCTTCGGCAGGTCCGGCACCAGCGCCGAATCGAACTTGAAGCTGATCACGTGGCCGTGCTGGCCGTTGGCATCGGTCTGGTAGTAGCTGGTGCGCAGGGTCGCGTCGATCACGCCCATGAACGAACGCAGGATGCGGTCTTCGTCCAGGCTGGACACACGGTCCATCAGCTTCAGCAGCGCATCGCGCGCGGCCTGCATCTGCGCGTCGCGGTCACCCTTGCGGGCGTCGACCACGGTCTTGAGCACCTTCAGGGTGGCCTCGTCGCCGGCGGCCAGCACGTCGAGGTGCGCCTTCAGCTGCGCCTGGCCAGCCGCGATGTCGTCCTTGCTCTCGTGGCCGGTGGCCGGATCGAAGCGCGCTTCGAACAGTTCCACCAGCAGGCGGGCCAGCAGCGGGTAACGGGCGAAGGTGCCTTCCACATACGCCTGGGAGAACGGCACGCCGGTCTGCAGCAGGTACTTGCAGTAGCCACGCAGCATGGCGACCTGGCGCCAATGCAGGCCGGCAGCCAGCACCAGGCGGTTGAAGCCGTCGTTCTCGGCATCGCCGTGCCAGACGCGGGCGAAGGTCTCGCCGAAGGCTTCATCGACGCTGGCAGCATCGATCGCGCCGGCGGTCGACTCGACCTCGAAGTCCTGCACGTACACCGGGGCGTTGTCGACCGACAGGCGGTAGGGACGCTCGGCAATCACGCGCAGGCCCATGTTTTCCATCATCGGCAGCGCGTCCGACAGCGGAATGTCGTCCAGCTGGCGGTACAGCTTCAGGCGCAGGCCATCGCCGCTTTCGCGCGGCACCGCCTGCAGGCTCAGGCGCAGGTCGTCCGGGCCGGTCAGGGCGTCGAGCTGGCTGACATCGTTGGCGGCAACGGCGGTGCTGTTGTCTTCGATGTAGCCGGCCGGCAGCGCCTTGCCGATGCGGGCGGCGATGCGCAGGCCTTCGGTTTCGCCATGGCGGGTCACCAGCGCTTCGCGCAGGTCGTCCTGCCAGTTGCGCAACACCTGGGCCAGCTTCTGCTCCAGTTCGGCGGTATCGACGTCGAGCATTTCACCCGGCTTCGGGCGCACGATCAGGTGCACCTGGGCCAGCGGCGATTCGCCCAGCACCACCGAGCTGTCGACGTACTCGCCGTGGAGCGCGTCCTTCAGCATCGCTTCGATGCGCAGGCGCACGTCGGTGTTGAAGCGCTCGCGCGGCAGGTAGACCAGTGCGGAAATGAAACGGCTGTACTTGTCACGGCGCAGGAACAGGCGGCTGCGCACGCGCTCCTGCAGGCCCAGCACGCCCATCGCGGTGCGGAACAGTTCGTCCTCGCTGGACTGGAACAGCTCTTCGCGCGGCAGGGTTTCCAGGATGTGGCGCAGCGCCTTGCCGCTGTGGCTGGCCGGGGCCAGGCCCGACTGCTTCATCACGTGCTCGTGGCGCTGGCGCACCAGCGGGATTTCCCACGGGCGACGGTTGTAGGCGCTGGAGGTGAACAGGCCGAGGAAGCGCTGCTCGCCGATGATCTTGCCCTTGGCGTCGAATTCCAGCACGCCGATGTAGTCCATGTAGCCGGCGCGGTGCACGCGCGAACGGGCGTTGGTCTTGGTCAGGATCAGCGCGTCCTTCAGGCCGGACGTGGCGTTCAGGCCCTGCGCGGCCAGGGTCTTGACCGGACGGGCGGCGGACTTGTCCTTGCCGCGCATCAGGCCCAGGCCGGTGTCGTTCAGCGGTGCCAGCACATCTTCCTTGCCCTGCTTCTCGACGCGGTATTCGCGGTAGCCGAAGAAGGTGAAGTGGTTGTCGGCGGCCCAGCGCAGGAACTCCTGTGCTTCCTTGCGCGAGGCATCGTCGACCGGCAGCTGGCGCTTGCCCAGGTCGTCGGCCAGCGCCAGCGCCTTGTCCTTCATCGGCTGCCAGTCGCGCACGATCGCACGCACTTCATCCAGCGCCTTGTTGATGGCCTGCTCGATGGCGGCCATGGCTTCAGCCGGCTGGCGGTCGATCTCCAGCAGCATCACCGATTCGGCATCACCCTCGCCGACCTTGACCAGCTTGCCGGCCTTGTCGCGGGTGAAGCGCAGCACCGGGTGGCCCAGCACGTGGACGCCCACGCCCTGCTCGGCCAGCGACATGGTGACGGTATCGACAAGGAACGGCATGTCGTCGTTGACGATCTGCAGCACGGTGTGCGGCGATTCCCAACCGTTGGCCTTCGCGGTCGGATTGAACACGCGGACGTTGGCCTTGCCGGCCTTGCGGGCACGGGCGAATTCCAGCGTCTCAGCCGCGAGAGCGGCCCACTCTTCAGCGCTGTGGTGCGGGAACTCGTCCGACTCCATGCGCTTGTAGAAGTCAGTAGCGAAGGCCACTGCTTCGGCCTGTGCGGCCGCGGGGTAGCGCTTGCGCAAGGCCGTGTACACCGGCTCCAGGGAGAAACCAGCGGTCACTGCGACCTCCGACTCTGCTGGTTTGGTCTTGTTTTTCACGGTCTTGGCTGCGGTTTTTTGCGGTTTCATGGCAGAGCGATGCGCTTGCTCAGTTGGGAAAATGAAATTGTAGCCCTACCGCACGAAAAGGCCTTGCTGCAGGACGGAATAAGCAGATTCGGGTTTGCTGCGGTTTAGACGCCTATTCAGTTCGCACCGGTATGGTCGTGGCGTCCGTTTCAGCACTGCAGACAGGATCGGCAAAGCGTGTTACCGGAAGACACATGCGGCGACGCCGATGCGATTCCACAATCCTGAACTGGACGGTATAGTCCACCGCGTGAATCCGGCTTACCTTCCCGTTGCCCTCGACGCACGCGATGAGCGCGTGTTCGACGCCGTGCGCGAACTGCTGGCGCAGCAGGGCATGCAGATGAGCATGGACGCGGTGGCCCAGCAGGCCGGCTGTTCCAAGCAGACCCTGTATTCGCGCTACGGCAACAAGCAGCAACTGCTGCGCCGGGTGATGCAGCGCCATGTCGGCCACGCCACCGGGGCCATGGTCCGTGCACTCCGCACTGACGACCTGCGTGCCAGCCTGCTCCAGTTCGCCACCGACTTCCTGGAGCATTTCAGCCAACCGCACGTAGGACAGGCCTGCCGGCTGATCGCCGCCGACGCGTCCCAGTTTCCCGAAGAGGCGCGTACGCTGTACCGGCATGGCGCCGGCGCGCTGACGCTTCATCTTGCTGAATGGATTGAAACCGTTTGCATGCAGGGCCAGCTACGGCATGACGACCCGCACTTCATGGCCGAGCTGCTGCTGAGCATGATCGCCGGTCAGGATTTCGACAAACAGCGCTTCCATACCCCCCATCGTGATGACGCGCTGCTGCGTCGGCGCTGGGCAGAGTTCTCCGTCGACAGCTTCCTGCGCGCGTTCGCGCCACAGCCGTCGCCGGCCCCGTCTACAAACCAACCCCGGAGTTCCTCCTGATGACCGCCCCACTCCGCACCCTTGCCTTGACGTGCGCCGTTGCTGTCGCTCTGGCCGCCTGCAAGAAGCCGGAACAGCAGACGCCCCCGCCGCCGGAGGTGGGCGTCATCGACGCCAAGCCGCAGACCCTGCCGCTGCAGCGCGAGCTGGTCGGCCGCCTGTCGCCGTTCCGCAGCGCCGACGTGCGCGCGCGCGTTCCGGGCGTGCTGCTCAAGCGCGTCTACCAGGAAGGCTCCCAGGTCAAGCAGGGCCAGACCCTGTTCCTGATCGACCCGGCGCCGCTGCGTGCCTCGCTCAACGCCTCCGAAGCGCAGCTGGCCTCGGCCCGCGCCACCTATGCCAACGCCAAGGTCGCCGCCGACCGTGCGCGCTCGCTGGCCCCGCAGCAGTTCGTCTCCAAGTCCGACCTGGACAACGCCGAGTCGGCCGAGCGCACCGCCCTGGCCGCGGTCAAGCAGGCCGAGGCCGCGTTGACCTCCTCGCGCATCAACCTGGGCTACACCGAAGTGACCGCCCCGATCAGCGGCGTGGCCAACAAGCAGCAGGTCACCGAAGGTGCGCTGGTCGGCCAGGGCGATGTGACCCTGCTGACCACCGTCGACCAGCTCGACCCGCTGTACGTGAACTTCTCGCTGAGCGTCGATGAGCTGACCCAGCTGCGTGCACAGCAGGCCAAGGGCGCACTGGCCCTGTCCGGCGATGGCAAGGCTACCGTCAGCGTCAAGCTGGCCGACGGCACCACCTACAGCGAGCCGGGCACGCTGGACTTCTCGTCGACCACGGTCGATCCGGCCACCGGCGCGGTCTCGCTGCGTGCGCTGCTGCCGAACCCGCAGCAGATCCTGCTGCCGGGCGCCTTCGTCAGCTTCCAGGCCAACCTGGGCGAGCGCAACAATGCCTACCTGGTGCCGCAGCAGGCGCTGCTGCGCGACACCACCGGCGGTTACGTGATGGTGGTCGGCACCGACGGCAAGGTGGTGCGCAAGAACGTCAAGACCGATGGCGCGCAGAACGGCAACTGGCTGGTCAGCGACGGCCTGGCCGCCGGTGACAAGGTGATCGTGGCCGGCGTGCAGAAGGTCAAGGAAGGTGCACCGGCGGTGGCCAAGCCGTGGACCCCGGGGCAAGACGCCAACGGCAAGCCTGCCGCAGGCGGCGCTGCTCCGGCGGGCGCCGCACCGGCCGCCGGCAAGGCACCGGCCGACGCGGCCAAGCCCGAGCAGGCCGATGCGGCCAAGCCGGCCGCCACCGATTCGAACAAGCAGTAACGGGAACCTTCCGTCATGCCTAAATTTTTCATCGAGCATCCAGTCTTCGCCTGGGTGGTTGCGATCCTGATCTCGCTCAGCGGCGTGATCGCGATCCTCAACCTGGGCGTGGAGTCCTATCCCAACATCGCCCCGCCGCAGGTGACCGTCTCGGCCACCTACCCGGGCGCCAGCGCGGACACCACCGAGAAGTCGGTCACCCAGGTGATCGAGCAGCAGCTGACCGGTATCGATCACCTGCTGTACTTCAGCTCTTCCTCGTCCTCCAACGGCCGGGCGCAGATCACCCTGACCTTCGAGACCGGTACCGATCCGGACATCGCCCAGGTGCAGGTGCAGAACAAGGTATCGCTGGCCACGCCACGCCTGCCTTCGGAAGTGACCCAGCAGGGCGTGGTGGTGGCCAAGGCCAACGCCGGCTTCCTGATGGTGGTGGCACTGCAGTCCGATACACCGACCATCAACCGTGATGCCCTGAACGACATCGTCGGTTCGCGCGTACTCGACCAGGTCTCGCGTATCCCCGGCGTCGGCAGCACCCAGCAGTTCGGTTCCGAGTACGCCATGAACATCTGGCTGAACCCGGAGAAGATGCAGGGCTACGGCCTGTCGGCCAGCCAGGTGCTGGCGGCGGTGCGCGCTCAGAACGTGCAGTTCGCCGCGGGTGCACTGGGCTCAGACCCGTCGCCGGAGGGCCAGCACTTCACCGCCACGGTCTCGGCCGAAGGCCGCTTCAGCTCGCCGCAGGAGTTCGAGAACATCATCCTGCGCGCCAACGCTGACGGCTCGCGCGTGCTGTTGAAGGACATCGCCCGGGTCGCCTTCGGTGCCAACAACTACGGCTTCGATACCCAGTACAACGGCAAGCCGACCGGCGCATTCGCCATCCAACTGCTGCCGGGCGCCAACGCCCTGAACGTGGCCGAAGCGGTGCGCGGCAAGATGGACGAGCTGCAGCCCAGCTTCCCGTCCGGCGTGACCTGGTTCTCGCCGTACGACAGCACCACCTTCGTCAAGATCTCGATCCAGGAAGTGGTCAAGACCCTCTTCGAAGCGGTGTTGCTGGTGTTCCTGGTGATGCTGATCTTCCTGCAGAACTTCCGCGCCACCCTGATCCCGACCCTGGTCATCCCGGTGGCCCTGCTCGGTACCTTCCTGGGCATGTGGATGATCGGTTTCACGATCAACCAGCTGACCCTGTTCGCGATGGTGCTGGCGATCGGCATCGTGGTCGACGATGCGATCGTGGTGATCGAGAACGTCGAGCGCATCATGTCCGAGGAAGGCCTGGCGCCGAAGCCGGCCACGCAGAAGGCGATGACCCAGATCACCGGCGCGGTGGTGGCGATCACCGTGGTGCTGGCCGCGGTGTTCATCCCGTCCGCCCTGCAGGGCGGTGCGGCCGGTGAGATCTACAAGCAGTTCGCGCTGACCATCGCCATCTCGATGGCATTCTCGGCGTTCCTGGCCCTGGGCTTCACCCCGGCGCTGTGTGCGACGTTCCTCAAGCCGACGCACAACGACAACCCGAACATCATCTACCGCACCTTCAACAAGTACTACGACAAGATCAGCCACACCTATGTGGGCCACATCACCTCGGCGGTGCGCCACGCGCCGCGCTGGATGATCCTGTTCGTGGTGCTGACCGCGCTGTGCGGCTTCCTGTTCACCCGCATGCCGGGCAGCTTCCTGCCGGAAGAAGACCAGGGCTACGCGCTGGCCATCGTGCAGCTGCCGCCCGGCTCGACCAAGGGCCAGACCAACGAAGTGTTCGCGCAGATGCGTGGCATCCTGGAAAAGCAGGATGGCTATGAAGGCATGCTGCAGGTGGCCGGCTTCAGCTTCGTCGGTTCCGGCGAGAACGTCGGCATGGGCTTCATCCGCCTGAAGCCGTGGGAGGAACGCAAGTTCACCGCGCCAGAGTTCATCCAGAACATGAACGGCGCGTTCTACGGCATCAAGGAAGCGCAGATCTTCGTGGTCAACCTGCCCACCGTGCAGGGCCTCGGCCAGTTCGGTGGCTTCGACATGTGGCTGCAGGATCGCAGTGGTGCCGGCTACGAACAGCTGACCCAGGCGCGCAACATCCTGCTGGGCAAGGCCGCGCAGAAGCCGGAGGCACTGGTCGGCGTGCGCCCGAACGGGCTGGAAAACGCCCCGCAGCTGCAGCTGCACGTGGACCGCGTGCAGGCGCAGTCGATGGGCATGTCGGTGTCGGACGTGTACAGCACCATCCAGCTGATGCTGGCCCCGGTGTACGTCAACGACTTCTTCTACGAGGGCCGCATCAAGCGCGTCACGATGCAGGCCGATGGCCCGTACCGCACGGGCCAGGAGTCGCTGAAGAGCTTCTACAGCCCGTCCAGCCTGACCACCAATGCCGATGGCACCAACGCGATGATCCCGCTCAACACGGTGGTCAAGTCCGAATGGGTGTCGGCATCGCCGTCGCTGAGCCGTTACAACGGCTACTCGGCGATCAACATCGTCGGTTCGCAGGCCCCGGGCACCAGTTCGGGTGAAGCGATGCAGACCATGGAGGCGATCGTCAACGACGACCTGCCGGCCGGCTTCGGCTACGACTGGTCCGGCATGTCCTACCAGGAAATCCTGGCCGGCAACGCCGCCACCCTGCTGCTGGTGCTGTCGATCGTCGTGGTGTTCCTGTGCCTTGCGGCGCTGTACGAAAGCTGGTCGATTCCGGTGGCGGTGCTGCTGGTGGTGCCGCTGGGCGTGCTCGGCGCACTGGGCCTGTCGATGCTGCGCGGCCTGCCCAACGATCTGTTCTTCAAGATCGGCCTGATCACAGTGATCGGCCTGGCGGCGAAGAACGCGATCCTGATCGTGGAGTTCGCGGTGGAGCAGCGTGCGGCGGGCAAGAACCTGCGCGATGCCACCATCGAGGCGGCACGCCTGCGTTTCCGTCCGATCCTGATGACGTCGTTCGCGTTCATCATGGGCGTGATCCCGATGGCGATCTCCACCGGCGCCGGCGCCAACTCCCGCCACGCCATCGGCACCGGCGTGATCGGCGGCATGCTGTTCGCCACCCTGCTCGGCCTGCTGATGATCCCGGTGTTCTTCGTGGTCGTGCGCCGCATGCTGGGCGACAAGCTGGATGAACCCTCCAGGGAGTTCATGGAACGCCAGCGCGACGCCGAAAGTGCCCACCGCCCGGATCGTTGATCCGGCGCTGGGTTGAAACGAAAAGGCCCCGGAGCGATCCGGGGCCTTTTCTGTTGCCTGCTCCGACGTGCCGGAGCGGATGTTGGCCAATCGCGGATGTCGCCTCCGGCAGCCAGGTGACCGGACCGATCCACGCAGCGGAAGATGCGCATCGCAATCGCCTTGCGATTCAGAGCCACATACGCCCCCACGTGTCGCACTTCGTCAGTCATGCAATGACTGGGCGAACCGTCACAACGTCCGGCGAAACCGCGGCTTAACAAAGGACTTCCACCACAGCTATATCAGGCAGGATTCCATGCGTCGTTCGCTTTTCCCAAGAGCCTTACAGCTTCTCGCATTGCTGGGGCTGAGCGCGCTGATCTCACCCGTGGCACATGCTGCAGGCGTGCTGGTATGCGACAACTGCGCGGACCCACGCGCGCTCGCGCTCACATCCGGCACGGGTCTGACCATCGTCGCGGACTTCAGCCAACGCAGGCTTCACGGCTACGAAGTGGAGTACGACCGCGAACTTCACAGATACCGGGCGGTCCAGACACAGGTGCCGGATCCGATCATCGCGTCGTTCAACCGCATCATGGGGATGCTTGACCGTCGCGGCATCCGCGCTGGCCAGAGGGGCGCACAGTTCGAAATCCACCCCGATGACCCGGCAGCGGCCAATGGCGTCACCTTTCCAGAAGAATTCAAATGCCACAACGCGCATGACATCGCGCAGATGGCAACCGCCCGCTTCCGGCTTGAGGCCCAGATCGGCGAGGCGTTCGCCGGCGCGACCACCCACTCGACGGCCTGGAACAGCATGGCGACGTTTCTCTCGTCCATTGGCCTGAGCTTCGTCAGCAAGGCGCTGGGCATCGATGGAGCGATATATGTCATCACATGGCGGGATGGCTCACAGACCACCCTCCTCATCCGTCCCGACTCGGTCAGGGAAGCGAGGTATGTACAAGGGGGAAGCAGGGATGCACAGGGCAACCGCATTGCCGATGGCGCTGCCAGCGATCCGGACACCGCACAGGGCTTCGCGGGTGTCTATCAGTTTGAAGACGGGGAAGCGATGCAGCGCTGGATCGATACCGCTCGACTGTACGGTGTAACCGTTGTCGAAGGCAGCGGCATCGCAGGCCAGCTGGATTGCCGCTGGGACGGGCGGACGTTGACCTGCGAAGGCAGCTGAACGGGAAGCACACCCGGATGCAAGGCCCCGGAACGCTCCGGGGCCCTGCCTGCCACGTGGAAGAGGCCAACCCGGGTGGGCGCTCTTCAATCCACGCCAGCCAGTGTCGGCAACTACCGCAGCCCGGTCTCGTTGCGGGCGATCACCAGGCGCTGGATTTCCGAGGTGCCTTCATAGATCTCGGTGATCTTGGCATCGCGGAAGTAGCGCTCCAGCGGCATTTCCTTGGAATAGCCCATGCCACCGTGGATCTGCACGGCCTGGTGGGTGATCCACATGGCCGCTTCGGACGCGGTGAGCTTGGCGATGGCCGCTTCGTTGCTGAAGCGCTTGCCCTCGCCCTTCACCCATGCCGCGCGCAGGGTCAGCAGCAGGGCTGCATCCAGCTTGCACTTCATGTCGGCGATCTTGGCCTGGGTCATCTGGAAAGTACCGATGGCCGCGCCAAAGGCCTTGCGCTCCTTCACGTATTCCAGGGTCGCTTCATAGGCGGCCCGTGCGATGCCGATGGCCTGCGAGGCAATGCCGATGCGGCCGGCGTCGAGCACGCTCATGGCGATCTTGAAGCCCTCGCCCTCCTGGCCCAGCACATCTTCTGCCGCGGCCACGTAGTCGTTGAACTCGATCTCGCAGGTGGCCGAAGCACGGATGCCCAGCTTCGGTTCGGTCTTGCCACGACCGAAGCCGACTTTGTCGGTATCGATGATGAAGGCAGTGATGCCACGCGCACCCTTGTCCGGCTCGCTCATCGCGAACAGCACGATGTACTTGGCCACCGGGCCGGAGGTGATCCAGCTCTTCTTGCCGTTGATGACGAAGCCGCCATCGGCCTGCTTCACCGCGCGGCAACGCATTGCGGTCGCGTCCGAGCCCGACTGCGGCTCGGTCAGCGCGAACGCACCGATGGCCTCGCCCTCGGCGATCGCACGCACGTAGGTCTGCTTCTGCGCCTCGGTGCCATGGGTGAGGATACCGTTGCAGAACAGCGAATTGTTCACCGACATGATGGTCGAGTGGGCTGCGTCGGCGGCGGCGACCTCCACCATCGCCAGCACGTACGCAACCGGGTCCATGCCCGCACCGCCGTATTCGGTCGGCACTTCGATGCCCATCAGGCCGTTCTCGCCGAGCAGGCGGATGTTGTCCAGCGGGAACTCGCCGGTACGGTCGTGATGCTCCGCACTCGGGGCAATCTTCTCCTGCGCGATGCGCCGCGCCACGTCCTGCAGCATCAACTGCTCTTCAGTAAAGCTGAAATCCACAACACCCTCCCAGGTACATGATGAAGTGGGCCACGCAAGGCGTGCCCGGATGGCCTGATTGTACCGGGGCGCGACGGCTTCCGTACGCCAGCGACTTGACCGCGGCAGGCTCACTCAGCGAATATATCTCTATATCGCGATAGGTAGATATTTATGGATCTTGAAGACTGGTCGACCCGCCTGAAGGTGTTCGCTGATGCGACCCGCGTGCGCCTGCTGGCGCTGCTGGAGCAGGAAGAGCTGACCGTGGCCGAGCTGTCGGCGATCACCCGCCTGGCGCAGCCGCGCGTGTCCACGCACCTGGCACGCCTGAAGGAAGCCGGCCTGGTCCGCGACCGCCGCGCGGGCGTGTCGGCCTACTACCGCTTCGACGAGGCCCAGCTGGATCCGGCGCAGCGCGCATTGTGGCACGCCTTGAGCAACGGAAGCGATGACCCGCTGCTGCGCCAGGATGCCGAACGGGTGGCTGCGGTGCTGGCCCACCGCGCCGCCGACCAGAACTGGGCCGACAGCGTGGCCGGCGACATGGAACGCCACTACTCCCCGGGACGCACCTGGGAGGCACTGGCCCGGACCGCGCTGCCGCTGCTGGAGACCGGCGACGTACTGGATATCGCGTCCGGTGACGGCGTACTGGCCGAACTCGTCGCCCCCCAC
Source organism: Stenotrophomonas sp. YJH_SMC_57 (assembly GCF_059369755.1). Classification (NCBI taxonomy): domain Bacteria; kingdom Pseudomonadati; phylum Pseudomonadota; class Gammaproteobacteria; order Lysobacterales; family Lysobacteraceae; genus Stenotrophomonas; species Stenotrophomonas sp. YJH_SMC_57. The sequence goes on from NZ_JCAFSZ010000006.1 coordinate 213,786, forward strand.
GCCAAGCGCTACATCTGCATCGACACCAGCGCACGCGTGGTCGCCGCGGCCAGTGAGCGCCTGCGCCGCCTGCCCAACGTGGAAGTGCGCGAGGGCGACATGCATGCCCTGCCGTTCAAGGACGGCAGCTTCGACCTGGTGGTGCTGATGCATGCGCTGACCTACGCCAGCAAACCGGCACAGGCGGTGACCGAGGCCGCACGCGTGCTGCGCTCCGGCGGCCGCCTGCTGCTGTGCAGCCTGGCCCGCCACGAGCACAAGGCGGCGGTGGAGGCCTACGGCCACGTCAACCTCGGCTTCAGCGACAAGGAGCTGCGCAAATTCGTCGACAAGGCCGGCCTGCAGGTGTCCAGCCTGGAAACAGTCACCCGCGAGAAGCGTCCGCCACACTTCGAAGTGATTTCGCTGATCGCCAACAAGCCCTGAGCTGGAGACCGCATGTCCGCCCTGCCCTGGTTGCATCCTGATCGTGCCAATGCCCTGCTTGACGCGCTGCGCGAGCGGATCCTGATCATCGACGGTGCGATGGGCACGATGATCCAGCGCCACGGCCTGCAGGAGAACGATTACCGTGGCGAGCGTTTCGCGGGTGGCTACGACCATGCCCATGGCCCCGGCTGCGACCACGGCGTGCCGGAAGGCCATGACTTGAAGGGCAACAACGACCTGCTGCTGCTGACCCGGCCCCAGGTCATCGCCGACATCCACACGGCCTACCTCGAAGCCGGTGCGGACCTGGTCGAGACCAATACGTTCAACGCAACTTCGGTCAGCCAGGCCGACTATCACCTGCAACACCTGGTGTACGAGCTGAACAAGGCGGGGGCCGCAGTGGCACGCGCGTGCTGCGATGCAGTCGAAGCCACCACGCCGGACAAGCCACGCTTCGTCATCGGGGTGATCGGCCCGACCAGCCGTACCGCTTCGATCAGCCCCGACGTCAACGACCCGGGCTTTCGCAACACCAGCTTCGACGAACTGCGCGACACCTACCGCGAAGCCATCGAGGGACTGATCGACGGGGGCGCCGATACGCTGATGGTCGAGACCATCTTCGACACGCTCAATGCCAAGGCCGCGCTGTACGCACTGGAAGAAGCCTTCGATGCACGTGGCGCACGCCTGCCGGTGATGATCTCCGGCACCATCACCGATGCATCGGGACGCACCCTGTCCGGGCAGACCGCCGAGGCCTTCCACGCGTCGCTGGCGCATGCGCGACCGCTGTCGATCGGGCTGAACTGCGCATTGGGCGCCGCTGCGATGCGACCGCACGTGGAAACCCTTTCGCAGGTTGCCGAGTGCCATGTCAGCGCCCACCCCAATGCCGGCCTGCCCAATGCCTTCGGCGAGTACGACGAAACGCCCGAAGAGATGGCGGCCACCCTGCGTGGCTTCGCCGAGGATGGCCTGTTGAACCTGGTCGGTGGCTGCTGCGGCTCCACCCCCGACCACATCCGCGCCATTGCCGAGGCTGTGGCCGGCCTGCCGCCGCGCGCCCTGCCCGGCAACCAGGAGCAGCAGGCCGCATGAGCACGCAGTCGTATACCCGCCTGTCCGGCCTGGAACCGCTGGTCATCACCCCGGACCTGCTGTTCATCAACGTCGGTGAGCGCACCAACGTCACCGGCAGCGCCCAGTTCCGCAAGCTGATCAAGGAAGGCCGCTACGAGGAAGCCGTCGATGTGGCCCGCCAGCAGGTGGCCAGCGGCGCGCAGATCCTCGACGTCAACATGGACGAGGGCCTGATCGATTCGGAAGCGGCGATGACCCGCTACCTAAACCTGATCATGTCCGAGCCGGACATCGCGCGTATTCCGGTGATGGTCGACTCGTCCAAGTGGAGCGTGATCGAGGCCGGGTTGAAGTGCCTGCAGGGCAAGAGCGTGGTCAATTCGATCTCCCTGAAGGAAGGCGAGGCGCAGTTCCGCGAGCACGCACGCAAGGTGCTTCGCTACGGCGCCGCCGCAGTGGTGATGGCCTTCGACGAAAGCGGCCAGGCCGATACCTGCGCGCGCAAGGTCGAGATCTGTACCCGCGCCTACCGCATCCTGGTCGACGAGATCGGCTTCCCGCCGCAGGACATCATCTTCGACCCGAACATCTTCGCCGTCGCCACCGGCATCGAAGAGCACGACAACTACGCGGTGGACTTCATCGAAGCCACCCGCATCATCAAGCAGACGCTGCCGCACTGCCATGTCTCCGGCGGCGTCTCCAACGTGTCCTTCTCGTTCCGTGGCAACGAGACGGTACGCCAGGCGATCCATTCGGTGTTCCTGTACCACGCGATTGCCGCCGGCATGGACATGGGCATCGTCAACGCCGGTGCGATGCCGATCTACGATGAGCTGGAGCCGGAGCTGCGCGAGCGCGTCGAGGACGTGATCCTCAACCGCCGCAGTGACGCCACCGAACGCCTGCTGGAGATCGCCGAGCGCTACAAGGGCAGGAAGGGCGCGGCGAAAACTGAAGACCTCGGCTGGCGCGAGAAGCCGGTGGCGCAGCGCCTGGCGCATGCGCTGGTGCACGGCCTGGATGCGTACGTCGAAGAAGACACCGAGCTGGCCCGCCAGGCCTCCAGCCGACCGCTGGACGTGATCGAAGGGCCGCTGATGGATGGCATGAACATCGTCGGCGACCTGTTCGGTGCCGGCAAGATGTTCCTGCCGCAGGTGGTGAAGTCCGCACGCGTGATGAAGAAAGCGGTGGCTTACCTGCTGCCTTACATCGAGGCCGAGAAGTCACGCAGCGGCGATTCGGCCAAGAGCAATGGCCGCATCATCATGGCCACGGTGAAAGGCGACGTGCACGACATCGGCAAGAACATCGTCGGCGTGGTCCTGGCCTGCAACAATTTCGAGGTGATCGATCTGGGCGTGATGGTACCGGCGCAGAAGATCCTCGATGCCGCGCGCGAGCATCATGCCGACATCATCGGCCTGTCCGGGCTGATCACCCCATCGCTTGAAGAAATGAGCCACGTCGCACGCGAGATGCAGCGCCAGGGCTTCGACCTTCCGTTGCTGATTGGCGGCGCGACCACCTCCCGCGCGCACACCGCGCTGAAGATCGACCCGCACTACCAGGCCCCCACGATCTGGGTGAAGGACGCCTCGCGCGCGGTCGGTGTGGCGCAGTCGCTGATTTCGCGCGACCTGCGCGACGCATTCGTCGCCGCCAACGAGGCCGACTATGCCGAGATCCGCGCGCGCCACCGCAACCGCGGCGATGCCAAGCGCCTGGTTTCGCTGGAACATGCACGCGGGCAGAAGTTCCAGGGCGACTGGGACACCTACACGCCGCCCGCGCCCAACCAGCCCGGGCTGCATGTGTTCGACGACTATCCGCTCGCGGAGCTGGTCGACTACATCGACTGGACCCCGTTCTTCCAGGCGTGGGAGCTGGCCGGCAAGTTCCCGGCCATCCTCACCGACGAGATCGTCGGCGCCCAGGCCAGCGACCTGTACCAGGACGCCCGCGCGATGCTCACCCGCATCGTCGATGAGAAGTGGCTGACCGCCAAGGCGGTGTTCGGGCTGTGGCCGGCCAACAGCATCGGCGACGACGTGCGCGTGCAGCACCCGCAGGGCGAAACCACCCTGCACTTCCTGCGCCAGCAGGTGGACAAGCCAGCCGAGCGACCGGACTTCTGCCTGGCCGATTTCATTGCCCCGGCCGACAGCGGCAAGCAGGACTGGATCGGCGCGTTCGCGGTCACCGCCGGTATCGGCATCGACGCGCACGTCGCGCGCTTCGAGGCCGAGCATGACGACTACAACGCGATCCTGCTGAAGGCTCTCGCCGACCGCTTCGCCGAGGCGCTGGCCGAGCGCCTGCATCAGCGCGTGCGTACCGAGTTCTGGGGCCATGAGCGCGCCGAGACGCTGGACAACGAAGCCCTGATCGACGAGCAGTACCGCGGCATCCGTCCCGCACCGGGCTATCCAGCCTGCCCGGAGCACAGCGAAAAACGCCGCTTGTTCGACCTGTTGCAGGCCGAGGCCAATGCCGGAATGGAACTGACCGAGAGCTTCGCGATGCTGCCCACGGCCGCTGTCTCGGGTTACTACTTCAGCCATCCGCAGAGCCAGTACTTCGTGGTCGGACGGCTCAGCCGCGAACAGGTCGGCGACTACGCCCGGCGCAAGGGCGTGGACCGCGCCCAGGCCGAACGCTGGCTGGCCTCCAACCTCGACTACGACCCCGAATGACACACAAAGGGGACGGAGGGGATCAAGTCGCTTGTGCCGCAAACGACTTGATCCCCTCCGTTCCCTTTTTGCTTCATCATTCCGCGATGACCGTTCCCGTTGCCCGCCTCTCCAGCTTCTACCTGTTCTACTACGCGGCGCTCGGCGCGTTCACTCCGTACTGGAGCCTGTTCCTGACCGCGCGCGGCATGAGCGTGACTGCGATCAGCGTGATGATGGGGCTGTGGTACGCCACCCGCGTGGTCGCGCCCAGCACCTGGACCTCATTGGCAGCGGCTTCGCCACGACCGATCCGCCTGCTGCGCATCGGCTGTGTACTGACCCTGCTCAGCTTTGCCGCCTTCCTGCTGTCCTTGCCACAGCCGTGGATGTACCCGGCGATGGTGGTGTTCTGCTTCTTCTACAACGCGGTGATGCCGCAGTTCGAATCGATCACTCTCACCCACCTCGGCAGCGACAGCCATCGCTACGGACTGATCCGGGTCTGGGGATCGCTCGGTTTCATCGCCATCGTCACCCTGTTCGGCTGGCTGATCGAAGGTGACGGCTCGGCCAGCCGCGCCGGGCTGCTGCCCTGGATGATGCTGCCGCTGTTCGTCCTGCTGGTGGCGTCGGCCTTCAGCAACCAGTACGCGCGCGGCATCGGCAAGGCCGAGGGGGACGCCAGCGGCTTCTGGCAGATCGTGCGGCGCCCGCCGGTGCTGGCGTTCTTCCTGGCCGCGTTCATGGAGCAGCTGTCATTCGGCCCGTACTACACGTTTTTCTCGGTCTACATGGACCATCACGGCTACCGCACGTCCACGCTCGGCCTGTTGTGGACCGTCGGCGTGGTGTTCGAAGTCGGCGTGTTCTTCACCATCGGCCGCTTCTTCCGCCGCTACGACGCCAGCTGGATGCTGCTGATCGCACTGGTCAGTTCCTGCCTGCGCTGGGCCGTCACCGCGCTGTTCCCGGAAAACCTGCCGGTGATGCTGGTCGCGCAGAGCGCACACGCGCTGGGCTTTGCTGCCTTCTTCGCGGCCGCGATGCAGATGCTGGCGACCTACTTCCCCGGCCGCCTCAATGGCCATGGGCAGGGCCTGCTGTACGGCTTCTCGTCCGGTGTCGGCGGCGTGCTGGGCGCGCTCATCGCCGGCCAGCTGTGGAAGATCGACGATGGTCGCACTGCATTCCTGGCCGGCAGTGGTTTCGCCCTGGTCGGTGCGCTGCTGTGCTTCTTCGCACTGAGCATGCCGCTGATCCGTGCGCGTCGCAGCGCCGTGCACACCCGATAACGAAAACGCCGGGCAATGCCCGGCGTTTTCCTCATCCTGCAGTTCCGCTTACCAGACCAGGTCGTCCGGCACCTGGTACTGCGGATCCGCGTACGGATCTTCCTCGGCCGGCGCATTCGGATCGACCTTCAGCGCAACCGACGCGGCGAACACCGCTTCGGACTGTGCCAGCACCTCGGCGGTCACCAGCAGGTAACGGCCATTGAGCTGCACCACGCCCAGCTCACCGGCATTGAGCGCGGTCAGCTGTTCGGCCGTCACGTAGATGCGCTTGATCTTGCCGCCATACGGGAAGTGGCGGGCAATGTCCGCCGCTTCGGCATTGAGGCTCTTGTCCTTCAGCAGTTCTTCCAGCTTGGCCTTCGCCTCGCGGCGGACGCGTGCTTCTTCCTGCTTCAGGCGCTCGGTCTCGATGCGCTCTTCCTTTTCCTTCTGCGCACGGATGGCGTAGGCCTTGGCCAGGTCCATCTCTTCGGCGCTGCGCGGCTTGCGCGGGCCTTGCTGGCCGGGGCCACGCGACGGGCCGGGCTTGCCGGCGCCGCCATGGCCATGGCCACGACGCTCGCCGGGCTTGTGTTCGCCCTTGCCGGCGCCCTGCGGCTTTCCATTGCCATTGCCACCCTTGCCCTGCGGGCGGCCATCGCGGCGGGGGCCATCATTCTTGCGCTCGGGCTTGGGGGCGGGCTTGAAGCCCAGACCCATCAGCTGGTCGCGGAGGGTATCGCTCATAGGGTTCGGATCAGTAGTGCGGCGGCGGCGGTTCGCTCGCCGGATCGGAAGAGTTCAGTGCGTTGCGGACCTTGCCCAGGTCTTCCAGCAGCACGCGCAACACATCGGCGTTGCGCATGCCCTGCATGCGGGCATCGGCCAGCGCATCGCTCAGTTCGGCCAGCGCCTGTTCCTGGAAGGACACGCGCATTTCCAGCTCGACCAGGCGCGCTTCCAGCGCCTGCTCGCGTTCGGTTGGCAGCAGATCAGACATGCAGCGAGCGCCCCCGGCCGATGCCGTAGTAGGCCAGGCCTGCCGCTTCCACTTCAGCCGGCTCGTACAGGTTGCGCCCATCGAATACCGCCGCGTCCTTCAGCTGCTCGCGCAGCTTCTGGAAATCGGGGCTGCGGAACTGCTTCCACTCGGTTACCACGACCAGCGCGTCGGCCCCCTGCAGCGCGTCATCGGCACTGTTGCAGAACACCAGGTCATCGCGCTCGCCGAAGATCCGCTGCGATTCATGCATGGCTTCAGGGTCGTAGGCACGCACGGTGGCGCCCCCTTCCCAAAGCTGCGCCAGCAGGCGGCGGCTGGAGGCTTCGCGCATGTCGTCGGTGTTCGGCTTGAACGCCAGGCCCCACACGGCGAAGGTCTTGCCGCGCACGCCTTCGTCCTCACCCTTGTCGTAGTGACGCTGGATGAGGGCGAACAGATGCCCCTTCTGCGATTCGTTGACCGCCTCCACCGCGTTCAGCAGCTTCGGCTCCAGGCCATGCTGCTGGGCGGTGCGGGCCAGCGCCTGCACGTCCTTCGGGAAGCACGAGCCGCCATAACCGGCGCCCGGGTAGATGAAGTGCCAGCCGATGCGCGGGTCCGAACCGATGCCCTGGCGGACCTGTTCGACGTCGGCACCGACGCGTTCGGCGATGTTGGCGATTTCGTTCATGAACGAAATCTTGGTCGCCAGCATCGCGTTCGCCGCGTACTTGGTCAGCTCGGCCGAACGCACGTCCATTTCCACCACGCGGTCGTGGTTGCGGTTGAACGGCGCATACAGGCGACGCATCACCGCCACCGACTCTTCGCTGGTCGCACCGATGATGATGCGATCCGGGCGCATGCAGTCGGCGACCGCGTCGCCTTCCTTCAGGAATTCCGGATTGGACACCACGTCGAAGGTGATCTCCGCGCCACGTGCGGCCAGTTCCTCGGCGATGGCGGCACGTACCTTGTCGGCCGTGCCGACCGGTACCGTGGACTTGTTGACCACCACGGTCGGCACACTCATGTGCCGGCCGATGGTGCGGGCCACGGCCAGCACGTACTGCAGGTCCGCGCTGCCATCCTCGTCCGGCGGGGTGCCCACCGCGATGAACACCACCTGGCCATGCTCGATGGCGGCCGCCGCATCGGTGGTGAACGCCAGCCGCGACGCGGCATGGTTGGCCCTCACCATCGGCTCCAGGCCCGGCTCATAGATCGGGATGATGCCCCGGTTGAGGCCATCGACCTTGGCCTGGTCGATGTCGACGCAGACCACCTGATGACCAACGTCGGCCAGGCAGGTGCCGGTCACCAGCCCTACATAACCGGTACCGAAAATCGCAACGCGCATGTCCGTGCAGGCTCCGTGGTCGCTTACGGCAGGACGCCCAGCAGCTCGACGTCGAACGTCAGAGTCGCGTTCGGGCCGATCGGGCCGCCCGGGGTGCCGTTCTCGCCGTAGGCCAGGTTGCCCGGAATCCAGAAGCGGTACTTCGAGCCCACTGGCATCAGCGCGACGCCTTCGGTCCAGCCCTTGATCACCTGGTCCAGGCCGAACTCGGCCGGCTGGCGGCCGTAGGAGCTGTCGAACACGGTGCCGTTGAGCAGCTTGCCTTCGTAGTTCACGCGCACCTTGCTGCTCGGCAGCGGACGCTCGCCGCTACCCGGGCGGATGACCTGGTACTGCAGGCCCGACGCGGTGGTCACCACGCCCGGCTGGGTCTTGTTCTTGGCCAGGAAGGCATTGCCTTCTTCGCGGTTGGTCTGCGCGGCGGCGGCGGCCTTGGCCTGCATTTCAGCCTGCTTGCTGCCCATGAAGGCCTGGATGGTGGCGGTCGCGTCAGCTTCCGTCATCTTGGGCTGGCCCTTGTTCAGACCGGTGCTGATCGCGTCAAACAGCGAGGCGACGTCGATGTCGTCCTTCAGCTGCGCCAGCGACGGACCGACCGAGTACGAACCGATCATCTGCGACACCTTGACGCGATCGACCTTCGGCGGCTGCGAACCCGGCGCAACGCCCGGTACCTGCTGGCCACTGCGGGCCATCACCACCTGGCGCAGGGCAGCATCGGTGGCCTTGGCCTGTTCCTGGGTGATCTGCGGCTGCAGGCCTTCGAACGAACGCTCCACCGCGGTACGCAGGGCGGCAACGTCGATCTCATCGGCAATCGGGGTGAACGACTTGGCCACGTCCAGGCCGATGGCGTAGCCGAGCTTCTGCTTGGGGGAATTCAAGGTTGCGGTCTCCTTGGCGGCTGCGGGGGCAGCCGGTTGTTGCGACAGAGCGACACCCGAAGTGCCCATCGCCAGAATCAGAACCGACGCCGCGGCGCCGCGCATTCCCATCTTCATTCGCTGCATTCCTGGAAGTGTCTGGGCGCCGACGTCGGCGCGAAAAGAAACATTGTCGCACGCATGCCGGAGATGTCGAGGCATGCGTGCCGGATATCAATGCGTGGCCGCTGCGGCCAGTGCCTTGTCGATGGCCGCGGTCAGCTGCGGGTCGTCCGGCGTGACCTTGCTGGCGAACTGGGCGATGACCTTGCCATCGCGGCCGAGCAGGTACTTGTGGAAGTTCCAGCCCGGCGCGACGCCGGTCGCAGCGGTCAGCCGCTGGTACAGCGGCGTGGCCTCGGCCCCGACCACGTGCACCTTCTCGAACATCGGGAACTTGACGCCATAGGTCAGCGTGCAGAAATCCTGGATCTGCTTTTCGTCACCCGGCTCCTGGCCCTTGAAATCATTGGACGGGAATCCGAGCACGGCGAAGCCGCGGCCGGCATAGCGCTTCTGCAGCGCCTCCAGGCCTTCGTACTGCGGCGTGTAGCCACATTTGCTGGCGGTGTTGACCACCAACAGCACCTGCCCGTGGTAGCGCTGCTGCAGGTTGACCTGCTGCTTGCTGGCCAGTGGCCGGTACTCGAGGTCCAGCAGATCGGCCGCCAGGGCACTGGCCGAACCAGCAACACCGGCCACGATCAGGGCCAGCAGGGACAGGCCGCGCATGCGGCGCGGGGAAACGGTCGACAGGGGCATCAGGAACAGTCCGCGGTAGCCATTCACAGGGCCCGGCCGCTACCGGCCGGGAATCGGCCGAACTATAGCACCGGGCCCCTGCCGCCCTGATGGCGCAGGCCCGGGATGGCTTTGCGCGGCGTGGCGTTTGCCTGACCCGGCCTGCGAGCGCACCGCAGTGATGACATCGCATGGACATCACTGAATGGAAGCGAGATCGAGCCCTTGCCGCACAACAGATTTATTTTTCTTTATAATCAATAGCTTGATTGAATATTTCGGTGATATGACCACCCCTGCCATCAGTTGGGGTCGGCAAGGTCTTGCACGGCGGCGTGCCGGTGTTATAGTTGCATACAACACCAGTCACCTGAGACAGGGGGAAGCCATGAACACCCGGATGCATCGCAAGCTCACCGCGCCTGCGGTCACTGCAGTTTCCACCCTGCTCGTGCTGACCTGGCTGGCCGTGCCCGCCTCCCCCGCCACCGCACTGCCCTCCGCCAGTGCACAGGACACAACCGCTTCGCCGGCAGGGAACGCCGACTCCTCCCCCCCTCCCCCGCGTCGGCTGCACAGCTCCCTGTCCATGCCGTATTTCTCGTTCGCCCAGCCGCTGACCCCACGGAGCTGAATATGAGCGACATCCAGTGGAGCGACGGCGCTCCCATCTACCGTCAGTTGAAGGAGCGTGTGATCGCCATGATGCTCGACGGAATCCTCAAGCCGGGCGATGCCCTGCCTTCGGTGCGCCAGGTGGCCGCCGACTATCAACTCAACCCCATCACCGTTTCGCGCGCTTACCAGGAACTGGCCGATGAAGGCCTGGTCGAGAAGCGCCGCGGCCTGGGCATGTTCATGACCGAGCAGGCGGCCACGCAGCTGCGCAGCAGCGAGCGTGACCGCTTCCTCAACGAAGAATGGCCGGCGGTGCTGGAGCGCATCCAGCGCCTGGGCCTGAGCCTCGACCAATTGCTGCCCCAGGGGAAAGTCTGATGAATAGCACTGCAAGCGAATCGGTCATCACCGCCCGAGGCCTGCGCAAGGCCTACAAGACCACGGTCGCACTCGACAATGCCAGCTTCAGCATTCCGAGCGGACGCATCGTCGGCCTGATCGGCCCCAACGGCGCGGGCAAGACCACCGCGTTGAAGGCCATCCTCGGCCTGACATCGGTGGAAGGTGAGCTCAATGTGCTCGGTCGCGACCCGCGGCTGCACCGCGACGAGCTGATGAACGACATCTGCTTCATCGCCGACGTCGCGGTGCTGCCGCGCTGGCTGAAGGTGCGCGAAGCCATCGATTTCGTGGCCGGCGTCCACCCGCGCTTCGACCGCGCCCGCTGCGAGCGCTTCCTGGCCAACACCAAGCTGCAGCCCAAGCAGCGCGTGCGCGAACTGTCCAAGGGCATGATCGTGCAGCTGCACCTGGCACTGGTGATGGCCATCGATGCCCGCATCCTGGTGCTGGACGAGCCCACCCTGGGCCTGGACATCCTGTACCGCAAGGAGTTCTACCAGCGCCTGCTGGAAGACTACTTCGACGAGCAGAAGACCATCATCGTCACCACCCACCAGGTGGAAGAGATCGAGCACATCCTCAGCGACGTGATGTTCATCCGCGATGGCCGCATCGTGCTCGATGCGGAAATGGACGACGTCGGCCAGCGCTACACCGAGCTGCTGGTCAATGCCGACCAGCTGGAAACCGCCCGCGCGCTGAAGCCGATCGACGAGCGCAGCCTGGCGTTCGGCAAGACCGTGATGCTGTTCGATGGCGTACCACGCGACCAGCTTTCGACCCTTGGCGAGACCCGCATCCCGGGCCTGGCCGACCTGTTCGTCGCCATCATGAAGGGGACCTACGCATGAATGCCGTCAACCACCCCGTCAGTCCGCTGGGTACCCTCCGCTGGCTGCTCAAGCGCGAGTACTGGGAAAACCGCGGCGGCTTCCTCTACGCGCCGCTGATCGCCGGCCTCATCTCGCTGGTGATGAGCAGCATCGGCATCGCCTTCGGCCTGTTCGCTTTGAACCGCGCCGCACGCAGCGGCGGGCTGCATGTCGATGGCGAAAGCGTCAACGTCAATGGCCTGGACCTGGCACTGCTCACCCGCAACATCAATGGCAAGGACCTGGCCGACCTTGGCAACGGCCTCGACCTGACCCTGGTGCTCAGCTCGGCCTGGCCGTTCCTGGTGCTGGCCTTCGTGGTGTTCTTCTATTGCCTGGGCGCGCTCTACGACGACCGTCGCGACCGCAGCATCCTGTTCTGGAAGTCGCTGCCGCTGTCGGACACCCAGACGGTGCTGTCCAAGGTGATCAGTGCACTGATCATCGCACCGTTGATTGCCGTGATCGCCGGCATCATCACCATGTTCGGCTTCATGCTGGTGATCAGCCTCGTTGCGCTGTCCCACGGCGGCAGCCCGATGACGCTGATCTGGGGTCCGGCCAGCCCGCTGACCCTGGCCGCCGGCCACCTGGCCTGGATCCCGGTCTACGCCCTGTGGGCGCTGCCCACCGCCGGCTGGCTGCTGTTGTGCTCGGCCTGGGCGCGCACCAAGCCGTTCCTGTGGGCGGTGATGCTGCCACTGTTCGCCGGCGTCATCATCAGCACCACCAAGGTCATGCCGCTGATCGGGCTGACCACCGGCTGGTTCTGGCAGAACATCGTCGGCCGCCTGCTGCTGGGTGCCGTTCCGGGCATGGACCTGGTGTACCGCGTAGGCGTGAACAATTCGCACAGCGACCTGAAGTCCATCGCCTCACTGCTTGGTCCGGGAGCACAGCTGAAATCGCTGGCGATGCCGGAACTGTGGATCGGTGCCGCCGTCGGAGCAGTGTTCATCTTCCTCGCCATCCGCCTGCGCAAGCGCGCCGGCGAGATCTGATTCCATCCACCTGGAGGCACCACCCATGCGTTCCCTGCTCGCCTGTTCCGCGTTGTTGCTGTTGCCGCTGTCGGCACTCGCTGCCGATGCCCCGAACTGCAAGTTCACTGCTGCGCGCACGTTGAAGCTGGATGTGGCCGGTGCCCGGGCGGTGGTGTTCGAAGTCAACCAGCATGACCTGAAGATCGTCGCCAGCAAGGGCGGCGGCCAGCTTGACGGTCGTGCCTGTGCCTCCAGCCAGGAGTGGCTTGATCAGCTGGTGCTGGACCAGCGCAAGGAAGGCGACAAGCTGGTGGTAAGCCTGCGCCGCGAAGGCCGCAACAGTGGCATCAGCCTCGGCAACAGCTACGCCTGGCTGGATATCCGCGGCAGCGTGCCGGACAACCTGCCGCTGCAGCTCAAGGTCGGCTCCGGCGACGCCAGCGTGGAGAACGCACAGTCGCTCAGCGTGGATGTCGGCTCCGGTGATGCGGTGGCCCGCGGCACCCGCGGCGACATCCATGCGGCAGTGGGCTCGGGCGACCTCAACATCGATGGCGGTGGTTCGCTGAACCTGCTGTCGCTGGGCTCCGGCGACGTCAACGTGCGCAACATCAGCGGTAACGCCAGCACCGGTACGGTCGGCTCCGGCGACCTGAAGATCAGCGATGTGCGCGGCAATGCCCGGCTGGACACCGTGGGCTCGGGCGACATCGAGTTCAAGCGCGTGCAGGGCAGCGTTGAAGTCGGCGTGGTCGGCTCCGGCGGCGTCGACCTGGCCGACATCGGCGGCGATGTGCGTGTCCGCAGCCACGGTTCGGGCGACATCCAGGTCGACGGCGTGCGCGGCAGCCTGACCGTCGACCACAGCGGCAGCGGCGATGTCGAGCACCGCAACGTCAGTGGCAGGGTCACCCTGCCGCGCGGCAAGTAACCTCTTCCAGACACGTCCAGGGGACCACCATGAAGCTGTCGCGCCTGTTGCCCGCCACCCTGCTGTGCCTGCCGCTGATCGCCTGCGGTGGCACTTCCTCCCCAGCCGACAAGAACGTCGGCAAGAGCGTCGCCGAAGCCACCAGCGGTGTCGGCGATACGGTCAAGCAAGCCATTGACGATGCCCATAAGGAGATCATCGAGGGCAACATCAAGATCTCCGCCGACCAGCAGCCACGCGCTGAAATCACCCCGGATGGCCGCCTGCTGATCGCGGGCAAGGAAATCACCGCCAATGACACCCAGCGCCGCCACCTGCAGGAATACCGTGGCCACGTTGTGGCCATCGCGATGGACGGCATGGATGTCGGCCTGGCCGGCGCCAAGCTGGGGGCCAATGCGGCCGGTGAAGCACTGAAGGGCATCTTCAGCGGCGACAGCGAAGGCGTGGAGAAGCGCATCAACGCCGAAGCCGCAAAGATCGAGGCCCAGGCCAAGCGCATCTGCGAACGCCTGCCGGCGATGCTGGCCAGCCAACAGGCACTGGCGCGTGAACTGCCGGCGTTCAAGCCGTACGCAACCATGGACCAGAGCGACGTGGACGACTGCGGCAAGAACAACTCGGTCACGTTCTCGAAGTGAGACAAATCAGCGCACCCGGCCGCCCCTGGCATTCCACGGTCGGCCGGGCCGCGCTGGCGGGCTTACAATGGCGGCCCCGGACGCCCCCGAACCGAATGCCATGAAGAAGTTGTTCCTGCTGCTGGCCGCCCTGCTCTGCCTGGGCCTGGCCGGCTGTGACAAGGATTACCGCAACCACCGCGCCGAGCGCGGCAAGCCGAAGATTTCCGTCAGCGAAGGCATGGTCACCGTGCGTCGCCCGCCTGCACCGAACATCATCATCCTCGGCGATGGCACGATGAAGGTGGACGAGATCCAGATCCCGCTGGACGACGCGCAGAAGCAGATGCTGCAGACCATGTTCGGCAAGCTGCAGGTGCTGCGCCAGAACACCCTGGTTGCCGCCCCGGCCGACCCGAACATGCAGCCGGTGAAGATCCAGCCGCCGGAGGGCATGGAGGTGATTCCGGCAGACCTGATCCAGCGCATCCCCGAATTCAAGGACTACACCGACACCTTCGGCAACATTGTCGCCGACCGCCGCTGAAGAAAAACGCCGCCCAAGGGCGGCGTTCCTGCGTGTGGTGGGTGCGGACCTTGGTCCGCACGCCGTTCGATCAACCGCCGGCGCCACCGCCCCCGGCCTGGATGCCGCCGGCAGTCAGCGCGGCCGGGTCCAGCAGGCGACGCAGCTCGGCCTCGTCCAGGCCGCTGTCCTCCAGCGCCACGTCCAGCACCGGGCGTTGTTCCTTGTAGGCCCGCTTGGCGATCGCCGCGGCCTTTTCGTAGCCGATGATCGGGTTCAACGCGGTGACCAGGATCGGGTTGCGCGCCAGCGCCTCGGCCACACGGTCCTCGCGCACCTTCAGGCCGGCGATGGCGCTGTCGGCCAGCAGCGTGGACACATTGGCCAGCAGGCCGATGCCATCGAGCAGGTTCACCGCGATCAACGGCAGGGTGACATTGAGCTGGAAGTTGCCGGTCTGCCCGGCCACGGTGATCGCGGTGTGGTGGCCGATCACCTGTGCGCAGGCCATCACCGTCGCTTCCGGAATCACCGGATTGACCTTGCCCGGCATGATCGAGCTGCCAGGCTGCAACGCCGGCAGTTCGATCTCGCCCAGCCCGGCCAATGGACCGGCGTTCATCCAGCGCAGGTCGTTGGCGATCTTGATCAGCGCCACCGCCAGCGCATTGAGCTGGCCGGACAGTTCAACCGCATCGTCCTGCGCGGCCAGGCCCTCGAACTTGTTCTCAGCGCTGTCGAACTTGAAGGACGTCTGCTGCTTCAGTGCCTTGGCCACCTGCGCGCCGAAGCGCGGGTCGGCATTGATGCCGGTGCCGATCGCGGTACCGCCCAGCGGCAGGCGGCGAACACGCTTGAGGCTGTCCTCGATGCGTTCCTGCGCCGAGGCAAGCTGGGCCGACCACGCGCCGAACTCCTGTTCGAAGGTCAGCGGCATCGCATCCATCAGGTGGGTGCGCCCGGTCTTGACCACCTTGCGCAGGCTGCGACCCTTCTTGTCCAGGGTCTTGCGCAGGTGCACCAGCGCCGGCAGCAGCTGTTCATGCGCCGCCAGCACCGCCGACACGCGCAGCGCGGTCGGGATCACGTCGTTGGAGCTCTGCCCCTGGTTGACGTGGTCGTTGGGGTGCACCGTGGTCTTGCCCGCCTTGCCGGCACGGTTGGCCAGGGTGGCGATGACCTCGTTGGCATTCATGTTCGAGGACGTGCCCGAACCGGTCTGGTAGACGTCGATCGGGAAATGCGCGTCCCAGTCACCGGCGGCCACTTCGGCGGCCGCGACCTGGATCGCCTTGGCCACGGTCTTGGGCAGGTGGCCCAGCTCGGCGTTGACGCCGGCGGCAGCGCCCTTGACCAGGCCCAGCGCGCGGATGAAACCACGCGGCATGCGCTGGCCCGAGACCGGGAAGTTCTGTACGGCACGCTGGGTCTGCGCACCCCACAGGGCATCGGCAGGCACCTGCAGCTCGCCCATGCTGTCATGTTCGATCCGGAATCCCGGGGTGGCACCCTTGCTTGCAGCTTTGCTCATTGCATCAACTCCGCACTACTTCAGTTGGGGAAAGGGAAGCGGCGGCTGGCAGGGTGTCGCTTCCCGGGCTGGCGGCTGCGACAACGATACTCCCTTGCCTGCAGCGTGGGATGACGAGGGCGGGCCAGATCGTTCCGCCTGCGCGGCCGTTCCGTGCGCGCAAGGGTAGTGCCGGCCGCTGGCCGGCAGCGCATGGAATCGCTGGCCGGGCGTGGTCGCCGGCCAGCGCCCGGCACTACCTGACCGGCACGTCGTAGAATATGGCCCCCGCCGCTCGTCCCCGCCCTGCCGACATGTCCGATTCCGCCCTGCTCGCCCTGTCCCCGCTTGATGGCCGTTACGCTGGCAAGGTCGACGCCCTGCGCCCGATCTTCTCCGAGTACGGCCTGATCAAGGCCCGCATCACGGTCGAAGTCGAGTGGCTGCTGGCCCTGGGCGCCGAGCCGGGCATCGTCGAACTGGCCGCGTTCTCCGAGGCGGCCACCACCCGCCTGCGCGCCCTCGCCGCCAACCTCACCCCGGCCCAGGCCGCGCGCGTGAAGGAGATCGAGCGCACCACCAACCATGACGTCAAGGCGGTGGAGTACTTCATCAAGGAACAGCTGAAGGACGACGCCGAGCTGGCCCCGGCGCTGGAATTCGTGCACTTCGCCTGCACCAGCGAGGACATCAACAACCTCAGCTACGGCCTGATGCTGGAACAGGCCCGCCGCGAAGTGCTGCTGCCGAGCCTGGACGGCGTCGCCGCCACCCTGCGCACCCTGGCCCACGCCCAGGCCGGCCAACCGATGCTGTCGCGCACCCATGGCCAGACCGCCTCGCCGACCACCCTGGGCAAGGAGCTGGCCAACGTGGTCGCCCGCCTGGAACGCCAGCGCAAGCAGATTGCCGCAGTCGAACTGACCGGCAAGATCAACGGCGCGGTGGGCAACTACAACGCACACGTGGCCAGCTACCCGGACGTGGACTGGCCGGCCTTCGCCGAGCGCTTCGTGACCAGCCTGGGCCTGGTGTTCAACCCGTACACCACGCAGATCGAGCCGCACGACAACGTCGCCGAGATCGGCGATGCCGCACGCCGCGCCAACATCATCCTGATCGACCTGGCCCGCGACATCTGGGGCTACATCTCGCTGGGCTACTTCAAGCAGCGCCTGAAGGAAGGCGAAGTCGGCTCGTCGACGATGCCCCACAAGGTCAATCCGATCGATTTCGAGAACGCCGAAGGCAACTTCGGCATCGCCAACGCGCTGTTCGAGCACTTCAGCGCGAAGCTGCCGATCAGCCGCTGGCAGCGTGACCTGACCGATTCCACCGTGCTGCGTGCACTGGGCACCGCGTTCGGCCACAGCCAGGTGGCGCTGGATTCGCTGGCCAAGGGCCTGGGCAAGCTGGAAGTGAACCCGCAGCGCCTGGACGCCGATCTGGATGCGGCGTGGGAAGTGCTGGCCGAGGCCGTGCAGACGGTGATGCGTCGCCACGGCCTGCCGAACCCGTACGAGCAGCTGAAGGCGCTGACCCGTGGCCAGGGCATCACCGCCGAGTCGATGCGGGCGTTCGTGCAGGGGCTGGAGCTGCCGGCGGATGCGAAGCAGCGTCTGCTGAAGATGACCCCGGGCAGCTACACCGGCCTGGCTGAGTCGCTGGCGAAGAAGATCTAAGGGGTTTCCTTTGCGGCGGCGGCCGCGGGCGCTGCCTGCGGCAGGCCTTTACTGCCACGGCAACAGCGACAGCAACGTCAACGGCGGCTCTGGATTGCTGCTAGCTGGGCGGGTCGGGAGGGGCCAGCGGGACACGCCGTGAACCCATCCATGTGGGCTCGATGGCGCCATCCATGGCGCCTACGGTCCCGCTGGCCCCTCCCGCCCCGCCTCGGACAGTTTCCCGGTGACGGATCGAAGAGCGTTGGGTTGTCGGGACGGAATTTTGAAAGAGGGACGCGGCTTCGCCGCGTCCCTCTCTTGTTTTGGAATGAGCAAGCGCAGCGCGCGACCCGCTGTTGCCTTTGCTTTTCTTCTTCCATTCCGTGGCGGGCCGCGCAGGAAACTGTCAGGGGCCGGGCGGGTGGGCTGCGCGGGGGTGTCCGCGGCATGGATGCCGCGGCCAAGCCCCCAGGGATGGGTTCACGGCGTCCCCCGCGCAGCCCACCCGCCCGGCCACGCGCGGCTTTTGATTGTGCCCCCCCCCGCCACGAGGGGCTCCGCCGTTGGCCGGAACCCCCGCGACAAACCCGCGCACGTGCGCAATCCCGGCGAACGGCGGACAATGGAGACCTCAGGCGGCCCGCCGTGCCGCCCTCCCGCTTTCTGCTGCAAGGATTCCCCATGGCCGCCCGCAAGTCCTCCGCCCCCCTGATCGAAGTCACCGCACGCCCCGGCCAGCCGCTGGGCATGGCCCCGGCCGTCTTCCTGCGCGATTTCTGGCAGAAGCGCCCGTTGCTGATCCGCAACGCCTTCCCGGATTTCCAGACCCCGGTGCAACCGGAAGACCTGGCGGGCCTGGCCTGCGAGGAAGGCGTGCTGGCGCGCCTGATCGAACATGACAAGGCCCAGGATGGCTGGCGCGTGCGCACCGGCCCGTTCCAGGAAGACATCTTCCCCGCCCTGCCCGACCACGACTGGACCCTGCTGGTGCAGGACGTGGACAAGTGGGACAAGGACGTGCGCGCGCTGATCGAGCATTTCAGCTTCCTGCCGCGCTGGCGCATGGATGACGTGATGATCAGCTTCGCCGCCACCGGTGGCTCAGTTGGCGCGCACGTCGACCAGTACGACGTGTTCCTGCTGCAGGCCCATGGCCATCGCCGCTGGCAGATCGACGCCAGCGAATCGATCAAGGGCAAGCAGCCGCCGCTGGGCTTCCGCCCGGACGTGGAACTGAAGCTGCTGAAGGTGTTCAAGCCGACCCACGACTGGGTGCTGGCGCCGGGCGACATGCTGTACCTGCCGCCGAACGTGCCGCACCACGGCGTGGCTGAAGACCCCTGCCTGACCTTCTCGTTCGGCATGCGCGCGCCGTCCTCGGCCGAGCTGATCAGCGACTACCTGGATACCCTGATCGCCGATGCCGACGAGAACATCCGCTACCAGGATGCCGACCTGAAGGTGCCGGCCGACCCGAACGAGATCGACACGGTGGCGATGGCCCGGGTGATCACCGCGCTCAATGCCATCCGCATGAACGACCCGGACAAGCTGGGCGACTGGTTCGGCCGCTTCATCACCACCTACCGCGCCGCCGGCGAAGTGATGGCCCACCAGGCCGCACCGGCAGCGGAAGAAGTGGTCCAGGCCCTGGCTTCGGGCCTGCTGCTGCAGCGCCATCCGTGGGCGCGCCTGGCCTGGCGCCGGGCCAAGCGCGGTGCCAGCCTGTACGTCAGCGGCCAGGACTTCGCGCTGCCGGTGAAGGACGCGCAGCGCCTGGCCGGTGCCGAGCAGCTCGACGCCGCGGCCTATCGCGGCCTGTCCGACAAGGGCCGTGCCGTGGTCCAGCGGCTGCTGGTCGGCGGCGTGTTCCAGCTGATCGACCCCAACGAGCTGTATGACGCCGAAGACGAGGACGACGGCGAGGACAGCGTGGTGCTGGGCGAGGTGGTCGAAGGCCGTGACCGCGTGGATGCGATCGACGACAACACGGTGTCCGACGATGTCCACACCGTGACCGTGCATGACGACGGCATCGAGGTCATCGTCAACTTCGAGGATCACGACGAAGACGACAGCGACGACGACCGCGCCTGAGCCATCGCGATGATCCGGGTCCAGCAGGTCAGCCACGCCGACGCCCACGTCGCGATCCACGACGTGCGCCAGCGCGTGTTCGTGCAGGAACAGGGCATCGCCGCCGAGCTGGAACGCGATGCGCTGGACCCGGTCAGCGCCCATGTGCTGGCGCTGGACGCTGAAGACCGGCCGGTCGGCACCGGCCGGCTGGCACCGGACGGCCGTATCGGTCGCATGGCGGTGCTGGCCAGCCATCGCAGCCACGGGGTGGGTGAGGCCCTGCTGCTGGCCCTGGTCGAGGCCGGGCGCCGGCTCGGCCTGGCCGAACTGCATCTGCACGCCCAGCTGCCGGCCCGGGCGTTCTATGCCCGCCAGGGCTTCCTGCCCGAGGGCGATGTGTTTGAAGAAGCCGGCATCGGTCACCAGCAGATGCGCCGCCGGCTGGGCGTGGCCAGCGCCGTCGACAGCCGCGCCGAAGCGGTGGACATCACCACCGCCATCGTCCATCGCGCCCGTCGCCAACTGTGGCTGCACAGCCGCCAGCTGGACCCGGGCCTGCTCGACGCACCGCCCGTGCAGGCCGCCCTGCGCCGTTTCGTCACCGCCCGCCACGACAAGCAGCTGCGGGTGATCGTGCACGATGCGGCAGCGATCGCCTCGGCCGGAGCGCCCCTGCTGGCGCTGGCCCAGCGCCTGCCCAGCGTGATCCAGGTCCGCGAGGTCTCCGACCCGATCGACCGTGCGCTGGCCTCGGCGTGCATGCTCAACGATGCCGGTGACTTCTACTTTCGTCTGATCGGCCACCGCCTCGACGGCGAGGCCGGCATCGCGCTACCGGCACGTTCGCAGCCGTTCGAGCAGCAATTGCAGCGTGTCTGGGACCGTTCGCGCGATTGCAGCGAACTTCGCGCGCTCGGCCTCTGAGCGGAGCGGGCTGCCTCAACCTGTCTGGAAGCGGCACCGGTGGACCTGCGATGCCTCGGGCGGCGCCCCTTCGTGTCCGGTTGGGGGTACAATTTGGCTGTTTGAACGCGCCCGCGCAGGGCTATTCATCTTCCTGCCGGGTCCTTCTGAAGCCATACCCCACAAAGCGAATCAACACCCTCCATCGTGGACAATCAACTGAAGCAGTTTGCGCAATCTTCGCAACTCGCCGGCGGCAACGCCTCCTATGTCGAGGACCTGTACGAGCAGTACCTGGTCTCCCCGGATAGTGTCGATCCCAAATGGAAAACCTACTTCGACGGCTTCAAGGGCCGCGAAGCAGGTGACATTCCGCACTCGGCCGTCATCTCCCACATTGCGGACGCGGCCAAGGATGCGCTGAAAGCCGGCACCGGCAACGGTGCGGGCGACGAGCGTGAGCGCAATGTCGGTCGTCTGATCACCGCCTACCGCTCGCGCGGCCATCTGGACGCCCGCCTGGACCCGCTGGGCCTGACCACGCCGGTCAACACCCCGGACCTGGGCCTGCCGTTCCACAGCCTGTCCGATGGCGACCTCAACAGCGAATTCAGCACCGGCGGCGTCGGTGGCCAGCCGCGCATGAAGCTGCGCGACCTGCTGGCGCGCCTGAAGGCGACCTACACCGGCTCGATCGGTGCGGAGTTCATGCACATCTCCGAGGTCGAGCAGCGCCAGTGGATCTACAAGAAGCTGGAAGCGGCCGGTGGCAACTACCAGCTGGACGCTGACACCCAGCGCCGCACCCTGGAGCGCCTGACCGCCGCCGAGGGCCTGGAACGCTACCTGCACACCAAGTACGTCGGCCAGAAGCGCTTCTCGCTGGAAGGCGGCGATTCGCTGATCCCGATGATGGACACCATCATCCGCAGCGCCGGCAAGGATGGCGTCAAGGACGTGGTGATCGGCATGGCCCACCGCGGCCGCCTGAACGTGCTGGTCAACACCCTGGGCAAGAACCCGCGCAAGCTGTTCGACGAATTCGAAGGCAAGTTCGAGCACGACGAGCACGCTTCGGCCGGCGATGTGAAGTACCACATGGGCTTCTCGGCCGACGTCGCCACCGACGGCGGCCCGGTGCACCTGGCGCTGGCGTTCAACCCGTCGCACCTGGAAATCGCCGACCCGGTCGTGGCCGGTTCCGTGCGTTCGCGCCAGGAGCGCCGCAAGGACACCGCGCGCAAGCAGGTCATGCCGATCCTGATCCACGGCGACGCGGCCTTCTCCGGCCAGGGCGTGGTCATGGAGCTGTTCCAGATGTCGCAGGCGCGCGGCTTCGCCGTCGGCGGCACCGTGCACATCGTGGTCAACAACCAGGTCGGCTTCACCACCTCCAACCCGCTGGATACGCGCTCCACGCGCTACGCCACCGACGTGGCGAAGATGATCGCCGCCCCGGTGCTGCACGTGAACGGCGATGATCCGGAAGCGGTGGTGTTCGCCGCACAGCTGGCCTTCGAGTTCCGCCAGACGTTCGCCAAGGACGTGGTGATCGACCTGATGTGCTACCGCCGTTGGGGCCACAACGAGGCCGACGAGCCGGCAATCACCCAGCCGCTGATGTACCAGGTGATCCGCAAGCACGCCACCACCCGCGAGATGTACGCCGAGCAGCTGGAAATGGCGGGCGTGATCGCCGCCGGCGCCGGCAAGGCGATGGTCGATGCCTACCGCGAGAAGCTGGACGCCGGTGAAGTGACCACCGAGCTGGCCAAGGTCGAGAAGACCCCGCCGAGCAGCCCGCTGTTCGTCGATTGGCCGAAGCTGCTGGAAGGCAAGCTGTCCGATCCGGTCTCGACCAAGGTCGAGAAGAACAAGCTGGTCGAGCTGGCCAAGCTGATCAACACCGTGCCGGACGAAGTGCAGCTGCACTCGCGCGTGGCCAAGGTCTACGACGACCGTCGCAAGATGGCTGCCGGCGAGATCCCGGGCGACTGGGGCTTTGCCGAGAACCTGGCCTACGCCACCCTGCTCGACGAAGGCCATGCACTGCGCCTGGTCGGCCAGGACGTCGGCCGCGGTACGTTCACGCACCGCCACGCGATCCTGCACGACCAGAAGACCGACAACTACTACATGCCGCTGCGGCAGCTGGTGGATTCTCCGGAAAAGGCCACCGTCATCGACTCGCTGCTGAGCGAAGAAGCGGTGATGGCCTATGAGTACGGCTTCTCCACCACCGATCCGAACACGTTGTGCATCTGGGAAGGCCAGTTCGGCGACTTCGCCAACGGCGCCCAGGTGGTGATCGACCAGTTCATCGCTGCCGGTGAAGCCAAGTGGGGCCGCATTTCCGGCCTGACCCTGCTGCTGCCGCATGGCTACGAAGGGCAAGGCCCGGAACACAGCTCGGCGCGCCTGGAGCGCTTCCTGCAGCTGTGTGCGCTGGAGAACATGCTGGTGGTGGTGCCGTCGACCCCGGCACAGGCCTTCCACATGCTGCGCCGCCAGCTGCACCTGACCACCCGCAAGCCGCTGGTGGTGATGTCGCCGAAGTCGCTGCTGCGCCACAAGCTGGCCGTGTCGACCCTGGACGAACTGGCCAACGGCGAGTTCCAGCACCTGATCGGCGATGCCAATGCCGATGCCAAGAAGGTCAAGCGCGTGGTGCTGTGCTCCGGCAAGGTCTACTACGACCTGCTGGAAGACCAGACCAAGCGTGGCCAGGACGATGTGGCGATCATCCGCGTGGAGCAGCTGTATCCGTTCCCGCGTGCGCTGCTGGCCGCCGAACTGAAGAAGTACGGCAAGGCCACCGACGTGGTGTGGACGCAGGAAGAACCGCAGAACCAGGGTGCGTGGTACCAGATCCGCCACCATCTGCAGTTCTGCCTGGCCGATGGCCAGAACCTGCACTACGCCGGTCGCGCACGTTCGGCTTCGCCGGCTGCCGGTCACATGGCTGACCACGTCCGCGAACAGCAGCAGCTGGTCGCCGATGCACTGGTCAACCCGTTCAACGACACGTTCGCTGAATAATCCTCCCCCTATTTAGAAGACAAACCAGGAAGCTCCCGCAATGGCCACCGAAGTCAAAGCCCCGGTACTGCCCGAATCCGTCGCCGACGGCACCATCGCCACCTGGCACAAGAAGGTGGGCGACGCCGTCAAGCGCGACGAAAACCTGCTTGACCTGGAAACCGACAAGGTCGTCCTGGAAGTGCCGTCGCCGGTCGACGGCGTGCTCAAGGAAATCAAGTTCGCCGAAGGCTCGACCGTGACCTCCAGCCAGGTCGTGGCGATCATCGAAGAAGGCGCCGTGGCCGCTGCCCCGGCTCCGGCCGCTGAAGAGAAGAAGGCTGAGGCCGCGCCGGCCGCTGCGGCTGCGGCTCCGGCTGCTGCCGCCGCTCCGGCTCCGGCCGCCAAGTCGGCCGCCGACGCGCTGCCGCCGGGCGCCCGCTTCACCGCCATCACCGAAGGCGTGAACCCGGCCGACGTCGACGGCACCGGCCGCCGCGGCGCGGTGACCAAGGAAGACATCGTCAACTTCGCCCGCAACGGCGGCGCCGGCAAGGCCGGTGGCGCACGTCCGGAAGAGCGCGTGCCGATGACCCGCATCCGCAAGCGCATCGCCGAGCGCCTGATGGAGTCGAAGAACTCGACCGCCATGCTGACCACCTTCAACGAAGTCGACCTGTCCAAGGTGTCGGCGGCGCGCAAGGAACTGCAGGACGAGTTCGTCAAGGCCCACGGCATCAAGCTGGGCTTCATGAGCTTCTTCGTGAAGGCCGCTGCCAACGCGCTGCAGCGCTTCCCGCTGGTCAACGCCTCGATCGACGGCGACGACATCATCTACCACGGCTACTCGGACATCTCGATCGCCGTCTCGACCGAGAAGGGCCTGGTCACCCCGGTCCTGCGCAACGTCGAGCGCATGTCGTTCGCCGACATCGAGAAGACCATCGCCGACTACGCCAAGAAGGCGCGTGACGGCAAGCTGAGCCTGGAAGAACTGCAGGGCGGCACCTTCACCGTGACCAACGGCGGCACCTTCGGTTCGCTGCTGTCGACCCCGATCATCAACCCGCCGCAGAGCGCCATCCTGGGCATGCACGCCATCAAGGAGCGTCCGATCGCCCAGAACGGCCAGGTCGTGATCGCGCCGATGATGTACCTGGCGCTGTCCTACGACCACCGCATCATCGACGGCAAGGATTCGGTGCAGTTCCTGGTGGACATCAAGAACCAGCTGGAAAACCCGGGCCGCATGCTGTTCGGCCTGTAAGACACCTCCCGCCCCTCCGCGCCTGCGCGGAGGGGTTCTGGTAATGCATCAAGGAATAATTCAATGGCTGAACAATTCGACGTCGTCGTCATCGGTGCCGGCCCGGCCGGTTACCACGCTGCCATCCGCGCGGCACAGCTGGGCCTGAAGACCGCCTGCATCGACGCAGCGCTGGGCAAGGACGGCAAGCCGGCCCTGGGCGGCACCTGCCTGCGCGTGGGCTGCATCCCGTCCAAGGCGCTGCTGGATTCCTCGCGCCAGTTCTGGAACATGGGCCACATCTTTGGCGACCATGGCATCAGCTTCAAGGATGCCAAGATCGACGTCGAGGCGATGGTTGGCCGCAAGGACAAGATCGTCAAGCAGTTCACCGGCGGCATCGGCATGCTGTTCAAGGCCAACAAGGTCGCCGCTTACTACGGTTTTGGCGAACTGCAGCCGGGCAACGTGGTCAAGGTCACCCAGCATGACGGTTCCATCGTCGAGCTGAAGGGCACCAACGTGATCATCGCGGCCGGTTCGGATTCGATCGAACTGCCGTTCGCCAAGTTCGACGGCGAGACCATCGTCGACAACGTCGGCGGCCTGGACTTCACCGAAGTGCCGAACCGCCTGGCGGTGATCGGTGCCGGCGTGATCGGCCTGGAACTGGGCAGCGTGTGGAAGCGCCTGGGCGCTGAAGTCACCATCCTGGAAGCACTGCCGGAGTTCCTGGCCGTGGCCGACGCCGAAGTGGCCAAGACCGCTGCCAAGGAATTCAAGAAGCAGGGCCTGGACATTCGCCTCGGTGCCAAGGTCTCCAAGACCGAGATCACCGGCAAGGGCAAGAAGAAGGAAGTCGTTGTCACCTACACCGACAGCGAAGGCGAAAAGACCCTGACCGTGGACAAGCTGCTGGTGGCCGTCGGCCGTCGCGCCGCCACCAAGGGCCTGCTGGCCGAAGGCACCGGCGTCAAGATCAACGAACGCGGCCAGATCGAAGTCGACGCGCACTGCCACACCGGCGTCAACGGCGTGTGGGCGGTCGGCGACTGCGTGCGCGGCCCGATGCTGGCGCACAAGGGCTTCGAGGAAGGCATCGCGGTGGCTGAGCTGATCGCCGGCCTGCCCGGCCACGTCAACTTCGACACCATTCCGTGGGTCATCTACACCGAGCCGGAACTGGCCTGGGTCGGCAAGACCGAAGCCCAGCTGAAGGCCGAAGGCATTCCGTACAAGGCCGGCAGCTTCCCGTTCGCCGCCAACGGCCGTGCCGTGGCGATGATCGAGCCGGCGGGTTTCGTGAAGATCCTGGCCCATGCCGAAACCGACCGCATCCTCGGCATGCACCTGGTCGGCGCCAACGTCTCCGAGCTGGTGCACGAAGGCGTGCTGACCATGGAGTTCAGCGGCTCGGCCGATGACCTGGCCCGCATCTGCCACGCCCACCCGTCGCTGTCGGAAGTGATCCACGACGCGGCGATGGCGGTCAGCAAGCGCGCCATCCACAAGGCGAACTGATCGTTCGCTGGTAGTGCCGGCCGCTGGCCGGCACACCCCAGCAATCAAAAAACCCCGCCTCGGCGGGGTTTTTCATTGGCCACGCAGCTCGTCCAGCAACAGCCGGGTCGCCGGCGATGCCTTTCCGGCATCCGAACTGACAAGACCGAACACCCGCTGGATGAGCGGCCGTAGCGGCATCACCCGCAGGCCATGCCGGTCCTCAGGCAGCGTGGATTCGGGCACCAGCGAAACACCCAGCCCTTCGCGGACCAGCACGCACGCGCTGGCCCAGTCGCGTACGGTCACCCGTACGTCTGTCATTTCCAAGCCAGCGTCACTCATCAAGCGCTGACCATTCACCGCACAGCCGCCCGTTGCAAGGATGAAGGGTTCGGCCGCCAGCTCGCTCAGCGCCACCCCGCTCCCGGTGGCGCGACGCCCCAGTGGATGCGCCTGCGGCAGCACCGCCATCCACCCATCGCTGCCCAGTGCCAGCGGGTCTCGATCGGCCGCGGGGTTCATCACCACCCCGGCATCGACCATGCCGGATGCCAGCCAGTGCTCGACCTCGACGTCGGTACCTTCCACGGTCACCACCTCGATGCCCGGGTGACGCCGCCGGAAATCACGCAACAGCGGGGGCAACACGCCCGAAATGATCGAAGGAAAGCTGGCCAGGCGGATGCGGACTCCACTAACCCCCCGGCTGTCGTCGGCCAGCGCGCGGATGGCCTGCAGTCCGCCCAGCATGCTGCGTGCGTGTTCGATCACTCGCTGCCCCAGCGCGGTGATCTCCACCTGACGTCGCTCGCGCACGAAGACCGCAAAGCCCAGCGAGGCCTCCAACTGGGCCAGTGCCTGGCTGGCACCGGATTGGCTGATGCCGACGCGATCGGCGCCGCGCGAGATGGTTCCCTCGTCGGCCACCGCAACCAGCAGACGCCAATGGGCAAGATTCATCATGGCAGGCAGTAGCCCAGCTTATGGCGTGGAAATCGAAGATTGATTTTACCGGATACCGCCGCGCCAGCAGACTGCCCTGCATCGGCTTTCCCAGCCGCTCTTCCCTCTCGAGATCGTCCATGAAGCTGTACTACACGCCCTACACGTGCTCGCTGTCACCCCACATCGTGCTGCGAGAGCTGGGCCTCCCGTTCGAACTGGTCAAGGTCGACAACGCGACCAGGCAGACCGCCGATGGCCGCGATTTCCGTACGATCAACCGCAAGGGATACGTTGCCGCGCTGGAGCTGGACGACGGCCAGGTGCTGACCGAAGGCCCGGCGATCGTCCAGTTCCTGGCCGACCTGAAACCCGAATGCGCGCTGGCCCCGCCCGTCGGCAGCTGGGAGCGGGTACGGCTGCAGGAGTGGTTGAACTTTGTCACCAGCGAAATCCATGCCGGTTCGGCACCACTGTTCAATGCCGCACTGCCGGAAGAGGCCAAGGCATTCTTCCGTGCAAAACTCTTCAAGCGCTTCGATCTGCTGCAGGAAATCCTGGCACAACAGGATTTCCTGATGGGTTCAAGCTTCAGCGTGGTCGATGCCTATCTGTTCACCGTGCTTGGCTGGTGCCGCTTCTTCTCCATCGATCTGGCGGCGTGGCCGGCACTGCCTGCCTACACCCGCAGGGTCAACGCGCGACCGGCCGTGCAGGCAGCGCTGCGTGCCGAAGCGACATGATGTGAAGCCGTGCCCCTGCCTGGCTTGGCCGTTGTGGAGAGCAGCCGGGCATGGGCTCGGCGCTAGGCCTTTCCAGCCGGCTTCTTCGGTGGATCGTCGCAGATCTTGTGCTGCACCACCGTATCGCCGGCCTTCCATTCCTTCACCACCCGGCAGCGCTCCCGGGCTTTCGGTGTCGCCGCCGCTGCGGCATCCGCTTCGTCAGCAGCCGCGGTCTGCTGGCGCTCGAGCCAGGCAGACGACGGCGGCACGGCCGGTGCAGCGAGCGCGGGCAGCGCAATCAGCGCCAGCGCGGCCAGCAGCAGCGCCCTCATGCGGCCACCGGGCCGCCACCGAGCAGGCGTGCCGGCAGCATGAACAGCGCGCGCAGGAACGCGAACAGCGCCGAGAAGGTGATGCCGACCAGGCGGAACGGCAGGCTCAGCAGCCACACGAACGGCCAGGCGATCAGGGCGAGGATCGCCAGCGGCCAGCACAGCACGAACAGCAGGCACCACACACCGAGCGCGAACAGGGTCTTCATCACGGTCTCCTTGGGGCGGCACCCTGCCGCCTGTGGACACCATGGCGCCCCGCCCTCGCTGCCCGCAAACGGTTTGCGACGAAACCCAGGCTGGGGGCGATGAAACCGGTGGTGGGGAAACCGGAGATTCAGGAGGTTGCCGGCCAGCGGCCGGCACTACCGAACGGATTCACACCGGCAGTGCGCCCGGGCGGCCATGGGCCAACTGGAAGCGTGCGGCCGTGCGTACCGGTGCATCCGCGCGCAGCACGCTGTCGGCGAAACGCAGCTCGGCGTCCACCGTCTGCCGGTTCAGCTGCAGCTTCCACCAGCCACGGCGATCACCATCGAAATAGCGGATATGCGGGTTCTGCGGAATCGACGGACCGTAGTACGGGCCATAGGGCGTATCGTCGCCGCCGCTGCTGATCGCCGGGGCAATGAACTCGGTGGCCAGCACCGGGGCATCGGCCGTGTCGAAATCCAGCTTCAGGTCGTTGACGAAGGTGGAATGCCAGTCGCCACCGAGCACGATGGCGTTGCCCTGGCCACCTGCCTGCAGCGCCTGCAGCAATCGTTTGCGTGCGGCGGGATAGCCATCCCAGGCGTCGTTCCAGAAACGCTCGCGCGGCGTGCCGCCGTCCAGCCGCAGCTGCGCCATCAGCAGCTGCTGCACCACCACGTTCCAGCGCGTGCCCTGCGCGGCGGCCATCGACTGTGCGAACCACGCCTCCTGGCCTGCACCGAGCATGCTCATGCGCGGGTCCAGTGCGGCGTCACAGCGTGGTGACTCACCGACGCCACAGGGATTGGCCGGGCGGAACTGCCTACAGTCGAGCAGGGTCAGCTGTGCCAGATCGCCATAGCGCAGGCGCCGGTGCACGCGCAGGCCGCCATTGCCGGTCGGCGCGCTGCGCATCGGCAGGTGTTCGTAGAACGCACGGTAGGCCGCGGCGCGGCGCACGATGAAGTCTTCGGTCGATACGCCGGGCTTTTCCGGGTGGATGCCGGAGTAATCGTTCTGCACCTCGTGGTCATCCCAGATCACCGCGAACGCGTGTGCGGCGTGCGCGGCCTGCAGATCCGGATCGAGCTTGTACAGCGCGTACTGGTCACGGTAGCGCTGCAGGCTGACCGTCTCGCCGCTGAAGCGCTCGGCATCCAGCGTGCGCCCGCGTGCGTTCTGCAGCGGGCTGTATTCGTACAGGTAGTCACCGGCATGCAGCACCAGGTCGACATCGCTCTGTGCGATGTCGCGCAGCACCGGATAGTAGCCACTGTTCCAGGCCTGGCAGGTGCACAGGGCCAGCCGCAGCTGCTGCAGTTGCGTGTCCAGCAGCGGCGCGGTACGGAAGTGGCCGACCGCGCTTTCCTCATCGCCATCGCAGGCGAATCGATAGTAATAGTCGCGGCCCGGGCGCAGGCCGTTGACCTCCACGTGCACCGAATGGGCCAGCTCCGGCGCCGCGGCGGCAACGCCACGCTGCACCAGCCGGCGCATGCCCGGGTCTTCAGCCACGAACCAGCGCACCGGCACCGCCCGCGGTGGCATGCCGCCACCATTGAGCGGGTCCGGGGCCAACCGCGTCCACAGCACCGCGCCCTGTGGATCCGGATCACCGGCGGCGACACCGAGGGAGAACGGATCGCGCCCCAGCCGCGGCCGTGGACCGGCCGTGGCCAGCCCCGGCATCGCCGCCAGCGCGATCGCCGCCCCCGTGCCCTGCCACGCCATGCGCAGCAGGCGACGACGGCTTTCCGGATCGACAGGACCGCGCATCAGAAGCGCACGGTTGCGGTGGCCATCACCTGGCGCGGTGCACCGACCTGCATGGTCGCCAGGCTGCGGGTCGGGTCGGCGGCATAGGTGCCGTTGGTGTTGATCGACGACAGGTAGCGCTTGTCGGTCAGGTTGGTCAGGTTCAGCGCCACGGTCAGGTTCTGCGCCGGGCCCAGCGTGCCGAAGTCATAGGCCACCGAGGCGTTGACCAGCCAGTAGCTCGGCACCGACACATCATTGGTGTAGGTCACGTAGCGCTTGCCGACATGGTTGGCCGACAGGCGCATGTCCCAAGGGCCCGGGGTCCACGCCAGGGTGCTGGCGAACATCCATTCCGGGGTGTCGACGGTCTTCTTGCCGCGGGTC
Source organism: Stenotrophomonas sp. YJH_SMC_57 (assembly GCF_059369755.1). Taxonomy (NCBI): domain Bacteria; kingdom Pseudomonadati; phylum Pseudomonadota; class Gammaproteobacteria; order Lysobacterales; family Lysobacteraceae; genus Stenotrophomonas; species Stenotrophomonas sp. YJH_SMC_57. The sequence continues at coordinate 244,470 of NZ_JCAFSZ010000006.1, forward strand.
GGCACCACGCCGTTGTTCACGTAGTCGTTGTCGTAGGTGCTGTCATTCCACGACAGCGCGTTGGACCAGGCCAGGTCCTGCATCGGCTTCAGCTGCAGGGTCGCCTCGGCGCCACGGCTGGTCACCGAACCGACGTTGGAGAACAGCGCCGGGCAGCCGAGGATGCCCACGCATTGGGCGATCGCCAGCAGGCGGTTGTCGAACTTGACGTCGTACACCGCAACCGAGGCTTCATAACCCTGGCCGTAGCCACGCCAGCCCAGCTCCAGCGTGCGCGACTGTTCCGGCTTCAGGTTCTGTGCGCTGGCATCGAACGCCGCCTGCGGCACGTTGAACGGGCTGCCCACGCCCAGCGCATAGGCCGCGATGTTCTTGGCGAACGAACCGAAGATCTCGTTGCCTTCGTTGAGCTTGAAGTTGAAGCCGGCCTGCGGCAGGAAGCCCTTCTTGGCGGTCAGGCTGCTGTTGTTGGCATAGCTGCCCAGCGGCGTGCGCACGCTGGTGCGGGTGTGCGGCGACTTCGCACCGATGTCGATGGTCAGGCGGTCATCGAACAGGCGGAAGCGGTCCTGCACGTAGAACTGGCGGGTGATGGTGGTGTAGCGCTGGTGCCACACGCGCTGGTCCGGATTGCGCAGGAAGAAGTCGTCGGTGATCGGGCCATCGATGTAGTAGAAGTTGCGCTGCACGCTGTGGCCATTGTCCTCGTACCAGAGGCCGGCTTCGAGTTCGTGGCCGCCGACATTCCAGGTGAATGCCGAGGTCACGCCAGTGCGGTCGATCGCGTATTCCGTGGTGCGGATCGAGATCGGGATCTCGCGGCTGGTACCCGGGTTGGACGGATTGGACGGGCTGAACCAGTGGCCCTGGCCGCGGTTGCTGTGGTTGTAGACGTTGACCTTCAGCCGCATCGATTCGTTCAGGCCAAAATCGCCGGCGATGCTGGACAGGTCATCGTTGCGCAGGCCATGGCCAGAGTAATACGCATCCCACGGGCTGTTGACGCCGCCGCTGAATCTGCCACGTGCGGCAGCGACGGCGCGATCCCAGTCCGGCGCGTAGTTGTCCCAGCCCCAGCCGAGGCGATCGATCATCTCCAGCGACAGGTCCTGGTAGTCCGCTTCGACGCGCCGCGAGACATTGAACAGCGCGGTGATCCTGCTGTCCGTACCGAAGTTGTAGGTCGCCTTGCTGTTGAACTGTTTCAGCTCCTGCGAGCCCTTGCCCTTCCACTTGTCGCCTTCGGAGTACACACCGGACAGGTAGGCGGCAAACCCCTGGTGCTCGCCCGTCTCCAGGCGTGCATAGCTGCGGCGCGCATTGTCACTGCCGAAGCCCTGCGCCAGCACCACGCCGAACTCGGTGGACGGATCGATCGAATAGAACTGGAACACGCCACCGAGGTTGCTGGTGGACGGGGTACCCAGCGCGCCGATACCGGTGGAGACGTCGGCACCGCCGAGGTTCTCGCTGATCACCGCGCGGCTGATGTGCAGGCCGTTGCTGTTGCCATAGGCCATGTTGCCCAGCGGAATGCCATCGAGGGTGTAGCCGAGGCGGTTCTGGTTGAAGCCGCGCAGGCTGATGGTGGTGGACCATTCGTAGGCGCCGGTGGCATCGGCCGATTCGAAATGCACGCCCGGCTTGGTCGCGAGCAGCTTCAGCGGATTGGCACCGGGCGGCAGCACCTTCATGTCCTCGGCGGTCACGCGCTGTACCTGGCGGGCTTCGCCGCGGCCGATCACCGAAATCGAATCGAGCGTGGTGGCCGACTGCGCGTCGGTGTCGGGAGCGGTTTCAGCAGCGGCCAGCGACGGCAGCGAGGCACAGACCAGCAGGGCCAGCAGGTTGCGGCGAAGCGGAGCGTGGGACGGCATGGGGGCGGATTCCTTGGGCACGCTGGACGCCGAAGGGCGGCGTCGAAAGGGCAGCAGCGGCGGAATCGTAGAAGCGGCGCGTTACATGTCATTTACACGCCACGTACGGAAGTCTGGCGTTTCGAATGGTCTTCCGGCCGTGGCGTGACTGCCGGCCAGCGGCCGGCACTACGGTTATTCGAACGAACCGACCGAGTCGTGGGCCAGGTTGTCGAAACGCGTGTACTCACCGAAGAACTTCAGCTTGCACGAGCCGGTCGGGCCACCACGGTGCTTGCCGATGATGATCTCGGCCAGGCCCTTGTCCGGCGAGTTTTCCTTGTTGTAGTAGTCGTCGCGGTAGATGAACACGATCATGTCCGCGTCCTGTTCGATTGCGCCCGATTCACGAAGATCGGCCATCACCGGGCGCTTGTCGGTACGCGTTTCCAGCGAGCGGTTGAGCTGGGACAGCGCGATCACCGGCACGTGCAGTTCCTTGGCCAGGCCCTTCAGCGAACGCGAGATTTCCGAGATTTCGGTCGCGCGGTTTTCGCTGTTGCCGGGCACGCTCATCAGCTGCAGGTAGTCGATCACCACCAGGCCCAGGTCATGCTCGCGCTTGAGGCGGCGGCACTTGGAGCGCAGCACTTCCGGCGACACGCCCGGCGTATCGTCGATGAAGATCTTGGTTTCCTTCAGCATCTTGATCGCACTGGTGACGCGGCTCCAGTCCTCGTCTTCCAGCTGGCCGGTACGCAGGCGCTGCGCGTTGATGCGGCCGTTGGAGGAAATCAGGCGCATTGCCAGCTGCGAGGCCGACATTTCCATCGAGAACACCGCCACACCCTTCTTCGACTTGATCGCCGCGTACTCGGCGATGTTCAGCGCGAAGGTGGTCTTGCCCATGGCCGGGCGCGCGGCGAGGATGATCAGGTCGGTCGGCTGCAGGCCGGCGGTCATCGCATCGAAGTCGTTGTAGCCGGTTGGCAGGCCGGTGATGTTGCCGCCGTTCTCGAAGCGGTTGCGCAGTTCTTCGAACGCGTCCTTCAGGGCGCCGGGCATCGCCACGAAATCGGTACGGCCACGTGCGCCCTGCTCGGCGATGGCGAACACGCTCTTTTCCGCCGAAGCCAGCAGCTCGCTGCTGTCACGGCCCTCGGGCTGGAAACCGTCGTTGACGATGTCAGTACCGACCTGGATCAGCTGCCGCAGCACCGCCTTGTCACGCACGATCTCGGCGTAGGCCACGATGTTGGCCGCCGACGGCGTGGTGCTGGCCAGCTCGATCAGGTAGGCGCCGTCGCCGACCAGCTCCAGCTTGCCCTGCGATTCGAACCACTCGCCCAGGGTGACCGCGTCGAACGGCCGTTCGCGCTCGGACAGCTCGCGGATCGCGCGGTAGATCATCTGGTGATCGCGGCGGTAGAAATCGCCTTCGGTCAGCTGGTCGTTGACCCGGTCATATGCTTCGGGCGCCAGCATCAGGCCACCCAGCACCGCCTGCTCGGCCTCCACCGAATGCGGCGGTACCCGCAGCTGATCGATGCGCGATTCATCGCGATCACGATCAAAACCATCGCCGCGCTCTCTGCGGTTGGAACGGAAGCCGGAACGGGCGGACATGCTGCGGTGTTTCCTGCAAAAGTGGACCAGACGAGTGTAGGCATGCGCCGACCCCGGCGGCCATGGACAAGCCTGTGGATAAGCCGTGGAGAAACGGGGGATATCCGCCGATGCCTGGCCAGACTGGCGCGGGGGTGTCGCACTGCCTGCGACGGGTGCCATTGCGGCACCCGAGCAGGTCATTATCGCAGATGGGGGCGGCGGCCGCTGGCGTCAATCGCCCTTGACGTGCACCGCGATCAGCGACAGGAACCGGTCCACGTAGCCCTGCAGGAATTTCTGCGTGCCCTCGTTGTGGATCGTGCCGTCGGCATCGATCAGGCCGTCCTTGAAGTGGATGAACGCCTCGGGCTGGCCGAGCACATGCATGTCGAGGAAGGCCAGGCTGTTGCGCAGGTGCTGCTGGGCCACGGCGGTGCCGATCTGGCCGATGGAGGCGCCGATCACCGCCGCCGGCTTGCCGGCAAACGCACTGTCACCATACGGTCGCGAGCCGATGTCGATGGCGTTCTTCAACACGCCCGGCACCGACCGGTTGTATTCCGGGGTCACGAACAGCACCGCGTCGGCGGCGCGGACCTGGTCCTTCAGCCGCGTGCCCTGCGGCGGGTAGTTTCCATCGAAGTCCTGGTCGTACAGCGGCAGGTCGCCGATCTGCACGTACTGGAAGCGTGCACGCTGGCCGGCGATCTTCTCCAGCGCATGGGCCAGCTTGCGGTTGCAGGAGTCCTTGCGCAGGCTGCCAACGAACACGGCGATGGTGGGGATGGACATCGGGACATACTCCTCACGGTGCGGGAGGCCCAGCCTAGTCGCCGGCCCCGTGCGCGCCGGTGAAGATCAGCGGCCGGTCACGCCCGCCCGCACCTGCCGCCAATGCGCCTGCCAGGCCTGGAACATCAGCACGTTCCACAGGTGGGTATGCCACTTGCGCTGCCCGCCGAGGAACTGCTGCCACAGCGGCTGCACCGCCGCCGCCGACAACACGCCCTCGCGCTCCAGGCGCGCCGGCTGCAGCAGGTCTTCGGCCCACGGCCGCAGGTCACCCTTCAGCCAATCGCTGACCGGCGCACCGAAGCCACGCTTGGGCCGGTGCACCATCGACTGCGGCACGTAGCGGCCAAGAACACGCTTGAGCAGCACCTTGCTGGTGGTTTCGCTGCGCTTGAAGCCCAGCGGCAGTGACCAGGCGAACTCGGCCACGCGCCAGTCCAGCAACGGCGCACGCGCCTCCAGGCTGACCGCCATCGAAGTGCGGTCAACCTTGCACAGCAGATCATCCGGCAGGTAGGTCACGTAATCGGCCAGCATCATCGCGTCGGCCGGCGTGCCGGCGCCGTGCAGCGGGTCGGCCAGGTCGTAGAAGCTGCCCGCCGCCTGCGCCCCTGGTACCGCTGCGGCCGGGTCGCGCCAGCGCGAGATGCGGTTGCGGTACACATCGCCGATACCGCGCGCACCGGACTCGGCCAGCAGTGCGGCCAGGCCGCCCGTGCGCGAGGCCTCGCCCTGCTGCTGCGAACGCGCGCCCATCCAGCGCCGCAGCGGCCCCGGCACGCGGCCCAGCATCTGCCAGTTGCGCAGCGCGCGTACATAGCGGGTGTAACCAAAGAACAATTCATCGCCGCCGTCACCGGACAGCGCCACCGTCACGCCCTGCCGGGCCAGGCGCGCGACCAGCGCGGTCGGCACCTGCGAGGCATCGGCGAAGGGCTCGTCGAACATCGCGGGCAACTGCGGCACTACCGCCAGCGCATCGGCACCGCTGACATACAACTCGGTATGGTCGCAGCCCAGGTGCGTCGCCAGCTCCCTGGCCAGCGGTGCCTCGTCGTGGCCCGAACCGGTGAAACCGATGCTGAAACTGTGCACCGGCTGCCCGCTCTGGGCCTGCATCAGCGCCGCCACCAGCGACGAATCGGTGCCGCCGGACAGGAACACGCCTACCGGTACGTCGGCCACCATGCGCAGCGCCACCGCATCGCGAAGCAGCGTGTCCAGCTGCTCCTCGGCCTCTTCGATACGGCCCTGGAACGGCGCCGCCAACGCCGCCTGCATGCGCGCCCGCGCATCCCAGAAAGGACGTTGCGCCTGCTCCGGGCGGTGCGCGGCCGCACCGGCCGCCACGGTCGCTGCATCCAGGCGCAATACGCGACCCGGCATCAGCTTGTAGCAGCGCTGGTGGATGCTGTGCGGCGCCGGGATGTAGTCCAGCCGCAGCAGCAGGGTCAGCGCATCGCGGTCGATGTCGTTGTCGAACGCCGGATGCTGCCACAGCGCCTTCAGTTCAGAACCGAACACCAGCGTGTCGCCGGCCCAGCCGTAGTACAGCGGCTTCTTGCCGACCCGGTCGCGGGCCAGCCACAGGCACTGTTCCTGACGGTCCCACAGGGCGATCGCGAACATGCCGTTGCAGCGCTGCAGGGTGTCTTCGATGCCCCACTGCAGGATCGCTGCCAGCAGGACTTCGGTGTCGGAGTGGCCGCGGAAGGTGTGGCCCAGCGGTTCCAGCTCGGCGCGCAGCGCAGCGAAGTTGTAGACCTCGCCGTTGTAGGCCATCACATAGCGACCGTCGGCCGAAGCCATCGGCTGGTGGCCCAGCGGGGACAGATCGAGAATGCTCAGGCGGCGGTGCGCCAGCGCGATGCCGGCCCCGGCATCGACCCAGCGGCCACCATCATCCGGCCCGCGGTGGTGCAGCGCCTCGCCCATCGCCAGCACCTGCGCCTGCAGTACCTCGGCCGACGCCACGGGCGCCGGCAACAACATTCCCGCCAATCCACACATGCATCAGGGTTCCTGCGCCAGTTCAAGGGCGGCGCCAATCACTGCATTGTCGCTTGGAAGCCCGAACATTGCTGCCCCCGCCAGCGGGGTATAGGTATCGGCACCGCAGACCCGGCGCAGCGGCAGGTGGCCGAAGCCGGCCTCGACCAGCGCGGTGACCACGCCCTCGCCCACCCCGCCGCTGTGCCGCCCCTCGTCCAGCACCAGCACCCGCCGGGCACTGGCGGCCTGTGTAGCGATGAAGCCGGCATCCAGCGGCACCAGCCAGCGCAGGTCGACCACCCGCACCTGCCAGCCCAGCTGCTGCTCGATCGCGCGCGTCGCACGCAGCGCCATCGGCACGCCGTTGCCATAGGTGAAGACCACCAGGTCCCCGGCGTCGGCGGCGTAGACGCGGCCCTCTCCCGGTACCAGCGCCTGGCCCTGCGCCGGGTAGTCGAACAGCCACTGGCCATCGCCCGCTTCGTGCAGGTCCTTGCTCATGTACAGCGCGATCGGCTCGAGGAACACGGCTACCCGCCCATCCACCCGCGCCAGCGCCGCCAGCGTGCGCAGCATCATCACCGCATCGTCGCCGCGCGACGGGCAACCGACCACCAGGCCGGGGATGTCGCGCAGCGCGGTGATCGAGTTGTCGTTGTGGAAATGGCCACCGAAGCCCTTCTGGTAGCCCAGCCCGGCCACCCGCACCAGCATCGGGTTGCGGAACTGGTCGTTGGAGAAGAACTGCAGCGAGCAGGCTTCGCCGCGCACCTGGTCGATGGCGTTGTGCAGATAGGCCAGGTACTGGATTTCCGGGATCGGCAGCATGCCCATGTTGGCCAGGCCCTGGGCCATGCCCAGGATCATGGTTTCGTCCAGCAGGGTGTTGAACACACGGCGCGGGCCGAACCGGCGCAGCAGGTCCTTGCTGACCGTATACACCCCGCCCTTCTGCGCCACGTCCTCGCCGAACAGCAGGCTCTGTGGGTACTTGGCCAGCAGTTCCTGCAGGCCGTGGTTGATCTGGATCGCCAGATGCCGCGGTGCCTGCCGCTCCGGCAGCGCCTCGGCACCACCGTACAGCGCCTCGCGCGCTTCGTCGGGAACCTCACGCCGGGCTTCGGCCAGCACCACCGCCGGCGTGTACGGCGCCAGTGGCGCCATCACGTCCTGCAGCGACTGCAGCTTCGGGCGGCTTTCGGCCTCGGCGGCGGCGGCCATGCAGCGCGCGCGCATCGTCTCGTAGGCGACCTCGATGGCGGCGGCATCCATCCAGCCCGACTCCATCGCGATCTGCGCCGAGCGCAGCAACGGGTCCTGCGCCTCGGCCGCGCACAGCTCCGGCAACGCGCGCCATTCCACTTCAAAATCGGTACCGGCATGGCCCATCAGGCGCGTGGTGCGCAGATGCAGGAAGGTCGGCCGCCGGGTACGACGGCAGTGCTCCACTGCGGCCTGCACCTGGGCATGGCCGCTGGCCAGGTCCAGGCCATCGGCGAAGAAATAATCCAGCCCGGGCTGGCGGCTGAAGCGCTCGGCAATCCAGCCGTCCGGCGTCTTCACCGAGATGCCCAGGCCGTTGTCCTCGCAGACGAACAGGACCGGTGCCGGCAGCTTCTGGTAGGCCGACCACATCGCCGTGTTGAACGCGGTCTGCGCCGTGGCATGGTTGGCCGAGGCATCACCGAACGAGCACAGCACGATGCTGTCGGCCGGGATCGGCAGCGGCTGCCCCAGCCGCTTGCCACTCTCGATGGCCAGCGCGGTCCCCAGCGCCTTGGGCAGGTGCGAGGCGATCGTCGAGGTCTGCGGCAGTACCCACAACGGTTTGCTGCCCCACACCTTGTGGCGCCCGCCGCTGGCCGGATCATCGGCGCTCGCGGCGAAGGACAGCGCGGCATCACGCAGCGGATCGATGCCCGGCACCTGCCGCGAACGCTCGACCATGAAGGCGCCCGAGCGATAATGCAGGAACGCCGGATCGGTATGCCGGGTAGCGCGTGCCAGCAGCGCGTTGCCCTCATGGCCGGAGGAACCGATGGTGTAGAAGACCTTGTTCTGGACACGCAGCACGCGTGCCATCAGGTCCAGCTGGCGGCTGGCCAGCTGCGAATCGAACAGGTCGGCAAAGGCCGCGGCGGTGAGCGTGCTGCCAGGCAGGATCGGTGCCTCCGGTGCCGGACGCTGGCGTGGGGTACCGCGCCAGCCACGTACCGCATCGAGGAAATTGGCGTCGCACACGTCGGCGCGGTTGAGCACGCGCATGCGCGCGGGAATCGGATCTGGAACCACAGCAAACATCGAACACCCTCCGTGTCGTTGTTGCGTTCCGCCGGACGTGGCCCGGCGCTACCCTGTGGAACTCATGCAGCGTCGAAGCGTGCGCGCACCTCTGCGGTCACGGCCGGCATTGGCAGGAAGCGCGGCTGCCCTCGCACGCGCTGCAGCCAGGCGCGCACCTCGGGGAACGGCGCCAGGCCGATGCCGCCCTCGCCGGCCACGTCGGTGTAGGCGAACAGCGCGATGTCGGCGATGCCGTACTCGCTGCCGGTGAACCAGGGCGCCTGGCGCAGGTGCTGCTCCATCACCGCCAGTGCGGTGGCGGCACGCTCGTGCAGCCTCGGCAGTTCAGCGCGGCGTGGCGAATCGGGGGCCGTCCAGCCACGGATGAAGCGCGCCACCGCCACGCACGGCTCATGCGTGTACTGCTCGAAGAACATCCAGCTCAACGCCTGCGCGCGCTCCCAGCCGTCACTGGGCAGGTACGGCGTGCCTTCGGCCAGCCAGAACAGGATCGCGTTGGACTCGGTCAGCACGCGGCCGTCGTCACGCACGATCAGCGGCACCTTGGCATTCGGGTTCAGCGCAAGGAACTCAGCGGTGTGGGTCTGGCCATGGGCACTGTCCACTTCCACCCAGCGGTAGCGGCTGCCGAGCTGCTCCAGCAGCAGGCGTACCTTGTGGCAATTGCCCGAGACCGACATGCCATGCACCGTCAGCGGGACGCGCTCTTCCACCATCGCCTGCTCCATCGGATCCGGCCGGCGGCCGGCTGCGTGCAGTCTGGCAAGCGCGCCGGTGAATGCCAAGCGCGGGTGCAGCATGCCCACGCGGTAGTGCCGGCCGCTGGCCGGCATCCCCGGCACTACCAGGCAACGCTCAGCGCGCGCGCTTCCTCCATTGCTCGCGTGACTGGCCCCAGATCTGCATCGGCTTGTCGTTGTACGGCGGCGGTAGTTCGCCCATGCGCAACAGCGTGCTGCCGAGCTTGCGCGCCACCGCCCGCGAGTTGTCGTTGTTCTCGGCAATGGTGTGGATCACCTCATCCCAGCCCAGCGTATCGAAGGCCCAGTCGATCGCCGCGACCGCCGCTTCCGGCGCATAGCCCCGGCCCCAGCTGGCGTGGCGTATGCCCCAGCCAACCTCGGTACCGGGCCAGTCCTGCGGTTGCCAGGGCCCCATCCGCCCGATCCATTCGCCGCTCGATTTCTCGATCACGCTGAACATCGAGAAGCCGAACAGATGCCAGGCGCCGGCCAGGCTGCAGAAGCCGCGCCAGGCCACCGAAGGCGGCTGCACACCGCCCAGGGTGCGCATCGTTTCCTCGTCGGCGCAGAACGCCAGGTACGGTTCGTAGTCCTCGCGCAGCAGGGGGCGCAGGATCAGCCGCTCGGTTTCCAGGCGCAGGTCGAAGATGCTCATGCCGACTCCATGTCGTGGGAAGGGGCGACCATGATGGTCGATCCCTGACCCGACGGGATGAATTCCGGCCCGCACAACGCAACGGGCCGGCATGCGCCGGCCCGTTGACTCCTGCAGGTTGCGCCCGGGTTTACTGGCGCGTGGCTGCAGCCGTGGCGCCCGCGGCAGCGGTCTGCGTGACCAGCTGGCCATCAACCACCGGCAGGCGATCGCTGGCCGGCTTGTTGTCCATGCGCACGGTCTTCTCGGCGCCATCATAGCGATAGGTCACGTTATAGCCCTTGACCACATCGGTGTTACCCATGGCAATGCGGTTGCCCGGCTTGCTGGCCATTCGCATGGTGCCAGTGGTGCCGTCCTCGTTGCGGTAGGTCACGTTGTAACCGGTAACGCGGCTCGACTCGGAGGTGGCAGTCTCGGTGTGGCACTGGCGCTCGGTGCGGTTGACCACGCGGCCACCCACATGGCGCTTGTCGATCTGGTTGCCGATGAAGCCACCGGCCACCGCGCCGGCCGCGGTTGCGGCCTTCTTGCCGTTGCCGCCGCCGACCTGGTTGCCGAGCAGGCCACCGACCACCGCGCCGACCACAGTACCGCCAACGTTGCCGTCACGCTCCGGCAGGCGCTCCTGCACGGTCACGTCCTGGCAGACTTCGTGCGGGGTCTGGGTGGTGGAGGTCTCGCGCACCGGATCAGTACCGATCACGGTGGCATAGGCCTTCTGCTTCTCAGTGATCGGGTCGACCTTCAGCACGTCGGCGTACTCCAGGCCGCGCGGCGCCGACGGGTCGAGCGTGTCACCACGCGCACCGTCGTCAATGGCATTGCCATCGGCCAGGCGCGATTCGGCATTGGGGGTTCCGGCGCTGATGGAATCGGGCGACTTGTCGCCACTCTTCATGAAGGCGGCGGTGGCGATGCCACCGACCAGCAGCGCGCCCGCTGCGACCAGGACAGTTGTAGTTGTGCTTTTCATGACCTGCTCCTTGCGGACCATCCGCAACGTTCTCGTGCCAGATTGCAGCATGGACTGCCTGAACGGAATCTCCACATTTCCTGCTCATTGCTGTAACCCATTCAGCATCGGGAAATGCTGGGCCCGTGGTAGCGTTTGCATGTTCCCCACGAGGATTCCCGCCATGGCCAACGCGATGCTGCTGCCGGTACTGCAATGGGCGCGCCGGCTGCGCTACCCCACACTGTTCAAGCTCACTGCCGGCCTGTTCGTGCTGACCTTGTTCATTCCGGACCCGATCCCGTTCGTCGACGAGCTGGTGCTGGGCTTCGGCACGCTGTTGCTGGCCAACTGGAAGAGCCGCAACGCTACCCCGCCCCCGCCGCTGGAACAGCGTTGAGTCCGCTGGTCGACAGCCACTGCCATCTGGATGCCAGTGAATTCGATGCTGACCGCGCGGCGGTGATCGAGCGCGCAGGCGCGGCTGGCGTGCGCGCGCAGGTGGTTCCTGCGGTCACCGCCGAAAGCTGGCCGAAGCTGCGCGAGGTCTGCCGGCTGGCGCCGGGGCTGTACCCGGCCTACGGCCTGCACCCGATGTTCCTGGCCGAGCACCAGCCCGGGCACCTGCCGCTGCTGCGCGAGTGGATCGAACGCGAACGCCCCTGCGCGATCGGCGAATGCGGCCTGGATTTCTTCGTTGAAGGGCTGGATGCCGAGGCGCAGCAGGCCTATTTCATTGGCCAGCTGGAGCTGGCCCGCGAGTTCGAGCTGCCGGTGATCGTGCATGCGCGGCGCGCGGTGGACGCGGTGATCGCCGCGATCCGCCGCATCGGTGGCCTGCGTGGCGTGGTGCACAGCTTTTCCGGCAGCCCGGAACAGGCCGCGCAGCTGCACAGGCAGGGTTTCCTGCTGGGCCTGGGCGGCCCGCTGACCTACGATCGCGCGCAGCGCCTGCAGCGACTGGTGCGCGAGATGCCGCTGGAACAGCTGCTGCTGGAGACCGACGCGCCGGACCAGCCCGACGCCGGCATCCGCGGCCAGCGCAACGAACCGGCGCGGCTGGCCATCATCGCCCGCCATGTGGCGGCGTTGCGTGGAATGGAACCGGATGCGGTGGCGCAGGCCACCACCGCAAACGCGCGGCGGTTGTTCGCGCTGCCCGCAATGTAACGGCAGGTGCCGGCCGCTGGCCGGCACGGTCCATCACACCTCGCTGACCTCGACCGCTTCGGCCTTCGCTTTCTTCGGCTCCAGCAGCATTTCCAGCGCCTTGCCGACCGCGGCGAAGGCGAACGCGCCGGTGATGTGCGTCGCGGCGCCCAGGCCTGCGCCGCAGTCCAGCTTCAGTGCCGCATCGGCGCCCAGGTTCGGGCGGATGCCGCACACGCTGCCATCGGCCTGGGGGTACTTCACGTTTTCCAGCGAGTACACCGCCGGCACACCGAAGTAGCGCTTGGCATTCTTCGGGAAATTGAACTCGCTGCGCAGCTTCTTGCGGATCAGCGCCAGCATCGCGTCGTGCTCGGTACGCGAAACATCGCGGATGCGCACCAGGGTCGGATCGGTGCGGCCGCCAGCGGCGCCCACCGTCAGCAGCGGCAGCTTGCGGCGGCGGCACCAGGCGATGGTCTCGACCTTGACCCGGAAGCTGTCGCAGGCATCGATCACCAGATCGAAACCGCGATCCAGCAGTTCGGCCATGTTGGAGACGGTCAGGAACGCCTGCACCGCATCCGCTTCGATGTCCGGATTGATCGCGCGGCAACGCTCGGCCATCGCTTCGGCCTTGTTGCGGCCGTAGTTGCCATCCGTCGCCGGCAGCTGCCGGTTGGTGTTGGACACGCAGATGTCATCGGCGTCGATCAGGGTCAGGTGGCCGACCGCCGAACGCGCCAGCGCTTCCACCACCCATGAGCCGACACCGCCCATGCCCACCACCGCCACGCGGCTGCCCTGCAGGCGCTCGAGCGCGCCCACGCCATACAGCCGTTCGATGCCGGCGAAGCGTTGTTTGACCTGTTCGTTCATCGGGCTATTTTAACGTGCAGGTGCCGGCGCCTGCAGCGCGCCGGCATCGAACCCACCGTTGCACGCCCGGAGAGCCCGCCATGAACGCCAGCCCGCCCCGCCGCCTGAGCACCGCCCATCGCTACCTGTTCGTACTGTGCCTGGGCCTGCTGATCGGCCTGATCGCCACGGTGATGGCCGGGCGTGCGCTGCAGGCCCGCCGCGACCCATTCCCGGACAGCCTGATGCAGGTCATGCAGCGGCAGTCGCAGCTGCTGCAGCAGGCCCAGCAGCAGAACCGCTGCAGCCTGGCCGACAGCGTGCCGCGGCTGCAGGCCATTCGGCTGCTGTCCAACGATCTGGACCTGGCCTTTCCAGGGCTGAAGGACAGTGCGCAGTTCCAGCAGCACGCCAGCCGGCTGCGCGGCAACCTCAACGCTGCGCTGGCTGCGCCCCCCAGCGACTGCACGGCCCTGGCCCAGGTGGTGGATACGCTGCAGGCCGATTGCCGCGCCTGCCACCAGGACTTCCGCTGAGCGCATTCATCCTGCAGCCGGGCAATGCACACGCGGTTGGCGCCTTGTTCACGTTCGAAAGGGGACGATTCGTCCACCCTGCTGCATGACGCAGTACCACCCAACGCACCCGCCTTCACGGCCAGGAGACGCCCCATGAAGATCCAGCTCATCGCCGCCAGCGCCATCGCTACCCTCGCCCTGGCTGGCTGTGCCACCTCGCCCGGCTACGGCGGCGGTGGTTACAACAATGGCTACAACAATGGCGGCTATGGCAACAACGGCGGCTACAACCAGGGCCGCTGCGCCGACTGTGGCATCGTCACCCGCATCAACACCGTGCAGTCCGGCCGCACCGCGCCCAGCGCCACCGGCGCAATCCTCGGCGGCATCGTCGGTGCGGTGGCCGGCCACGAAATCTCCGACCACACCGGTGGCAGCCGCGGCAACAAGAACATCGCGGCTGCCGCAGGCGCGGTGGGTGGCGCGCTGGCCGGCAACCAGATCCAGAAGAACGTCACCAGCGACACCTATGACATCAGCGTGCGCATGGACGACGGCCGCACCATCGTGGTCAACCAGCGTGACCTGGGCGGCATCCGCGAGAACACCTACGTGCGCGTGGTCAATGGGCGGGTCATTCTGCGCTGACCTGCAGCGGGCCACAGGCAAAGAAAAAGGCCCGCTTGCGCGGGCCTTTTTCATGCCGACGGGCGGCAGGTATTACACCGGCTGCACCTTGTCAGCCTGCAGGCCCTTCTGGCCCTGCACGACTTCGAAGGTCACCGACTGGCCTTCCTTGAGGCTCTTGAAGCCCTGGGTCTCGATGGCGCGGAAGTGCACGAACACGTCCTCGCCATTCTGCCGGCTGATGAAGCCGAAGCCCTTTGCATCATTGAACCACTTTACGGTACCGGTCTCGCGATCAGCCATCTCACTAACTCCCTTGGACTCTCTCTTGTTGTTGGAAACGCCTGGTGGGCGGCTGACAAGCAAGGGGGAAGCGAGGTGCATCGATGCAGCGGATCGGGAAGATCTTGCTTCATCAGGCCACGATCCACGGTGACCTTGCCAAGCTCAGCGACTGCAACTTAACCCGCCCAAAACGAAAAAGCAACTGGCAAAATCTTTCACTGTCAACCCCAAATCGACCACCATACGGGACAGCATGGGACTCTCATTCATCTTATATCTGCTAGCGGTCATTTTTGTCCTCGTCGGCATCGCTGGAATCATCCTTCCGGCCCTTCCCGGCATCCCGCTGGTGTTCATCGGACTGCTGCTGGCGGCCTGGGCAGACGGCTTCGTCCATGTCGGTTGGCCGACGCTGGTCGCCCTCGGCGTGCTCACCCTGCTCTCGCTGCTGGTGGACGTGCTGGCCACCGTGGTCGGCGCGCAGCGGGTGGGTGCCAGCCGCAAGGCACTCTGGGGGACCTTCGCCGGCAGCATCGTCGGCCTGTTCTTCATGCCGATCGGCCTGTTCGCCGGGCCGCTCATCGGGGCCCTGCTTGGCGAGTACTGGCACACCCGCGAACTGGGGCGTTCGACCAGGGTCGGCCTGGCCACCTGGCTCGGCATCCTGCTCGGCCTGGCGCTGAAGCTGGCGGTGGTGATTGCCATGCTGGGCCTGTTTGCCTTCGCCTGGTTCCTGTAACCGATGCGGCCTTCACGCCCTGCGCACGCGGGGGCCGTGCATATACCGTAGGGGCTGGCCGCGATCCGGTGCAGCCGCCACACTGTGCGATCCCCGTATTCACCGAAGGGCCTGCTGGAATGACCCTCCCCCCGTTGCTTCCCCGCCTTGCGCCCCTGGCGCTGGCCCTGGCCAGCGCACCGCTGGCGGCGCAGGAGTTCGTGCCCAGCACCGACACCTCACCCGCTGCCTGCGCGGCCATCACCACCGATGCGGCCCGCCTGGCCTGCTATGACCGCCTGTTCGCGCATACCCCGCAGGCCACCGCGGCAGCCGATGCTGCCGCAGAAGCGGCCGCGCAGGCCCGCCGCGAAGAGCGCCAGACCGCGCGGGTGAGCCAGGGCGAGGAGAAGCTGCGCGAACGGGTCAGCGACCTGTTCCGTCCGGCCACGCCGGACAGCGCGCTGGCCAATGCCGGCCGCGGTTCCCTGCTGGACAGTCGCTGGGAACTGGCCGAAGACTCCAAGCTCGGGCCGTTCCAGCTGCGCGCCTACAAGCCGGTGTACCTGCTGCCCGCGTTCTGGACCAGCGACCGCAACACCACGCCGCATTCGCCGAACCCCGCCAACACGGTCACCACGCCGCAGGTGCTGGACAGTGCCGAACTGAAGTTCCAGATCAGCTTCAAGACCAAGGTCGCCGAGAACCTGTTCGGCGACAACGGCGACATCTGGGCCGGCTATACCCAGAGCTCGCGCTGGCAGGCCTACAACGGCGAGGACTCGCGCCCGTTCCGCGAAACCAACTACGAACCCGAAGTGATGATGGTGTTCCGCAACGGCTATTCGATCGGTGGCTGGCGCGGACGCATGACCGGCATCGCGCTGAACCACCAGTCCAACGGCCGTGCCGATCCGCTGTCACGCAGCTGGAACCGGGTGATGCTGAACATCGGCCTGGACCGCGAGAACTGGGCACTGGTGCTGCGCCCGTGGTACCGCATTCCCGAGACCCGCAGCGACGACAACAATCCGGACATAGAGGACTACATGGGCCGCGGCGACGCGACCCTGATCTGGAACCGCAACGGCCACGAGGTCGCACTGATGGCGCGCCATTCGCTGCGCACCGGCAGTCGCTCGCATGGCGCACTGCAGCTGGACTATGGCTTCCCGATCAGCAACCTGCTGCGCGGACATGTGCAGATCTTCGATGGCTACGGCGAAAGCCTGATCGACTACAACCACAAGGCCACCTATGTCGGCGTGGGCGTGTCCCTGCTGGAGTGGTTCTGATGGACGTGACGATCTGGCACAACCCGGCCTGCAGCAACTCGCGCGGCGCACTGAAGCTGATCCGCGATGCCGGCTTCGAGCCGGTGGTGGTCGACTACCTGGGCAATCCGCCCGATGTCGCCGCGCTGCGCCAGGTGCTGGCCGCGTCAGGATTGAGTGCACGCGACCTGGTCCGCAGCAAGGAAGCAGCGTTCGCCGAACTCGGCCTGGAACATGCCGACGATGCCACGTTGTTGGCGGCAATGGCCGAGCACCCGCGGTTGATCAACCGGCCGGTGGTGCGCACGCCCAAGGGCACGCGACTGTGCCGCCCACCGGAAACGGTGCTGCAGATCCTGTAACCGAAAAAAGGGGACGGAGGGGATGATGTCGTTTGTGCATTAGCGACTTGATTCCCTCCGTCCCCTTTTCGGGTTACAGCCAGTCGGTGATGCCTTCGCGGCGATAGACTTCGGCAAATGCAGGGCGCGCTTTCATCGTGGACGCATGCGCCTTGAGCGCCGGCCAGGTGTCGCTGGGCGTCGGCATGTTGCGCGACCAGCGCATCAGCATCACCAGCATGTAGTCGACCACGCACGGCGTTGCCCCCAACAGATACGGGCCGTGCGCCTGCAGATGCGTGGCCACCTGCTGCCAGGCCGCTTCCAGGCGCTGCCGTGCCATCTCGCGACTGGCCTGCACATGTGCCTCGCCGGCTACTTCGTGCGGATAGAACCAGGCCCGATAGGCCGGCTGCAGCGTATTGGCGCACCAGAACATCCAGCGGTAGGCGTCGCCGCGCTGGGGCGTACCCACCGCAGGCAGCAGGCCGGCGTCCGGGTGACGGTCGGCCAGGTACAGCGCGATCGCGGCCGCCTCGGTCAGTACCAGGCCGTCGATCATCAGCGTCGGCACCACTCCGGCCGGATTCAGCGCCAGGTACTGCGCCGCCTTGTGCTCGCGTGCGTCGAAATCCAGCAGCACCAGCTCGTGCTCGATGCCCAGCTCGATCAACAGCCAATGCACCACCAGCGCGGCGGTACTGCTCGAACCATACAGCGTGGTGCTCATGCGGTGGATCCTGTGCGGGTGGATCGGCCGATTATGCGCCCACGCGAGCGGTGGTTGCTCAGCCGCAACGGCTCATGCAGGTATCCCGCTGTTCACCACAGGACATCATCGGCGCGCGCATCGTGCAGTCATGCGCCTTCAGTTCACAGGCACGGCGCAGTTCAGGGTTGGCAACGTCCTTGCAGCGCTTGTCCGGCGCGGGCACCGCCTGCTGCTCGCAATTGCTCTGGCGGCTGCCGAGGGAGTCATTCTGCGCCATGCAGCTGCGATAGCTGGCCTGGCACTGCACGCGGCACTGCGAGGACGCGGATAAATCCGTACCTTCGTAGGATGCCGGCGTGCTGCAGCCGGCCAGGGCAAACATGAGGCCCGCCATGATGGATCGATGCAGGGTCATGGACACGTCCTGTGTGAGGTCGTGCAGAGCCTAGCAGGCAAACGGTTGCAGGGTCGTTGATCCTCCACATGCAACAACGGCGCCACGAGGGCGCCGTTGCCTGGATCGAACGCGGGAGGATTACTCCACCACCACCGGGATCTTGCCGATGCGGGCCTGCCATTCGCGCGGGCCGGTCTTGTGCACCGACTCGCCAGTGGAATCGACCGCCACGGTTACCGGCATGTCCTGCACGGTGAACTCGTAGATCGCTTCCATGCCCAGGTCGGCGAAGCCGACCACCTTGGCCGCCTTGATCGCCTTGGACACCAGGTAGGCCGAACCACCGACGGCCATCAGGTAGGCCGACTTGTTGTCACGGATCGCTTCGATCGCCGCCGGGCCGCGCTCGGCCTTGCCGACCATGCCCAGCAGGCCGGTCTGTTCCAGCACCTGGCGGGTGAACTTGTCCATGCGGGTGGCGGTGGTCGGGCCGGCCGGGCCCACCACTTCGTCGCGCACCGGATCGACCGGGCCGACGTAGTAGATGAAGCGGCCCTTCAGGTCGACCGGCAGCTGCTCGCCCTTGTTGAGCATGTCGACCATGCGCTTGTGCGCGGCGTCGCGGCCGGTCAGCAGCTTGCCGTTGAGCAGCAGGGTCTGGCCCGGCTTCCAGCTGGCCACGTCTTCCGGCGTGATCGTGTCCAGGTCCACGCGGGTGCCCTTGGACGCGTCATAGGTCAGCTTCGGCCAGTCTTCCAGCGACGGCGGGTCCAGCATCACCGGGCCGCTGCCGTCCAGGGTGAAGTGCGCATGGCGGGTGGCCGCGCAGTTCGGGATCATCGCCACCGGCAGGTTGGCCGCGTGGGTCGGGTAATCGTTGATCTTGATGTCGAGCACGGTGGTCAGGCCACCCAGGCCCTGTGCGCCGATGCCCAGCGCGTTGACCTTCTCGTACAGCTCCAGGCGCAGCTCTTCGATGCGGTTGGACGCACCCCGGGCCTGCAGCTCGGTGATGTCGATCGGCTCCATCAGTGCTTCCTTGGCCAGCAGCATCGCCTTTTCAGCGGTGCCACCGATGCCGATGCCCAGCATGCCCGGCGGGCACCAGCCGGCGCCCATGGTCGGCACGGTCTTCAGCACCCAGTCGACGATGGAGTCGGACGGGTTGAGCATGGCGAACTTGGTCTTGGCTTCCGAACCACCGCCCTTGGCGGCGACGATCACGTCGACCGTGTTGCCCGGCACCACCTTGACGTTGACCACGCCGGGGGTGTTGTCCTTGGTATTGATGCGCTTGCCGGCCGGATCGGCCAGCACCGAGGCGCGCAGCTTGTTGTCCGGGTGCATGTAGGCGCGGCGCACGCCTTCATTGGCCATGTCTTCCACGCCCATGGTGGCGTCGTCCCAGCGCACGTCCATGCCGATTTCCAGGAACACGGTGACGATGCCGGTGTCCTGGCAGATCGGACGGTGGCCTTCGGCGCACATCCGCGAATTGATCAGGATCTGGGCCATCGCCTCCTTCGCGGCCGGCGACTCCTCGCGCTCGTAGGCGGCGGCAAGGTTCTTGATGTAGTCGACCGGGTGGTAGTACGAGATGTACTGCAGCGCGTCGGCGATGGACTGGATGAGGTCTTCCTGCTTGATCGATGTCACGACTTGCTCGCTTGCTGGAGGCTGGCGGGGGTAATCCGCCCATTTTACCCCCTCTGCCACCGGGGGTGCCGTTGTACATTCGTGTCACGTCCCTGCCCGCCGCGGCGTCCTTGCCCATATGAACGCCGAAACCGCCTTCCAGACCCACCGTCCGCGCCTGATGGCCCTGGCCTACCGCCTGCTCGGCAGCCGCGCCGACGCCGAGGACGTGGTCCAGGACGCCTGGCTGCGCTGGTCGGGCGCCGACCCGGCCAGCGTCCGCGACGCCGAGGCCTGGCTGGTCACCGCCACCACCCGGCTCGGCCTGGACCGGCTGCGCGCGGCCAAGCGCGAGCGCGTGCACTACGTCGGGCCCTGGCTGGCTGAACCGCTGGCGGTCACCCTGGAGCCGGACCCGGCGCCCGGCCCGGCCGAGCTGCATGCGTTTGCCGATGATGTTTCGGTGGCCTTCCTGACCCTGCTCGAGCAGCTCGGCCCCGAGGAACGCGCTGCGTTCCTGCTGAAGGAGGCCTTTGATCACGATTACCGCGAGATCGCCGACCTGATCGGCCACAGCGAGGCCAACTGCCGGCAGCTGGTGCACCGCGCGCGGCAGCGCCTGCAGGCCGGGCGACCGCGCTTCAATGCCGATCCCAGCCAGCACCGGCAGCTGCTGGCGCGCTTCATGGACGCCTCCCAGCGCGGCGACAGCGAGGCGATCCAGGCCCTGCTGCACGCCAACGCACTGCTGGTTTCCGACGGCGGCGGCGTGGTCACCGCAGCCGTGCGCCCGCTGCTGGGCGCCGAACGCATCGGCCGCCTGTTCTGGGCCATCGCCCGCCGCGGCGCCGTGCATCCGGCACAGCTGGGTTACGTCAATGGCGAACCGGCCATCCTGCGCTTCATCGGTGATCGCCTGCATTCGGTCACCACCATCGAGGTGGTCGATGGCCGCATCGCCCAGGTGTACAGCGTGCTGAATCCGGAAAAGCTGCCGCAGGTTGTCACGCGCGGGGACGCTGCGGCGTCCTGGTAGTGAAAGGCGGCCACCGTGGCCGCCGTGGAGCCCACGATGTCTGACCATGCCTCTCCCCGCGTTCCCTATACCCGCCTGGCCGCCGAGGCCTTCAAGGGCCTTCTGGCCACCAGCAAGGCAGTGCATGAAAGCTCGATTGATCCGACCCTGATGGAACTGCTGTTCCTGCGTGTGTCGCAGCTCAACGGCTGCGGCTACTGCATGGACATGCATGGCACCGCGCTGCGCAAGGGCGGCATCGAGCCGCGCAAGCTGGATACGCTGCCGGCATGGCACGAGAGCCGTTTCTTCGACGCCCGCGAACGAGCGGCACTGGGCTGGGCCGAGGCGCTGACCCGGCTGACCGATGGGGCACCCTCGCAGGCGGCGTTCGACGCACTGGCGCCGCACTTCGATGAGAAGGGCATCAGCGACCTGAGCATGGGGATCGCGGTGATCAATGCCTGGAACCGGCTGGGCGCGGGTCTGCTGCCGCCGCTGCCGTAACAGGCGGTTCCCGGCCGGCGGGCAGGTTTTTGCTGCTGTTGGTAGGTGTCGACCTTGGTCGACACGCTAAATACACATCATGCGCGGATGGGGGCAGGCCGGATCCCTTCGCCCTGCAAAGGAATCTGACCCTGGCGCGGCCACACGGCTGCACTGACCCCATCTGCACGGCCCAGGCGCGCACAATACGCGCATGCCTGCCACCCCCACCGCCGGCGCTGCCGCCGCGAAGAAGCCCAGCCTGCGACAACGCTTCAAGGCGATGCGCAACCTGCCACCGTTCCTGCGCATGGTCTGGCAGACCAGTCCCTCGCTCACCCTGGCCAGCCTTGGGCTGCGCTTGATCCGTGCGCTGCTGCCGGTGGCGATGCTGTACGTCGGCAAGCTGATCATCGACAGCGCCCTGCACCTGAGCCAGCACGATGCCAGCTTCCCGCCGCTGGGCGAGGCGCTGTCCAGTGGCGTGCTCAATCCACTGCTGGGCCTGCTGGCACTGGAATTCGGACTGGCCATCGCCTCGGACCTGCTGGGCCGGCTGGTCAGCTACGCCGATGCCCTGCTGTCGGAACTGTTCGCCAACATCACCAGCATCCGGCTGATGGAACACGCCGCGACGCTGGACCTGGAGGACTTCGAGGACCCGGACCTGCAGGACAAGCTGGACCGCGCGCGGCGCCAGACCATGGGCCGGATGAACCTGATGAGCCAGCTGTTCGGCCAGGTGCAGGATGCGATCACCGTGGCCAGCCTGGCCATCGGCCTGCTGGTCTACGCGCCGTGGCTGATCCTGCTGCTGGCGCTGGCGCTGGTGCCGGCTTTCATCGGCGAATCGCACTTCAACGCGGCCGGCTACAGCCTCAACTTCCAGTGGACACCCGAGCGCCGCCAGCTCGACTACCTGCGCCAGCTCGGTGCCAGTGTGGAAACGGCCAAGGAAGTGAAGATCTACAACCTGCACCGTTTCCTGGTTGAACGCTATCGGCACCTGTCGGTGGCGCTGTTCCAGGCCAACCGGGCGCTGGCCCGGCGCCGTGCGTTCTGGGGCACGCTGCTGGCCGCACTGGGCACGCTGGGCTACTACACCGCCTACGCCTACATCGCGTGGCGCACGGTGCGTGGCGATTTCTCGATCGGCGACCTGACCTTCCTCGCCGGCAGTTTCCTGCGCCTGCGCCAGCTGCTGGAAGGCCTGCTGATCGGGTTCTCGCAGGTGGCCAGCCAGGCGCTGTATCTGGATGACCTGTTCTCGTTCTTCCAGATCGAGCCGGAAATCCACTCGCGCGAGGGCGCAGTGCGCGTGCCGCAGCCGATCCGCCAGGGCTTCGTATTCGAGAACGTAGGCTTCCGCTACCCGGATGCCGAGCAGTGGGCGGTGCGCCATCTCGACTTCCAGCTGCAGGCCGGCGAGGTGCTGGCCCTGGTCGGCGAGAACGGCGCCGGCAAGACCACCCTGGTCAAGCTGCTGGCGCGACTGTACGAACCGGACGAGGGCCGCATCCTGCTCGATGGCCGCGACCTGCGCGACTACGACCTGGACGACCTGCGCGCCAATCTCGGGGTGATCTTCCAGGACTTCGTGCGCTACAACCTCAGCGCCGGCGAGAACATCGGCGTCGGCCAGGTCGAGGCCATGAACGACCGGGCACGCATCGCCGACGCCGCGCGCCGCGGCATGGCCGAGGAAGTGATCGAGGAACTGCCCGGCGGCTACGACCAGCTGATCGGCCGCCGCTTCAAGCAGGGTGTGGACCTGTCCGGTGGCCAATGGCAGAAGATCGCCATTGCCCGCGCGTGGATGCGCAATGCTCAGGTGATGATCCTGGATGAGCCAACCGCAGCGCTGGATGCGCGCAGCGAGTTCGAGGTGTTCCAGCGGTTCAGGGAACTGGCGGATAATCGCACCGCAGTGCTGATTTCCCACCGGTTCTCCTCGGTGCGCATGGCCGATCGCATCCTGGTGCTGGCCGACGGCCGGATCGAGGCCAGCGGCACCCATGAGCAGCTGATGGCACAGGGCGGCCGCTATGCCGAGCTGTTCGAGCTGCAGGCGGCCGGCTACCGCTGAGAACGCCTCTCGTTCCGCCTAATGAGAACCTGTCTCATTTGAGATAGAATCACTCCCGACGACTTCCGATAGATACGCCCATGTCCTCCGCTTTCGGCGCCGAAACGGTGCTTGAGGTCCGCCACTGGACCGATGCCTACTTCAGTTTCACCCTCACCCGCGACAGCGGTTTCCGCTTCGAGAACGGCCAGTTCGTGATGATCGGCCTGGAAACCGAGGCACGGCCGCTGCTGCGCGCGTACTCCATCGCCAGCGCCAACTGGGAAGAGCACCTGGAGTTCTTCAGCATCAAGGTGCAGGACGGCCCGCTGACCTCGCGCCTGCAGCACATCAAGCCCGGCGACAAGGTGCTGGTCGGCAAGAAGCCCACCGGCACCCTGCTGATCAGCGACCTGCACCCCGGCAAGAACCTGTACCTGCTGGGCACCGGCACCGGCATGGCACCGTGGCTGTCGGTGATCAAGGACCCGGAGACCTACGAGCGCTTCGAGAAGGTGATCCTGTGCCATGGCGTGCGCTACGAGAAGGATCTGGCCTACCGCGATTATTTCGAGAAGGAACTGCGTGAGCACGAGTTCCTGGGCGAGATGATCGGCGACAAGCTGCTGTATTACCCGGCCGTCACCCGCGAGCCGTTCGCCAACCAGGGCCGCCTGACCTCGCTGATGGAAAGCGGCGAGATGCAGCGTACGCTCGGCCTGCCGGAGCTGAGCCCGGAGAACGACCGCGCGATGATCTGCGGCAGCCCGCAGATGCTGGCCGACCTGCGCAGCGTGCTGGATGCGCGTGGCTTCCAGGTCTCGCCGCGTATCGGCCAACCGGGCCATTACGTGTTCGAACGCGCCTTCGTCGAGAAATAAGGCCGCAACGGTAGTGCCGGCCGCTGGCCGGCTCTCCGTGCGCTAGGGGATTGCCGGCCAGCGGCCGGCACTACCACCCTTCACAGCACCGCTTCGATTGCGCTGCGCAGCTGCTCCGGCCTGGTGGTGGGCGCATGCCGCGACACCACACGCCCCTCGCGATCGACCAGGAACTTGCTGAAGTTCCATTTGATGCGGGCAATGCCCAGCAGGCCGCGCTTCTCGCGTGACAGCCATGCCCACAGGGGATCGGCGCCGCTGCCGTTGACTTCGATCTTCTCCGACAAGGGGAAGCTGACCGGATAGTCCAGCGAACAGAACTGGCGGATCTGCCCGGCATCGCCGGGCTCCTGCGCGCCGAACTGGTTGCACGGGAAGCCGATCACCACCAGGCCGCGCTCGCGGTAGTCCCGCCACAGCTGTTCCAGCCCGGTGTACTGCGGGGTGAAACCGCAACGGCTGGCGACGTTGACCAGCAGCAGCGGACGGCCCTGGTACTGCGCCAGCGCCTGCGGCTGGCCATCGAGGTCACGGAAGCTGAAATCGTAGGTGGTGGTCATGACGGCGGGCCGTGGCGGTGATTGCATGGTACCCGCGCCCGGCCCCGGCAACATGCCTTTTGACACAAGTGCGGGTGCGGCCGGCCGGGTTACCCTCGGGCCCTTGTTTGCCTTACCGGAGCTATTACCTTGACCACTCCCCTTGCCCTTGCCGTGGCCATGACCCTCGGCCTTGCCCTGCCCGCCTATTCGGCCGGCGCCGCCACCCCGGCCGCCAGCAGCACCGCCCAGCAGGCCAATCCGTTCTTCGCCGATAGCCCGCTGCCGCTGCACTTCCCGCAGTTCGACAGGATCAAGGACAGCGACTTCGCCCCGGCCTTCGACGCCGGCATGGCGCAGCAGCTGAAGGAAGTGGAGGCGATCGCCAACAACAAGGCCAAGCCGACCTTCGACAACACCATCATCGCCCTGGAAAAGAGCGGTGACATCCTCGACCGTGCGACCACCGTGTTCTTCAGCCTGGTCGGCGCCGACACCAACGACACCCGCAAGAAGCTGCAGGCCGACTACTCGGCGAAGTTCGCCGCGCACAGCGATGCGATCGCGCTGAACGGCAAGCTGTTCGCGCGCATCCAGGCGCTGTATGACACCCGCAGCCAGCTGGGCCTGGACGCCGAAGGCGTGCGCCTGGTCGAGAAGTACTACGACAACTACGTGCGCGCCGGCGCCAAGCTTTCCGAGGCCGACAAGGCCACGCTGAAGGAGATGAACGCCGAGCTGGCCAACCTGGGCACCAAGTTCAGCCAGAACGTGCAGTCGGAAGTGAACGCTTCGGCGATCACCGTCGACGACGTCAAGGAGCTGGCCGGCCTGTCCAAGGAGCAGATCGCTGCCGCCGCCGAAGCCGCCAAGGCCCGTGGCCTGGAAGGCAAGTACGTGATCACCCTGCTCAACACCACCGGCCAGCCGCCGCTGACCAACCTGGCCAACCGCGCCCTGCGCCAGAAGATCTACGAAGCCTCGGTCAGCCGTGGCAGCCGCGGTGGCGAGTTCGACAACACCGCACTGGTCTCGCGCATCATGCAGCTGCGTGCTGACAAGGCCAAGCTGATGGGCTTTGCGAACTTCGCCGCCTACAACCTGACCAACCAGACCGCCAAGACCCCCGAAGCGGTCAACGCGATGCTGGGCAAGCTGGCCCCGGCCGCTGTGGCCAACGCCAAGCGCGAAGCGGCCGACCTGCAGGCGATGATCGACCAGGAACAGAAGGCCGCCGGCAAGAAGACCTTCGCCCTCGAGCCGTGGGACTGGGCCTTCTACAGCGAGAAGGTGCGCCAGGCCAAGTACAACTTCGACGAATCGCAGCTGAAGCCGTACTTCGAAATGAAGAACGTGCTGGAAAACGGCGTGTTCTATGCTGCCGGCCAGGAATTCGGCCTGACCTTCAAGCAGCGTACCGACCTGCCGGTCTACCACGATGACGTGACCGTCTACGACGTGTTCGACGCCGACGGCAGCCAGCTGGCGATCTTCATCTTCGATCCGTATGCGCGCGCCTCCAAGCGTGGCGGTGCGTGGATGAACTCGTATGTCTCGCAGTCCAAGCTGACCGGTTTCAAGCCGGTGGTGGCCAACCACCTGAACATCCCGAAGCCGCCGGCCGGCCAGCCGACCCTGCTGACCTGGGATGAGGTGAACACCACCTTCCACGAGTTCGGCCACGCGCTGCACGGCATGTTCTCCAACGTGAAGTACCCGTACTTCTCGGGCACCTCGGTACCGCGCGACTTCGTCGAGTTCCCCTCGCAGGTCAACGAGATGTGGTCGGACAACCCGGCCATCCTGAAGAACTACGCCAAGCACTACCAGAACGGTTCGGCGATGCCGCAGGCACTGCTGGACAAGGTGCTGGCTGCGGCCAAGTTCAACCAGGGCTTTGCCACCACCGAGTACCTGGGTGCGGCGATGCTCGACCAGCGCTGGCACCAGATCGGCGCCGACCAGGTGCCGGCCGCCAAGGACGTGATGGCCTTCGAGCGCGCTGCGCTGGAAAAGGACGGCATCTACTACGCGCCGGTGCCGCCGCGCTACAAGACCCCGTACTTCAGCCACATCATGGGTGGCTACTCGGCCGGCTACTACGCCTACATCTGGTCGGAAGTGCTTGATGCCAACACCCAGAAGTGGTTCAAGGACAACGGCGGCCTGAGCCGCAAGAACGGCGACCACTTCCGCGCCACGCTGCTGTCCAAGGGCGGCAGCGTCGACGCGATGCAGCTGTTCCGCGATTTCGCCGGCCACGAGCCGCAGATCGAACCGCTGCTGGAAAAGCGTGGCCTGACCGGCGCCGGCAACTGATCGCCCGCGCGCTAGCGTGAAACGAGAACCGCCCGGGAGACCGGGCGGTTTTTTTTTGCTTTATTGCAGCACTGGCGGAGGCCCCGAACAACGGAATGGCCTGCTCCGGGCGTTACATGCCCAAAACGTAGAAGTGAACCAGCTCGGCACCGACTGCGCGCACCTTGATCGAATAATGGATCTGTTCGCCTTCGATCAACGGCATCGCGCACCCGTCAGTCAGAGGCGCGGCGCAATCGTGGTCCAGTTCGCTCGCTGCAGCACCATATCGTGCATAGATGATCGGTGCCTGCCAATTCTCCCCGTGACCAGTCAGCAACAGCACACTGCTGCCTTCGGGGCTTCCCGTGACGGTAGCCGAGATGATCTCGCCACGATCCATCCACTGGCGGGTCATGACCATGTCGTCATTCACGGCCGAAGAAAGATCCCAGCGGAAGCACGCAACCGAAGCAGTATCGGAGCACGCAACGCGCCCGCCAAATTCCGGCGTGTAGTTGACGAACCCGTCGAAGGCCTGGGCCGGATCAATGAACGCTGCCGAGGCCACGACGAACGTTGAGACCATCAGGGCCTTCAACCCCATTGAAGTTCGCTGCATTGGTTGAACCCCATGAACTCAGGAAACGACATCGGCATGATGCCGTCGTGAATTCAAGCATGGGATCTCTGCTCTGCTTCGCCAGCGCCGGACAATTCAAAATGGTCCTATGCAATCAATCGGCATCACGCTGCCAGCAGCGGCCTCGACGCCTCGAGGCCCGGTTGCGATGAAACCAAAGACGTCATCAACTGCCCTCACTTCACGCCCGCAGCAGATCGACGCCCTGCGTCGATCTCCCCGCGCATCAACGCGGCGCGACGTACCCGCCCGGCACGCCTTCCGGCGACAGCACCAGCTGCCACAGCTGCGCGTGCCGGCAGCGGAAAGTCGCCATCGACCCGGCCAGGTAGAAACGCCACATGCGCCGGAAATGCTCGTCATAACGTGCGTCCAGCCGCGGCCATGCAGCCTCCACGTTGCGCCGCCACGCCTGCAGGGTCAGGTCGTAATCGGTGCCGAAGTTGTGCCAGTCCTCCAGCACGAAGCGTCCTTCGAATGCCTTGCTGATCTGCACCGCCGACGGCAGCATCGAGTTCGGGAAGATGTAGCGCGCGATCCATGGATCGGTTCGATGCCGCGAGATGTTGGTGCCGATGGTATGCAGCAGCAGCAACCCGCGTGGCGACAGGCAGCGCCTGGCCACCTCGAAGAAACTGGAATAGTTCTTGTCACCGACGTGCTCGAACATGCCGATCGAGAAGATCGCATCGAACGGCTCGTCCAGTTCGCGGTAGTCCTGCAGGCGGATCTCAATCGGCAGCCCGGCGCACAGCTCACGGGCGAACTCGGCCTGCTCTTTCGAGATGGTCACGCCGACGCCGCTGACGCCATAGCGCTCGGCGGCGAACTTCAGTGCCTCACCCCAACCGCAGCCGATGTCCAGCACGCGCTGGCCCGGGCGCAGCCCCAGCTTGCGGCAGACCAGGTCGAGCTTGGCCTCCTGCGCAGCGTCGAGATCATCGGCAGTGCGCCAGTAGCCGCAGCTGTAGACCAGACGTTGGCCCAGCATCGCCTGGTACAGATCATTGCCGAGGTCGTAATGGCGGCGGCCGACCTCGTAGCTGCCCTGCCCGGCCTGCAGGTTGAACAGGCGCGCTTTCAGCGCATCGGCCACCTCGCGCCAGCCGTGCACCCGTTCGTCCAGGTGCGCCTGCATCAGATGGACGAGGAAGTCGTCCAGCACGTTGGCATCCCACCAGCCGTCCATGTAGCTCTCGCCGAGGCCGAGCGAGCCGTGCGCCATGACCCGCGCGAAGAAGCGCGGGTCATGTACCTGGATGTCCTGTGGCTGGGTGCCGCCGATGCGGACCCCGGCTTCCTGCAGCAGGCCGGCGACCCGCTCCTGCAACCCTGTATCCACGCCACCTCCTCGACTGCGGTCAACCGCGTGCGAACAGCTCCACGTAGTCCTTGGCCACGTGCGGCAACAGCACCGCCGCCGGTACATCTGCGGTCTGGGTGCCGTCCGAGTATGGACCCACCTGGTACGGCGGGAAAACAAAGCGCAGGGCGGTGATCTGCCCCTTGTCGTCGGTCAGCGGCTGGAACTGGCTGAAATTGTCGGCCTGCGGGCCGGTACCGTCGGCAATCATGCGCGATGCGTTGCGCAGCGATTCCTGCAGCTGGGCGGGGTCCATGTCTTCGCCGCTGAGGCGGGTGGCCACGCGCTCGCGCAGCTGGTCGGCGACGAAATCGCTGATCGCCTTCCAGCCCTTGGCATCGGCCACCAGCTTTTCGGCGCTGAGCATCTGCTGGTGCTGCGGCAGCCACACGAAGCGGGCCACCAGTGGCTCGCCGTGGGCGCCACCGGTATAGCGGCTGCCATCGGCACTGACCACCACCAGCTGCGGGGTTTCCAGCAGTTTCTCGAAGCTCAGCGACAGCTCGTAGGGCATGGTCGGCTTGTCGTTGCCGAGCCCGTCCAGTGCCTGCTGCACGTCGCTGCGGGCGCTGGTCGCATAGTCCTGCAGCGCACGTGCCAGGCCCGGATAACGGTCGATGCCGGCCGGGTAGCTGATGCCCACCACTTCGCGCTCGTTGTTCTCGATCACGTCGCGCAGATCCAGCGGCGCTTCCGTGGCGGGTGTCTCGCCCGCGGCGGTGGCCTCGGCGGCGGGGGCCGCGTCGGTCGCCGGCGCCGGCTCGCTCTCACGCTGGCAACCGGCCAGCAACAGCACGCCCACCACGCCGGCCAGCACGCTGCCGCGCAATGGCCGGTTGTTTCCAATCTTCATCGGGATCCCCTGTTCATGTTTGTACATCATCGCCTGCCATGGCTGAAGCGTGGCCCGCCGGCATCAGCCGACGAGCAGGTCGTGATACTCCTCGTGCCGCTGCAGGAATGATTCGGCGTAGGAGCACGCCGGCACCACCTTGAATTTCTGCTCGCGGGCGAAACGCAGCGCGACCCGGGTCAGCTCACCGGCAATGCCGCGGCCGGCAATCGGCTCGGGCACTTCGGTGTGGGTGATGACCATGCGCCTGCGCTTGATCTGGTAATCGAGCACCGCCAGTTGTCCTCGGACACGGGCGGTGAAGCGATGGCTGGCCAGGTCGTGTTCGACCTCGTAGGCCAGACCGGGGGGCGTGACCGAAGCCATGGAACTGTCTCCTGCGGCGACTGCGTGGATGGTGCGCAGCCGGGCGCCATGATCGCGTGAAGCCTGAACAGGGGCAAGTGCAGTCCATTCACGTCAGTTTTCGACCCTCAAGCTGGAGGGCGGGCGGCCGCTATCGCCTTGGGAGGGGTTCGGCCAGGCTGGCACGGCCCTTGCGACCGTAGACCATGCGCATCACCGCGGAGGCCCCGATGCACCCCAGCGATCCCCATTCCGATACCGACCGTGCCCTGCTGGAGGGCCTGCTGCAGCTGGCAGTGGAAGGGCAGACCGAAGACCAGGATTTCCAGCGCATCGGCGAGGAAGTGTTCGCCCGCCTGCTGGACACCTACGGGCAGCAGACCACGGCCTGAACCGGCCGGGGCGGATCGCTGCCGATCCGCCCCCGTTGCCACCCTCAACCGCCGCCGAGGCGGAAGGTCGGGTTGGAGAGTTCGCGCAGGAAGTGGTTGAAGATGCTCGGCTGCATGGCCAGCATGAAGATCACGCCAAACGCCGCACCGGCCAGGTGTGCGCTGTGGTTGATGCGATCACCGCCGCGCTTGTCCATCCAGATGCTGTAGCCGACGTAGAACGCGGCATAGATGATGGCCGGCGCCGGGATGAAGAACACCAGGATGATCGACCACGGCTTGATCAGGATGAAGGCGAACAGCACTGCCGACACCGCCCCGGATGCACCGAGGCTGAGGTAGTTCGGGTTCTTCTGGTTCTTCAGGTAGCTGGGCAGGATCGAGACCAGCAACGCGCCGATATAGAACGCCGGATAGGTCAGGTAGCTGCCGGTCAGCTCCACCATCACGCTCTCGATGAATCCCCCGAAGAAGAACAGGGTGATCATGTTGAAGATCAGGTGCGACCAGTCGGCGTGGATGAAGCCATAGGTCACCAGCCGGTCGTACTGGCGATGGCGGTCCACGGCGGGCGGCCACAGGATCAGGCGGTCGGCCAGCTTGCGGTTGTTGAACGCCATCCACGACAGGATGGCGGTGATGGCGATCAACAGCAGATTGACGGGGGTCATGTCAGGCTCAGGCGCTACGGTAGTTGTCGACCATACGATAGCGTTTCGCGTACCAACCGAAGGCCAACGCTGCGATGAAGGCGAAGCCGGCGAAGAAGAACATCAGGAACGCCGCCTCGCTCAGGCCGGTCCCGGCGATCTGGTGGGTCACCGTGTCGTTGCGCACCGCCGCGTTGGACAGCAGCACCCACAGGTTGCCGATAGTGGTGGTCAGGTTCCAGAAGCTCATCACCACGCCCTTCATCGCCTGCGGCGCCTGGCTGTAGGCGAATTCCAGGCCGGTGGCCGAGACCAGTACCTCACCGAAGGTCAGCAGCGCGTACGGCAGGATCTGCCAGAAGATCGACATGGCATTGCCGCCGTCCATCACCACCTGGATGCCACCGATGACGATCCAGGCCAGGCCGCTGAAGGCGATACCGGCGGTCATGCGGCGCAGCGCGGTCGGCTCGAAGCCGAAACGGCGCAGCGCCGGATACAGCACCAGGTTGTTGAAGGGAATCAGGATCATCACCAGCAGCGGGTTCAATGCCTGCATCTGCGAGGCGGTGAACCAGCTCGGCATCTGCATCTGCTGGCCCTGCAGGACCCACGTCGAGGCCTTCTGGTCGAACAGCGAGAAGAACGGCGTGGTCAGCGCGAAGATGACCAGCACGCGCAGCACCGAGCGCACGCCTTCCACGGCTTCGGCCGGATGCTGGCCACGGGCACGGTCCAGCTGCAGCCAGGTGCCGCCGCCGATACCGGCCAGGATGGCGACCAGCGCAAGGCAGAGGCAGATGACGATGCCCAGCGAACCGACCAGCCCGAACGAGGCCACCGCCAGCACCAGGCCGAGCGCGGCGATCACCAGGCCCGGACGGCCCTGCCCGGCAACGCGTGCGGTCAGCGCGGTACGCACCACGTTGGCGAACGAATGCGGGTCCTTCGGCGGCAGCGGCACCAGCACGTAGCGCTTGCGGCCCAGCCAGAACACGAAGGTGGCCACGAACATCAGGATGCCCGGGATGCCGAACGCCCACTGCGGGCCCCAGTTCTTCAGCACCAGCGGGATCAGCAGCGAGGCGAACAGCGAGCCGAAGTTGATGATCCAGTAGAAGGCGTCGAAGACGAGCTTGGCCAGGTGCTTGTTGCTCTGGTCGAACTGGTCACCCATGAACGAGGCCACCAGCGGCTTGATGCCGCCGGCGCCGAGCGCGATCAGGCCCAGGCCAAGGAAGAAGCCCTCGCGGCTGTTCTCGAACAGGGCCAGGCACAGATGGCCTGCGCAGTAGACCAGGCTGAACCAGAGGATGGTGTGGTACTTGCCGAAGAACCTGTCGGCCAGCCAGCCACCGAGCAGCGGGAAGAAGTACACACCGATCATGAAGCTGTGCATGATGTCCTTGGCTTCACCTGCACGGCCTTCCGCAGTGATTTCCTGCAGCAGCAGCGAGGTGATCAGGAACTGCACCAGGATGTTGCGCATCCCGTAGAAACTGAACCGTTCGCAGGCCTCATTGCCGATGATGTACGGAATCTGGCGCGGCATCCTTCCCTGGCCGGCGATGGGGGCAACTGCGTCGTGGCTCATCCTGTAAGGCATTCCTGCAAAGCGAAAGGCGCAAGGTTACCGGAACCGGGGCTTGCGAAGCACGCTGCAGGGCTGCATGACAACGGTGCCAATCCATGGCAGGCGCTCCTGGCTGTGCCGGAAGTCACGGCACCTGCACGACAAAAGCGTAAACTTATCGTTATGCGCCCCCTCGCCTACGCCCGACTCCTGCTCAGCTGCCTGCTGCTGTTGCCGGCGTTGCAGGCCCAGGCGCGACCGCAGGCGCCGGCCTCGGCCAGCAGCGAGGGTGAGCCCCGGCAACTGACCGTGGCCGCACTGGAATTGCCCAGCCGCGACGATACGCAATGGAAGCAGCGCCGCGAGCAGGTCGCACAACTGTTGACCGACCTGCAACCGGACGTGATCTCGGTGCAGCAGGTGCTGCAGCAGCAGGGCCGCAACCCGGCCTGCTGGCTGGCCAGCCGGCTGCGCTACAGCTGCGACTTCGTCACCGCCGATCCGCCCAGCCAGCCGCTGCGGCATGGCAATGCCATGCTGACCCGGCTGCCGGTCAGCGAGGACGGCGTCACCCTGCTGCATCCACCCGGGACGTTCAGCGCGGCCGGCATGATGCGGCTGAAGCTGGGCCAGGCGCTGGTCAACATCTACGTGGCGCGGCTGCGCCCGGAGCCGGACGAAGCCACCGCGCGCCAGCACCAGACCAACGACCTGATGACCTGGATCGGCGCCACCGCCGAGGGCATGCCCAGCCTGATCGCCGGCGACTTCTCGGCCTCCACCGTGGAACTGGTGCGCAGCACGCCCGGCTTCCAGCCGGCCCGGCGCAATCCCGGCGGCCGCCCGGAACCGCCAGCGGCCAGTGGCGGCGGAGCCACCGGCCATGGCCTGGACGTGCTGTTCCAGGTCAAGCATTTCGGCGGCATCCGCCAGCAGCCGATCCTGCTGCCAGCCGATGGCGACCTGCCCGGCCTGCGCCTGGGCGTGATGGCAACCCTGCGCCTGCAGGGCGATACGGCCACCGCGGAATAGCCCCGCCTTCGGTTGCGGTGGGTGACGGTTGTGGGTGCCGACGGTGGGTGCCGACCTTGGTCGGCACATCCCTGCCGCGCTCGCACCCTCTCCCGTGCCGACCAAGGTCGGCACCCACCAGGACCCGCGCGACGGCCAGAAGCTGGCAAGCAAAAAGGCCGAGGTCTCCCCCGGCCTTTTCGTTTCAACCCGTGACGCCGATCAGGCGATCGCTTCCTGGTAACGGCGCTCGACTTCGTTCCAGTCGATCACGTTGAAGAACGCGCCGATGTATTCCGGACGGCGGTTCTGGTACTTCAGGTAGTACGCGTGTTCCCACACGTCCAGGCCGAGGATGGGGGTGTTTCCTTCCATCAGCGGGCTGTCCTGGTTGCCGGTGCTCTCGACCACGACCTTCTTGTCCGGGGTCACGCTCAGCCATGCCCAGCCGCTGCCGAAACGGGTCAGCGCAGCTTTGGTGAAGGCATCCTTGAACTTGTCGAAGCCGCCCAGGTCCTTGTCGATGGCCTTGGCCACGTCACCCACCGGGTTGCCGCCGGCATTCGGCGCCATCACGGTCCAGAACAGCGAGTGGTTGGCATGGCCCCCCCCGTTGTTGCGCACCGGGCCCTGCAGGTTCTCCGGCAGCGACTTGAGCTTCTTCACCAGCTCTTCGACCGGCAGGTCAGCGTACTCGGTGCCTTCCAGCGCCGCATTGACGTTGTTGATGTAGGTCTGGTGATGCTTGGTGTGATGGATTTCCATCGTCGCCGCATCGATATGCGGTTCCAGCGCGTCGTAGGCGTAGGACAGCTTGGGCAGGGTGTAGGCCATGATGCATCTCCTGATTGCGAGGGCACCCGACGGTGTCGGGCAGTGCGCGGTGAATGATGGGGACAGACCGTGAGATTACCAAGGGGGATGTAAAGGAAATTGCGTCCTGCCGGTGAGCATGCCGGCAATTGTTACGCAGCGGTGACGCTGCACGTTCCTCATGCCCCATGCAGCGCGCAGGCGTTACAGTGCGTGCCTCGCCCTCGCCCTCGCCTGCCCGTGCCCATGCGCAACCCCCGGCTGCTGATCACCGCCATCGCCCTGCTGCTGCTCGGCCTGGTCGCCAACCACTTCATGCAGCGTGCGCCAGCGCCGCAGTTCGCGCCCGAGCTGCAGGGCGCGCCTGCCGCGCAGGCCCCGGCCACGCCGGCAGCCCGCACCGATGGCGGGTTGCCCGCGTTCCTGCCCGCCGAGGCGCGCCAGACCATCGCACTGATACAGCGTGGTGGTCCGTTCCCGCATCGCCAGGACGGCAGCACCTTCGGCAACCGCGAGCAGCAGCTGCCGCAGCGCGCGCGCGGCTACTACCGCGAGTACACCGTCGACACGCCTGGCGCGCGCACCCGTGGCACGCGCCGCATCGTCACCGGTGGCGATCCGCCGGAGGCGTGGTACTACACCGACGACCACTATGAATCGTTCCGCAGCTTCACCGTACCGGCCCAGGGAGCGCAGTGATGAGCCACGATGATTTCGGCCTCGGCCTGCATGACATCAACAATGCCGGCGTCTACGCCATCGACAGCGACGACATCGACGCGCTGGCCGCGGCGATGCGCGATGCCGGCCTGAAGGTGATCCGCA
Source organism: Stenotrophomonas sp. YJH_SMC_57 (assembly GCF_059369755.1). NCBI lineage: Bacteria > Pseudomonadati > Pseudomonadota > Gammaproteobacteria > Lysobacterales > Lysobacteraceae > Stenotrophomonas > Stenotrophomonas sp. YJH_SMC_57. The sequence continues at coordinate 279,641 of NZ_JCAFSZ010000006.1, forward strand.
TCGATCTGGAAGGCGTGGCCGACAAGCGCACCCTGCTGGCACGACTGGCCGCGCAGCTGGATTTCCCGGCGGGGTTCGGCGGCAACTGGGATGCGTTGTCGGACAACCTGCGCGACCTGCAATGGCTGCCAGCCAACGGCTACGCGCTGTTTCTGGCCGACGTCGACGCGCTGCGTGCCGGCACGCAAAAGGAGTTCGACACCCTGCTGGACGTGATGGACGAAACCAGCCGCGACTGGGTTGGCCGTGACGTGCCGTTCTGGGTGTTCCTGTCGCAGAGCGCGTGAGGTCACTGCCCTGGTGGATGCCGACCTTGGTCGGCATGCGCTGATGCCTTGGTAGAGGCCGACCTTGGTCGGCGCTTCTGCTCTGGTAGGTGCCGACCTTGGTCGGCGCTTGCGTGCCAACCAAGGTTGGCACCTGCCAAAGCGCGCCAGCACGACCGTCACATCCCTCGATGGTTCCGGCGAGGAGCCCCCTTGTTGTTCAAGGGGGCGCGCCAACGGCGCGGGGATAAGGAAGCATGCGTGGACAATGGGAGCCGCTAGCGGCTCCCATTGTCTTCCTGCAACTCTTTCTTGAACGGGATGTCCGGCGGCGGACGCGCCACCGCTGGCTGGTCCTGCATGTTCGGGTTGGTCAGGCCACAGCCACCACCGGCCTGCAGGATCGAGATCACGCAGGAGATCTTCGTGCCGGTGCCGGGCAACGGAATCTCCATCGACTTGATGCCCTTGCGCACCCACTCGGCCAGCAGCGACTCCTGCGGCACCCAGTACTTGTCGAACGAGGTAGGCGTGTAGTCGTACGGCGGCCGCTTCAACCAGGTGCCGGACTGGGCGATGCGCTCCTTGGTCCAGCCATCGTTGGCACCACCCGGTGCGCCCCGTTCGGCGTGCCCGTCGCCCTCCTGCCCCGGCACCCGCACGCTGCCATCGGCATTGAACAGACCACTGCCCTTGCCGGAAGTACTGGCCTGCCGCGCGCCACTGCTGGCACCGTCGCGGTTGCGGCTGGATGCACCCCAGTCATCGCCCTTGGCAGGCGTGGCCCAGTTGCCCGGATCGGGTGCCGGGCGCGCGCCTGCCTGGGCCGGTGCGGTACTGGATGCCGACGTGCGCGCCGTCGTGCTGCTGGCCTGCGCCGCGCTGCTGCTGGCCGCAGGCGCAGCAGTTGCCGCGGGGGCACTGCCACTGGAAAGTGATGGCGCCGCCACTGGTGCCGAGGCGACTTCGCGTTCGCGCACCTGCACGTCACGGCCCACCGGCGCATGTACGGTCGGCTCACGGCCGGCCACGGTCGCCATCCGCACCTGCGGATCGACCACGGCCTGCACCTCGCGTTCGCGTACCTGCAGATCCTGTTGCGGAAGGCGTACCTGCACATCCGCGGTGCGCAGCGGCTGCGGCGCCACCGGGGCGTCGACCGTACTGACTTCGCGCTCCTGTACCTGGATATCACGCAACTGCGGCGTGCGCACCGCGACGGCCGGCGCATGCAGCGGCGTCGGCGCAGCGGGCGCCTGCAGCGGCTGCACGCTGCGCTCGCGCACCGTGGGTGTGGTGTCGCGCGGCACGATGCTGACTTCGGTGCGCGGTACGCTGACCGGCGGCACCACGAAGTCGGTGCTGGCCTCGGCCACCTCGGTGGCCTGCACTGGAGACGGCGGCGGTGCCGCGACCGGCGCGGGTTCGGCTTCAGCCGGCGGCGCAGGCACGCTGGCGGTCGCTGCCGGCGTCGGCATGGGCGCAGGCGCCGACGCTGCGGCGGGTCGCGGTTGCGGTGCGCTGGCGGCGCCCGCCTCGCGGCCGGCCACTACCTGCCCGGCCGGCGCGGCGGCAGCGGCTTCGGCGCCCGGCTGGTCGCCACCGCCTTCCTGGGTAGCGCGGCCGACGAATTCCACCTGCACGCGCTCGCCTTCAGCGCCCTCTTCCTCCGGCGCCGTGGTGCGGATCACCGCCACCCACAGCAGCAGCACGAAGAACAGCAGATGCAACAGCGCACTGGCCAGAGCCGAGGTCCAGCGCATCCAGCGCTGATCACGCGGTGCGGCATCCCAGTCCTGCCAGAACAGCCGGCGCAGCGCCTGCCACGGGGACAGACGCGGCGATTGCCCGGGCGGCCCGGGCAAGGGACGCGGCAGCAGCACGTCGATGACGTCCCGCGCATGCAGCGGCCGAGGCAACGGAGCGAGCGAGCGCAGCCACAGCGCCCAGCCATACGGCAGGCGCGTGGTTTTCTCCAGGACGGCCCCGGGCTGCTGGCGCGCCAGCAGCAGGTCGATGAGCTGCTCGGCCCGGGTCAGAGGCACGCGTCAGCGATCAGGCGGCGTTGCCGCGAGGGATGTACGGCGCGTGGCCACTGTCGTGGTCGGTCGCATCACGTACAGCGGTCACGCCCGGCACGCGGCCCATCAGGGTCTTCTCGATACCCTGCTTGAGCGTCACGTCGGCCATGCCGCAGCCCTGGCAGCCACCACCGAAGCGCAGCAGCACCACGCCGTCGGCCGAGACTTCCTGCACGGCCACCTTGCCGCCATGCGAGGCCAGCTGCGGATTGATTTCGTTCTCGACCACCCAGTGCACACGCTCGACCAGCGAGGCGGCATCGCCGGGCGCTTCGCCCTTGATGCGCGGCGCCTTGATGGTCAGCTGCTGGGCACCGGCGGTGCCGGCGACGATGTCGATCTCGGCGCCATCGAGCCAGCCGACGCTGCTGGCATCGACATAGAGGGTGAAACCATCGCAGTCGACCGCCCACTCGTCGCCGAGCAGGTCGGTCGGCTCGGCGAATTCCAGCCGGGCATCGGCGCGCGGTGTACCAGGATCGACCGCGCTCAGGCGCACGCCCATGCCGGGCACGCCCTCGCGTTCGATCAACTTGCGGAAATGGGTCTGGGCAGTGTCGGAGATCTGGATCATCAGGCTATTCTAGCCAAGTAAGCGTCAGCCGCTCATTCGGTTTATACACCGTCCGGCGCATTGTTCAGTCAACACGAGGTGGAGATTCCCATGGCCGACCTGATTCCACTGGCCCAGGCCCGTTGCGTGCCGCGCAAAGGCAGCGACCACAAGCTCGGCGAAGCCCGCCTGGCTGAACTGCTGCCGCAGATTCCCGGCTGGGAGCTGAGCGAGGGCGGCCAGGCCCTGTCGCGCACCTTCCGCTTCAAGGATTACTACGCCACCATGGCCTTCGTGAACGCGCTGGCCTGGATCGCCCACCGCGAGGACCACCATCCAGACCTCGGTGTGCACTACGACCGCGCGGTCGTGCGCTTCTCCACCCACGACGTGGGCGGCCTGAGCGAGAACGACTTCATCTGCGCGGCAAAGACTTCGGCCCTGACGGAGCAACTGCCATGAACGTACGCCTGCTGAGCCTGTCCCTGTTCGCTGCGACCGGCCTGGCCGGCTGCGGCGCGTCCGAGCCGCCGGCACCGCCACCGCCGCCACCGACCGAAGTGGCCGCGGTAAAGACGCCGCCGCCGCAGTACCCGCTGGAACTGGCCTGCATGGGCGTGGGCGGCACCAGCACCTTCAAGGTCACCATCGGTACCGACGGCAAGCCGAGCGAGGTCGCCCTGCTGACTGGCGCCGGCAACCCGCAGCTGGACGAGCTGGCCAAGGCCGCCGTGCAGGGCTGGCAGTTCAATGCCGCCACCCGCAACGGCCAGCCGGTGCCGGCCACCATCCAGGTGCCGGTCAGCTTCAACCCGCCGCAGCCGAAGCCGGACCAGTGCTTCGCCATCGAAGAACGCCTGCGCCGCGGCGGTTGATCACGCGCGCCCCGACGAGGCCAGCCGACGCCCGCCTCACCCTCGCCGCCCCGGCCTTGCCCGGGGCGGTTGTCTATTGACCAGGATCGCGTCGGTACATGCTGCAGATTCCCCCCGAAAACGTCTGGATCGCGCTCGCGGTCACCCTCGCGGCCGGTCTTGCCACCGCCATCGGCAGCCTGCTGGTGCTGTTCTCGCGCCGGCCCAATCCGCGCCTGCTGGCCTTCGGCCTGGCCTTCGCCGGCGGCGCCATGGTCTACGTGTCGCTGTCGGAGATCCTCAACAAGTCCATTGCATCCTTCGCGCTGGCCTATGGCGAGCGCACCGGCTTCACCTACGGCACCCTGGCGTTCCTGCTGGGCGTGATCGTGATCGTGCTGATCGACCACTTCATCCCCAACCCGCATGACAGCCTGGACAAGCAGGACCCGGCATTTCGAGAGAACAGCCGCGAGTACCTGAAGCGGGTCGCCCTGCTGACCTCGATCGCCATCACCGCACACAACTTCCCGGAAGGGCTGGCAACGTTCTTCGCGACCCTGGAGAGTCCGTCGGTAGGCATGCCGCTGGCCTTCGCCATCGCCATCCACAACATTCCGGAGGGCATCGCCATTGCGGTGCCGGTGTACTTCGCCACCCAGAACAAGTTCTATGCGTTCAGCGCCAGCCTGCTGTCGGGCCTGGCCGAGCCGGTGGGCGCGGCGCTGGGCTACTGGCTGCTGTCCGGATCGCTGTCGCACGCCACCTTCGGCTGGGTGTTCGGGCTGATTGCCGGTGTGATGGTGTTCCTGGCGCTGGATGAGCTGCTGCCGGCGGCCAAGCGCTATGCGAAGGGCCACGAGACGGTGTACGGGCTGGTGGCAGGCATGGGCACGCTGGCGATCAGCCTGGTGCTGTTCAAGTGGTGAGGAATTCCAGGCCCGCCCCGTAGAGTCGAGCTTGCTCGACTGACATTCCCCGACCGAACAGCAGTCGAGCAAGCTCGACTCTACAAGGGGATACGGCGCGCTGCCTGTCCTGCCTACTTCAGCCGATCAAGCGCCTCGACCAGCTCGTCGGCCAGCGGCGCGTTCAGTACGTACGGGCTCTTGCCGTCGTCCAGTGCGAACTCCAGCGACGCCGCATGCAGGAACAGGCGCTTCAGCCCGATCTGCTCACGAAGCCGCTTGTTGACCGCAGGATCGCCGTATTTGTCGTCACCGGCCACCGGATGCCCCAGGTGCTGGGCATGCACGCGGATCTGGTGGGTGCGGCCGGTCTCGATGCGGACCTCGCAGTACGAATGCCCGCCGCGACGCTCCAGCACGCGGAAGTGGCTGATCGATTCCTTGCCGATCGCGTTGACCTGCACATGGCGCTCGCCGCCCTGGCGCAGGCCCACGTGCAGCGGCGCATCGACCGTCATCACGCCGTCGGGCATGCGCCCGGTCAGCAGGGTCAGGTAGCGCTTGCGGATGCCGGCACCGTGGTCTTCACGCAGCAGCGCCTGCAGCTCGCTCAGCGCCGAGCGCTTCTTGGCCACGATCAGCAGGCCCGAGGTGTCGCGATCCAACCGGTGGACCAGCTCCAGGGTCTGCCCCGGGCGCAGCGCACGCAGGGTCTCGATGGCGCCGAAACTGATGCCGCTGCCGCCGTGGCTGGCCACGCCGGTGGGCTTGTTCAGGGCCAGCAGGCGGGCATCCTCGAAGACGATGGCCTGCTCCAGCCGGCGCATGAACGCCTCCGGCGGACCGGCCTTGTCTCCCTCTTCGGTGAGACGAACTGGCGGCACACGCACTTCGTCTCCGGCCTCCAGCTTGCGTTCGGCCTTGGCCCGGCCGCCGTTCACCCGCACCTGGCCGCTGCGCACCAGCTTGTAGACCAGGCTGCGCGGGGCACCCTTCAGCTGGCCGAGCAGGAAGTTGTCCAGGCGCTGGCCGGCGCGGTCGGCGGGAACGGTGATCATGCGCACGGAAGGCTTGTCGCCAGCGGGTTTGGTCGGGTCTTGGGCAGTCATCAGGCTGTTTATTCTGTTACACTCGGGGGGCGAGATAAGGGATTGATTTCGTTGGAAGTTACTCAGGGCCAGAAGCCCAGCTTCCGACGAATCCGGCACAGTGCGCGACCACCGCCCGCGGGGCGGCCATGTTAGCGGCTCACCGGCCTTCCCGGCCATCGCCGGATGCCTGACACGCAACCGTGCTGAACATGTCCCGCGTGGCGCTCCAGCCTGGCTGACAGCTGCCTGCGGCCCTGCAACACCCCAAAACCCATAAGAGTGAAGCGCTCCCGCGGCCTGCCGTGGTGTCGTAGCGCTGGAAACCCAAGCCGCCCTCCCCGCGCTTGCGCGAATGGGCGGCGAGCCGTGTCCAGAGGCGAAACCCCATGGCGTTCCGCGCGGTAGCCGCTTGCGAGGAACGCAACAATGAAGCGAATGCTGATCAACGCCACGCAGGCTGAAGAGCTGCGTGTTGCCATCGTGGATGGCCAGTCGTTGTATGACATCGACATCGAACAGCCGTCGAAGGAACAGAAGAAGTCCAACATCTACAAGGGCCGGATCTTCCGCATCGAGCCCTCGCTGGAAGCGGCCTTCGTCGAATACGGTGGTGGCCGCCATGGCTTCCTGCCGCTGAAGGAAATCTCCCGCGACTACTTCCAGGCCGGTGTCGACCACAACAAGGCCGGCATCCGCGAGCTGCTGCGGGAAGGCCAGGAAATCGTCGTCCAGGTGGACAAGGAAGAGCGTGGCAACAAGGGCGCCGCCCTGACCACGTTCATCTCCCTGGCCGGCCGCTACATGGTGCTGATGCCGAACTCGCCGAGCGCGGGCGGTGTCTCCCGTCGCATCGAAGGCGAAGACCGGGCCGCCCTGAAGGACGCCCTGGACAAGCTGAACATCCCCGACGACATGGGCGTGATCATCCGCACCGCCGGCGTCGGCCGCGATGCCGAAGAGCTGCAGTGGGACCTGGACTACCTGCTCAACGTCTGGCGTGCCATCGCCGAGGCCGCGCTGAGCAAGCCGGCCCCGTTCCTGATCTACCAGGAATCGCGCCTGATCGTGCGCGCACTGCGTGACTACCTGCGCGCCGACATCGGCGAGATCCTGGTCGACACCGAGGAGATGTACGAGCACGCCCGCGAGTTCATGCAGCAGGTGATGCCGCAGACCCTGCGCAAGCTCAAGCACTACAAGGACGACATCCCGCTGTTCAACCGCTTCCAGATCGAGTCGCAGATCGAAGGCGCCTACGAGCGCAACGTGCGCCTGCCGTCGGGTGGCTCGATCGTGGTCGACCAGACCGAAGCGCTGACCGCGGTCGACGTCAACTCCTCGCGCGCCACCAAGGGCAGCGACATCGAGGACACCGCGTTCCAGACCAACCTGGAAGCGGCCGAGGAAGTGGCCCGCCAGCTGCGCCTGCGCGACCTCGGCGGCCTGGTGGTGATCGACTTCATCGACATGGCCTCCAACAAGCACCAGCGTGAGGTCGAGAACCGCCTGGCCAACGCGCTGAAGTACGACCGCGCGCGTGTGCAGGTCGGCCGCATCTCGCGCTTCGGCCTGCTGGAAATGAGCCGCCAGCGCCTGCGTCCGAGCCTGGGCGAGTCCAGCCAGATCGTCTGCCCGCGCTGCGACGGCCACGGCCGCATGCGCAGCGTTGAGTCGCTGTCGCTGTCGATCATCCGCGTCGCCGAAGAGCATGCGATGAAGGAGAACACCGGGCAGGTGCTGGTCCAGGCCCCGGTGGAGATCGCCAATTACCTGCTGAACGAGAAGCGCAGCGCCCTGCGCGAGATCGAGCAGCGCCACGAAGCGCCGATCGTGATCGTCGCCGACGAGCAGCTGCACACCCCGCACTACACCGTCACCCGCCTGCGCGAGAACGAGCTGGGTGAAGAGAGCAACAAGCCCAGCTACCAGCGCGGCACCCCGCGCAAGCTGCCGGTGCACGCCCTGACCAAGGGCCAGCTGAACATCCCGCCGCCGGCGGTGACCCAGGTCAAGCACACCTCCCCCGCCCCGGTGCGCGAGGAAGTGGAGCCGGCCGCGGCCGCTCCGGCCCCGGTCGTGGCCGCGCCGGTGGCGCAGGCTCCGAGCGGTGGCGTGATCGGTTGGCTCAAGCGTGTGTTCGGTGGCGAACCGGCCCCCGCGCCGGCGCCGGCGGCTCCGGCGGCACGCCAGCAGCAGGACGGCGGCCGCAAGGACCGCAACAAGGATCGCAACAAGGACCGCAAGGACCGTCGCGACGAAAACCGTGGCAACGGCGGCAATGGCAACGCGCAGCAGCAGAAGGACGGCGGCAACCGCAAGGACCGCGGCGAGCAGCGCAAGGACGGCCGCAACGGTAACAACGGCAATGCCCAGCAGCAGCCGCAGCAGGGCAAGCAGAAAGAGCCGCAGCAGAAGGATGGCCAGCAGCCGCAGCAGCAGAACAAACCGCGCAACGAGCAGCAGGGCCAGAACCCGCAGCAGCCGAAGCTGAAGCAGCCGAAGCAGCCGCGCCCGCAGCAGGATGGCGACAAGCCGGCCGAGAAGCCGCAGCGCAACGCCGCCGAGGTCCCGGCCGAAACCATGACTGCGGCTGCAGCCGTGGCCGCCACGGCGGTCGCCGCCAACGTGGTGACTGCGCAGGAAGCGACTGCACCGGTGGCGCCGGTCACCCCGGTGTCCGCCGCTCCGGTGGACGCCGCAGCACCGGTCGAGACCACTGCCAATGCGGCCAGCGAGGCCGAGGTGGTTGCGGTCGCTGCTGAAGAGGCTGCAGCCGACGCCAATGGCGAGCAGGCGGGCGAAGGCGCGACCCGTCGTCGTCGTGGCCGTCGTGGTGGCCGCCGCCGTCGTCGCGGTGGTGCCGAGAACGCTGCCGGCAGCGACGTCCTGGGCGATGACCAGGACGACGGTGACGACGGCGATGACACTGATGTCGCCGAGCCGACCGCTGACAGCACTGCCGGCACCGCGCCGGTCGCTGCTGCGCAGCCGGCTCGTTCGCAGCCGGAGTTCGACTTCGATGATGAAGTCGAGCCCGCCGCTACCGACGCCGCAAAGCCGGTTCGTGCTGCCGCCGCCGTTGCCGCCGCACCGGTTGCCGTGGTGAGCAGCGCTGTGGTCGAAGCCGCCGCCCCGGTCGTGGCCGAGGTGCAGGCTCCGATTGAAGCCGCCGCCAAGGCCGAACCGGCACCTTCGCCGGTGCAGACCAGCATGCTCGATGCCATCGACGCTGCGACCCCGGTGCAGCCGGTGGCCGTTACGACTCCGGTGACGGAAGCGGCGCCGGCGGTGGTCGAGGCTGCCCCGGTCGTTGAGGCCGCTCCGGCCGTTGAGACCAAGCCGGTCGTGGCCGAGGCAGCGCCGGTGGTGGAATCGAAGCCGGAGGTTGTTGACGCTTCCCCGGTGGTGGAAGCCCAGCCGGTGGCCGTTGAGGCCGCCCCGGTGGTGGAAACCGCGCCGGTGGTGGACGCCGCTGTGGCGATAGAAGCCACGCCGGTCGTCGAGACCGTGCCGATCGCCGAACAGCCGGTCGCTCCGGTGGCGGTCGAGGCCGCTGCGGTGGAAGCCGCTGCCCCGGTCGCCGAGGCCGTGGTGGCACCGTCGATTGACCCGGTTGCCGATGGTCACACCGACGCTGCGGCCCAGGCCGCCGAAGCCAAGGCTGACGAAGAAGACGAAGAGGCCGCCAAGCGCACGCCGCCGGCGAACTGATCGCTCTTTGATCACGTAAAAGCAGAACGGCGGGGATCGATGATCCCCGCCGTTCTTGTTTGTGCGATTTGCGCAGGTTTCGAATTGGTAGAGGCCAACCTTGGTTGGCGCCGTTGATTGAATGCACACGGACACGCCGGTGCCAACCAAGGTTGGCACCCACCAGGGCACCACCCGCGCACGGTCACTGCTTTGGTAGAGGCCAACCAGGGTTGGCACCTGCCTAAGCGCGTCTGCGTCAGGGTTTCGGTGCGAACTGCAGGCGGGTCCACACGCCGTAGTGGTCCGAGGCCCAGCGCCCGCTGTCGTCGGGCTGGTCGAACAGCAGCTTCGCCTCGCGCGCAACCATCTCGTCCTGCTGGAAGAAGATGTGGTCGATCCGCGAGGGCGCCTGGTAGTAGTGCCGGTTCAAGGTGCTGACCCCGGCCAGGTCCGTATTGACGTGCACGCTGCCATAGCTGTCACCGTAACGGCTGCGCAGCGCACTCAGGTCGCCGGCATCCACCAGTGCATTGAAGTCGCCCGCGATCACCACCGGCGCACCGGCCGAGGTGTCACTGATGAAGCGCAGCAGGTCCTCCACCTGGCTGCGACGGATGCCCTGGCCACGCTCGTCGTTGCGCTCGTTGAGATGCGTGGCGTAGACATTCACTGGCGTTCCATCGACGTCGATGCGCAGATGGGCGACGGTACGGTAATCGTCCAGCGGCTGCAGCAGATGATCGCCGTGGGCCAGGATCGGACGCCGGGTCAGCAACGCGTTGCCGTATCGCTTCGGGGCCCCGACCGGATCGGTGGACACGAACACATACCGGTAGCCGAGCTGGCTGGCCAGCCATTGGGCCTGGTTGCGGACATTGCGCCGCTGGATCACCTCCTGCAGGGCAACCGCATCCGGCTGCAGGCGCTTGAGCTCGGCCAGGATGGTGCGGCGACGACTCGGCCAGTCCTCGCGGTCGTGATGCAGATTGAAGGTGACCATGCTCATGCCGGGCGCATTGGCCACCTCAGCCGACGCGGCGGTGGCCGCAGGCTCGATCGCCATCACCACACCCGGCAGCGCCATTGCAATCGCCAGCCCCAGGGCACGCACCGACGTGCGCACCCTCACCCCCTGCTGCTTCATCGTTACTGTCCCTTGCGTTCGGCGCGGCGCACCGCGCTCGGCACGTCGATCTCGACCCGCGCCGGCAGCTGGTGCACGTGCAGTTCCTTGTTGATCCACTCGACCGCTTCACCGTTGACGGTGGCATCGCCCGGATCACCGGCATACGGCCACGGCAGCACCACGCCGCCCACCGGCGGTACCAGGCCCGGCTGCACCTCCAGCGTCAGCTGCTTGTCGCTGCGCTGCAGGCGGTAGTTGAGCTGGCCCTGCGGCGTTCGCAGGCCCTGCACGGCAATGCCCTCGCCCTGCAACCACGCGGCCGGCACACCGGCGGCCAGCACCAGGGCGTCATCCATGTCGCGGTGGTAGGCGAACATGTCCAGCGCCGAGCGCACGAAGTCGGAGGCAACCCAGGCATGCGGCAGGTCACCCACGAAGAACGGCTTGCGCGGCGTGCGTGACACCACTTCGGCCCACTGGTTCCAGGCCTGCGGCGCTCGGTCCTTGAAGAAGAACTCGGTGGCCTGCCAGGCGCGGTCACGCCAGCCCAGGCGCACGAACGCGGCAACGTTGCGCCACTCGTACGGGGTGTAGTCCTTCCACTCCCGCTTGCCATCGCGGCGGGCCACGAATTCGTTCCAATAGCGTTCGAAGGTCGCTTCCAGCGCCTGCTGCGGCAGGCGGCCCTGCTCCCCCCCCGGGGCCAGCGCGATGGTGGTCGAAGTTGCATCGAAATCGCCCAGCTCGGCCGAACCCGGCAGGTAATCGATGGTGTGCTGCTGCATCGCAGACAGCAGCGAAGCCTGCAGGTCATCGCGGAACTGGTCGCGCGATTCAGCGATCTGCATCGCCTCGACCTTGCCCAGCTGGGTCGCCAGAAGTGCAGCGTCCTTGTAACCGCGCAGTGCCCAGAAGTTGTCCCAGTACGAATGCATCGGCTTGGCCGAATAGCCTTCGTGGCTGATCGACGCTGGCATCATGCCGTAGAAGGCCGGGTTGCGCGCCCGGTTTTCCTCGGTGCGCTCGCTGGCACGCAGTTGTTCCATGTAGGTATAGGCACCCTGCACGTGCGGCCACATCAGTTCGACGAACGTGCTGTCGCCGGTGTAGCGCCCATATTCGGCAATGCTGTAGATCAGTTCGCCGTGGCTGTCGTTCTCCGGCACCGGGTCGCTGCCGCGCGCATCGACGCAGCACGGCACCTTGCCGTTCTCGAACTGGTACGGCGCGTACCAGTTGATGTAGTCACGCACGGCGTCGCTGCGGCCCATGCGCAGCAGGCCTTCGGAAATCATCGCGCCATCGCGGATCCAGCTGCGCGCGTAGGAACGGGTACCTGGCTGCAGGCGCGGCCCGACGCGCGAGATCAGCATGTGCGCCACCGCGGTACGCAGGGTATCAACCAGCGCCTGGCCGGCCGCCGGCACCTGCAGCGAAACCACGCCCAGCTTCTGTCGCCACTGCTCGGCAACCTGTGCCTGCGCCTTGGCCACGTCCAGCGCCTTGGGCGCCCAGCCACCGGTCTGCGGCAGTACCACCGCCACTTCGCGGCTCTGGCCGGGCTCCAGCTTGATCGTATACATCAGCGCGCCCGACGCCATGCCGGTGCTGTCCTTCACCGCCGTGGTGGCCGGGTACATGCCAGTGGCCAGATGCATCGCATCGAGCTTGCCGTCGAACGTGCTGGCAAAGCGCGCGTCCGGCACCTGCAGCGGGTAGATGCGCGGCTCACCGTTGACCCTCACCAGCTGCTCGCCGACATCCAGCGCATCGATGCGGCTGAAGCCGCCGACGGTGTTGAGGAACTGCGTCGGCGGGTTGACCTGCCACGGGCGGATCGCCAGTGCCAGGGTGTACTCATGCGCGACCTTGTCCGGATTGCTCAACCGGTAACGGCCGATCAGCTGCGAGCGCTCCGGCGTGCCCTGCACGAAGCTGGTCACCGCCAGGCCGACCTTCTCGTGTACCCAGTCGACGTTGGCGATCGGCAGATAGTGGTCCTGCAGCGACTGGGTGATGGCCACTTTCGACCAGTCCAGCAGCTTGCCATCGAGGCGGATGAACGGTTCGATGCTGAAGCTGCCCTTGGCCGGCTCCAGTGCGCCGTCCTCACTGATCAGCGCCTGCTCCTGGCCGCCATCGAGGCCCAGCAGGGTCCAGTACGGCTGTTCACCGACATAGGCGCGCGGCAGTGCACCACGCGGCAGGTCGGCAGCCACCGACGACAGGAATGCATTCGGAGTGGCAGCGAAGGCCAGCGGCCTGAGCGCGATGTCACGGATGCCATAGCGCCAGTTCGGGCCATCCTGCAGATCGAAGCGCACGTAGCGTGCGTCGGTATCCGGCAGCGCCAGCCAATCACGGCCACCGGCACCACTGGTCACTTCGCGTACGGTGCGCCAGTCGCGGCCATCCTCCGAGGTGCGCACGGTATAGCGGCGCGCTTCCAGGTCCGGCAGCCAGTCGATCACCGCACCGCCGATCTCGCGGCTCTTGTGCAGGTCCAGGCTGATGGTCTGCTGCTTGACACCCCCGCTGATCCAGAACGTATCGCTCTTGCCGTCGATCATGCGGTCCTGCAGCGCGGTGGCGGTATCGGCGATCACCGATGGCACCAGCGCTGAATCATCCTGCGGCGGCAGGCCCTGCAGGGTCAGCCTGTCGAAGCACACCGTGCCACGCCCGCCGACCTTGCTGTAGATCGTGAACTCGACTGCGGCACTGCGCGCCATCTCCTTCTCGGGCGACGGCCCCCACGCCTTGTCGATCTGCCGGCGGCGGTATTCGACCGGCGTCCACGCCTTGGGGAAGCTGTAGCCGGGACGGTTGACCCACCACACGTTGTCGCCGCTGGCGTCGATCAGCTTGAACTGCAGGTCATTGCCCGGCGAATCACCGCGCAGCTGGAACCCGAAGCGATAGTTGGCCGGGTACTCGATGTTGAGCGCGCGACGGATGCCGACGTAGCCGGAAACCTTGTGGAAATCGTAGTCCAGGCACAGCGCGCGGCCGCCACCGGCACCACTGACCGGGCGCAACGAACCACTGACCTGGTCGGACAGCACCAGTTTCCAGGCGCCGATATCGTCGAAATCGTCCAGCACTTTCGGTGCCGGCAGCGCCGGCGGCGCGGCGATCGCCAGGTAGGTCCACAACAGGCCCAGTCCAACGGCGATCGCTCGCTTCATCCTTTGACGCTCCCCAGCAACAGACCTTGGATGTAGTACCGCTGCAGCACCAGGAACAGCGCCAGCACCGGGACCACGGTGACCACCGCGCCGGCCATCATCATTTCCACGTCCATGATGTGTTCGCGCGAGAGGGTGGCCAGTGCCACCGGCAAAGTGTAGTGCTCCTGGTCGGTCAACACGATCAACGGCCACATGAAATCGTTCCACGCGCCCATGAAAGTGAAGATCGCCAGGGTAACCAGCACCGGCTTGAGCATCGGCAGCACGATCTGGAAGAAGATGCGCAGCTCCCCTGCCCCGTCGATGCGCGCCGCTTCCAGCAGCTCGTCCGGGATCGAACGCGCGTACTGGCGCACCAGGAAAATGCCGAACACGCTGGCCAGCGCCGGCACGATCACGCCGCCGAAGCTGTTGACCAGGCCCAGCTGCTTCATCAGCAGGAACAGCGGCAGCATCGCCACCTGCGCCGGGATCACCAGCGCGGCCATCAGCACCTGGAACAGGCGCTCGCGGCCGACGAAGTTCAGCTTGGCGAAGGCATAGCCGGCCATGGTGTTGAGCAGCAGCGAACCAATCGTGATGCCCAGCGACACCAGCAGGCTGTTGGCGAAGTTGCCGCCCATGCCGGTGCGCGCGAACAGCTCATGGTAGTTGTGCGTGGTGATGCTCGAAGGCAGCAGCGGCGGCGGGAAATGACTGGCCTCGCCCTGCGGCATGAACGACACCGACACCATCCACAGCAGCGGCGCCAGGCTGACCAGGGCCAGCACCAGCAACGCACCATTGATCATCCACGGGTACCAGCGCGACTGGCCGATTTCACGACTCATACCAACTGCCTCCTGCGGCCGAAACGCAGCATCACGGTGGTCACCGCCAGGATGATCAGGAACAGCAGGAACGCTACCGCGGAGGCGCGTCCCAGGTTCCACCACTTGAAGCCTTCCTCGAACATGAAATACAGCACGCTGACGGTGCTCTGCAGTGGGTCGCCACGGGTCATCACGTAGGGCTCGGCGAACAGCTGGAAGTAGCCGGACACGGTAATGACCCCGACCACCAGCAGCACCGGGCCGAGCATCGGCAGGGTGATGTGCAGGAACTGCTTCCAGCGCGAGGCGCCGTCGATGCGCGCGGCCTCGTACAGGTCATGCGGGATCGCCTGCAGGCCGGCCAGGAAGATCACCATGTTGTAGCCGAAGTTCTTCCACACCGCGAACAGCATGATGGTCGGCATCGCCCAGTTGGGATCGCCCAGCCAGTCGATCGGGCTGATGCCCAGATGGCCCAGTCCGTAGTTCACCAGCCCGTAGCTGGTATGGAACAGGTAGCGCCAGATCACCGCCACCGCCACCAGAGTGGTCACCACCGGGGCGAACAGCGCGGTGCGGAACAGCGCCTTGAAGCGCGCGGCCGGTGCATTGAGCAGCATCGCCGCGCCCAGCGACACGCCGATCGACAACGGCACGCCGATCAGCACGAAGTAGGTGGTGTTCCACAACGACTTCCAGAACATCGGTGTCTGCAGCAGATCGATGTAGTTGCCGAGGCCGACGAAACGCAGGTTGCTGCTGTCGGCCAGCGCGTAGAGGTCGAAGTCGGTCACGCTCAGCGCCAGCGCCGAAGCCACCGGCAGGCCGAAGAACACGCCCAGCACGATCAGCGAGGGGCCGGCAAAGATCCAGCCGGCAAGTGAAGTACGTTTCATTGCGCGCTCCCGGCGGCCACGGCACTGCTCGATTGCGGCGACGGCGCACGCTGCTGCAGGCGTTGTTGTTCATGCATCCAGCGGCGCTTGGCCAGCACCTTGTCCACGCGCTGGTCCAGCTCTTCCACCGCCTTGTCCTGCGGCAGGCCACCGCGCACCACCTTTTCGGTGACGATGCGCATTTCCTGCACGATGCGCTCCCACTCGAGCACCTTCGGCGTCGGCTTGACCCGCTCCAGCTGGTCGCGGAACGCAACCGCCAGCGGATCGTTGGCCAGCGACGGCGCATTCCAGGTACTGCGGCGCGGCGGCAGGTCACCGATGATCGAGTGGAAGCGCGCCTGGATCTGCGGCCGCGACAGGAACTCGATCAGCTTCCACGAGGCTTCCTTCTGCTGCGACTTGCGGAAGATCACCAGGCTGGTGCCACCGGCGATGCCGGCCCCGGGGCCGTCCGGTCCCGGCAATGCGGCGGTACCCCACTGCCCTTCCAGCTCCTTCGGCTGCAGCTTCTTGAACTCACGGATGTTCCAGGGACCGGAGATGTAGAACACATTGAAGCCACGGAAGAACTCGTCCCAGACGTTGGAGATCTGCGTCTCGGACATCTTCGGCGCCCAGCCCTGCTCGAACATGTTGGCGTAGAAGGCCAGCGTGCGGCGGAACCCCGGGCTGGCGAAATTGCCGCGGGTGTCGTCGTCGCGCAGCAGCGGATCGGGCTGCTGCAGCGCCAGCGACAGCTGCTGCTCGAACTCGTTGATCGGCATCAGCACCGCGTAGCGGTTCGGCCCCTGCATCTTCTTGATCGCGGCCATCTGCTCGTCCCACTCCTGCCAGGTGCGCGGCGGATGGTCGTAGCCGGCCTTGGCCAGCAGATCCTTGCGGTAGTAGATCAGGCGGGTATCGACATACCACGGCACGCCGACCAGCTCGCCATGGATCACGTTGGTATCCCAGATGCCCTGGAAGTAGTCCTTCGGGTCCACCACGGACGAACGCTGCACGAACGGCTGCAGCGGCGTCAACGCGTCGAGTTCGGCGAACTCGGGCACCCAGGTGTTGCCGAGCTGGCATACGTCGGGCAGGCCGTCGGCGGCGAACGCCGTCAGCAGCTTCTCGTGCGCGGCCGTCCAGGGAATGTTCTGCACATCCACCTTGACGCCGGGGTTCTCGGCCTCGAACTCGTGGATCAGCTCGCTGACCACCTCGGCCTCGCGGCCCATCGCCCAGAAGCGCACGGTGGTGGTGCCCGGCTCGGTGCGGGCGCAGCCGGCCACGGCCAGTGCGGCCAGGGCAGGCAGCGCCCAGCGGCGCAGGCGGTCGATCCAGTTCGGCATCGGGTTACTTGCCCTGGCCTGTGGTGCGGTTGGCATTGTTCTTCTGTTCCTGCGCGGCAGCCGCGCGTGATTCGGCGATACCCACCGCGCGTGCCGCCGCGGCCTTTTCGTCCTTCTGCAGTTCAAGCGGCTGGAACGAGCCTTCCGGCGCCAGCCAGCCACCACTGAACCCGGCCCGCTCCAGTCCCTTGCGGATGTACGGGTTCTTCTTCATCACTTCCCAGACGAAATCATTCCGGTAGTTGGCGATCATGGTCAGGATCGGGCCCTGGTCGATGGCGATGTAGTCGCTGGCGACCCAGCCACGATCCGGCACCAGGCGACCGGTCTTGATTGGAATGTCGTAGTTGAAGCTGGGATTGAACGAATCCAGGAAGCCATAGCTGGAATAGATGTAGTCGCCATAGCGCTTGTGCATCTCCAGCGTGGCCGGGATCACCTGCTCGGGCGCGAACACCACCGATGCGATTGCGGCGGTCGGCGCAATGGTGCCGTCATCGAAGTTCTCGCGCAGGCCGGCGCCGCGCGAAGAGTAATGGCGGAACTGGCGCTGCTCGCCGCGGTATTCCTGGGTGGTGTTCTGCGGGCCGTCGCTGGCGGTCAAACCCCACACGTTCTCGCCATAGTCCTTCCACTGCATCGGGTTGGCGATGGCGTACTCACGCTGGGCCAGCGCGGCCGAACGGCTGTTGAGGAAATAGGTGCTGCCGCGCTCGCGCATGTACGCGTCCTGGATGTCACGGAAGTCGATCCAGACGTGGCTGTACTGGTGGCCGAACAGCGGGCCGAAGGACAGGTATTCCTGGCCCTGGTAGACACCCCAGTCGTTGTCGTAGGTCCGCGTCCATACCGTCCAGGCATCCGGGCTCACCGGGTGCGTCGGCGAGCCCAAAGCAAGGATGTAGACCATCATCGCTTCGTTGTAGCCCATCCAGTCGTGGTCGATGAAGCCGCTCTCGGGGAACCAGCCCATCGAGATCAGCGGTGCACGCTGCTGCAGCCACGGCCAGTCGATCTTCCTGTACAGCGTGTCGGCGATCTGGCGGATTTCCTTCTCGCGCGGATCGTCGCCATCGTAGTACGACTGCGCGAACAGCACGCCCATCATCAGCAACGCGGTATCCACCGACGAAAGCTCGACCCAGCTGTCGTAGCGACGGCCTTCCTGCATGTCCAGGAAGTGGTAGTAGAAGCCCTTGTAGCCGGCCTTGCCGGTGCGCTGCGGCCCCATCGGCACTTCGCGGAAGAACTTCAGCGTGGTCAGGGTGCGCTCGATCGCCTGGTTGCGGCTGACCCAGCCGTTCTCGATGCCGATCGGATAGGCGGTCAGCGCGAAGCCGACCGAGGCGATGCTGGCGAACGGCCGCGACGGATAGCGGTCCGGGGTCAGGCCGTTGATCTCGTTGGTGGTGTCCCAGAAGAACTGGAAGGTGCGGCGCTCGATGTCGTCGAACAGCGGCGGCAGCTCCGGCTTCATCGGCCGCGGCGGTGCGTCGGCCTCGATCAGGATCACCGGCGGGCGCGGCTTGGCAGGCTCCTGCTGGGCCGGCTGGCAGGCGGCCACGGCCAGGCTCAACGCTGCGGCGGACAACAGATGGCGTGCCTGCATGGCGCGGTTCCTCCGGTGGTCTGATCGATGGGAAAGCATAACGTCCAATGATCTGAAATCGTTTACAAGGTGCGTTCTTAAAAAACCACGAAAAACGTGGTTTGACACCGCGATCATTGCCCACGCCGCTGCCCCCTGCCCGGCAGCGGCGTGGGCAATCGACCGGCACGCGGCCGGCCATTGCCATGCATCCCTTCAGCCGATGCCGCCGGTGAACCGGCGGCATCGGGTCGTGCATCTACATCCGGGCTTAGAAGCGGAAGCCCACTTCGGCCTTGATCTGACGCGGCGTACCGATGATTTCGCCGGTCTCGTTGTAGCTCGCCTGCAGCTTGCCGTTGGTCTTGACGTAGTTGTAGGTGGAGAAGTTATCGAAGTTGAACACGTTGATGATGTCGATACGCGCGTACAGCTCGGTATCGCCCGGCATCTTGAACGTCTTCGTCGCCTGCAGGTCAACCGAACGGTAGCCGAAGATCTTGCCACCCACCAGGAACTTGCCGGTGGCGTTGGGCACAGCCGCCTGCGGAGTCGGCAGGGTGTAGCCGCTGGCCTGCATCACCGGGTACCAGTCGTTGACGGCAGTCGGGGTTGCCAGGGTGATCTTGCCGCCGAAGGTGATGCCCCAGAAGCCCGCGTACGAACCGGTCACCACCAGGCGGTGGCGCGGCGCGCCGTTGGAGCGGATGGTCGGGTAGTCACCGATCAGGCCGCGGTCAAACGCGTACTTCTCGTTGATGTCGCGGTTGTGGCGGGCGGTGGTCCAGGTGTAGGCGATCGAGGTGCCCCAGCCACTTTCCTTGGTGAACGGCTTCTGCGCCGACAGCAGCACCTGGGTGGCACGGGTCTTGATGCCCTGCTGGCCAATGATCAGGCTGCCGAAGCCCGGCACGTTGCAGCTCCACGCCTGGCTCAGGCCCGGATCGGTGCCGCCACACAGGCGCGGATCATCGAAGAACTGGCCGGTCGGGTAACGGTTACCCAGGGTGAAGGCAAAGCCGTCGTAGCTCAGGGTACGGGCGATGGTGGCATCGGTCAGCCACTCGCCGATCCGGTTGCTCATGCCCAGGCTGAACTGGTCCGAGTACGGCGCCTTCAGCTTGTTGTTCAGCAGGTCGACTTCCAGTCCGGCGTTGCTGGTCGCGCCGACCAGTGACTGCAGGTTGCCGATGCCGTTGAGCAGGTTCGGGTTCCAGTCATAGCAGGCGGCCTGGCCGTTGATGCAGGTACCGGTGGCCGGGTTGCGGAAGTAGATGGTCGGCTGCGGCAGGGCCAGCTTGGTGGTTTCCAGCTGCAGGTTGTCGAACAGGTCACGGTCGTAGGAACGGCCGGCACCGCCATGGATCACATGCTGCTCGTCGGCATTGATGTCATACGAGAAGCCCAGGCGCGGCTGCCAGGCATCCTTGAACGCTTTGCGGTTATGGCCGTTGCTGATGTAGTCGCTGATGTCCAGGCCACCCAGCGCCAGCGAATCGGCGTAGGTCTGGCCGGCAGGCGCACGCGGATCCTGCGAATAGATGGCGTCGACCACCTGCTGCGGAGTCACGAAGTTCAGGTAGGTCGGAGTCTTTTCGTAGTCCCAGCGCAGGCCGATGTTCAGCTGCAGGTGGTCGTTGACCTGCCAGTCGTCCTGGATGAACACGCCGTACTGCTTGGACTTCGAACGGACTTCGCCGGACACCCCCGACACGCCGGTCACCGGCTTGACGAACTGCGCCTTGTACGGAATCGAATCCGGGAAGTCCGGATCGCCCAGGGAATAGGTGAAGGTCGGGTTGATCTGTGCCGCATCGGAGGCGTACAGGTCGATCTGCTTGTACTTCACGCCCATCTTGATGGTGTGGTCGCCGGCCCACTGGATGCCATCCAGGGTCAGGTTGTCTTCGATCGACCAGCCCTTCTGGCCCTTCACCTGCGAATCCAGTGCCGAGGCGCCACCGATCTTCACCACGGTGCGGTCTTCGGGACCGTCCGGCGCGGTGTAGGTGATGCCGTTGGCCAGCGTCAGCGGGGTCGGATTGTTGAACGAATCTTCGTGAGTAACCATCAACTCGTTGTAGTAGCGCTCACCGCTGTGGTTCCAGCGCAGGGCGTAACGACGGTCGGTGTTGACCACTTCGCGGCCGGCTTCCGGCGAGGTCTGGCCACTGAACTGAGACTGGGTTTCGTCACGGTCCTGGAAAGTCAGCTCGATGCGATCATTGTCGGTCGGCTCGAAGTCGATCTTGCCGAAGATCAGGTCCTGCTGGAACGGCTGGCTGGCCGGGCCGAGGCCGGCGGCGCCGGCAGGCGGCAGCAGACCGGCGGCCGCGGTGACCGCGCCATCCGGCGCGATGGTGACCGGCAGGTCGAAGCGCTTGGCTTCATAGGTCACGAAGAAGTGGGCCTTGTCCTGGATGATCGGGCCACCCAGCGCGAAGCCGTATTCCTTCTCGGCCGAATCCTCCTTGCCCTTGTTCGGCTGGCGTTCGGCCGGGGTCATCGCGCGCATGCTGTCGTTGGTGTAACGGTAGAAGGCTTCACCCTTGAACTCGTTGGTACCCGACTTGGTCGCGGCGGTGACGGCAGCACTGGACACCTGGCCGTACTCGGCCTTGTAGTTGCCGCTGATGACCTTGTACTCGCCAATGGCCAGCTGCGGGAACGGATTGCCGGCGCTGCCGGACTGGCCGGCGACGCCGCCGCCCTTCACGTAGCTCTTCTGGCCCACACCGTCGATGTACACATTGGTGCCATCGGCATTGGTGGCACCACCGCGCAGCGAGGTGTTGCCCTTGGCATCACGGGTGAAGATCAGGCCCGGCACCGCGTCGGCGAACTCCAGGAAGTTGCGCGAGACCTGCGGGGTGGTCTGGATCTGCTGCAGGCTGACGGTCTTGCCGACTTCGGAGGTGCGCACTTCCTGCAGCAGGGTCGGTGCGACGACGTTGACGGTGTCGAGGTTGGTCGCGGCGGTCGAACCCGGGGTGCTGCTGGCCGCACCGGCGAAGTTCAGGGTGGCGGTCGAGGCCACGGTGACGGTGACCTTCTGCGACTGGCCATTGGCGACCACGTCATAGGTGCCCGGGTCCAGGCCCATCAGCGAGTAGCTGCCGTCGGCACGGATGGTGCCGCGGCGGACGGTGCCGGTGGCCACGTTGGTGGCGGTGACTTCGGTACCTGCCTGGGCGCCGGCCACCTGGCCACGAAGGCTGGCATTGGCCGACTGCGCCATGACGTTCGGAGCGGCGGCCAGCATCAGGCAGCTGACCAGTGCGGTGCTCAGCAGCCGGCGTGCCGGCGTGCGGAAGGTGGTGTGCATCATCAACTCAATCTCCGGGTGGCGGTGACCGCTTGCGCGGTCCCTGCGATCAATCAAAAAAGAAGGAACGCCTCTGGCTTCAACGGCCGGATGGCGGAGTGGTGGAATCGCGAACTATCAAGCGGGGAACCAGGGTCTGCTTGTCCCCTGTCCCGTCCGTGGAGGTGCCGTCCATCAACTGCATCAGGCGCGTCATGGCCCGATCGCCGAGCTCGGCGATGCTGACCTGCATGGTGGTCAGCGACGGGTGGACGAAACGCGCCAGTGGAATGTCATCGAAACCCGCCAGGGCGACATCGGACGGCACATGGACCCCTGCCTGCGTGAACGCATACAGGCAACCCAGGGCCATCATGTCGTTGGCGGCGAACACGGCATCGGGCAGCGCTCCGGCTGCCAGCAACTCCTGACCGGCGCGATGGCCGGAAGCTTCGTCGAAATCACCGGGCAGCTCGATGCCCTCGGCGCCACTGCCGAATGCGGCCAGCGCGTCACGGAAGCCGCGCAGGCGCTCGCGCGCGTCGAAGTTGAGGTCCGGGCCAGAAATGAACGCGATGCGGCGGTGACCGGCATCCAGCAGGTGGCGGGTCATCGCCATCGCGCCGGCATGGTCGTCGATGCTCAGCACCGGGTGGTCCTGCCCGGGCAGATAGGTGTTGATCAGCACCGTCGGCAGCGACTGCGGCAGGTTGTCGGTCAGGAAGCCCGGGCTCTCGGCATAGGGCGACAGCACCAGCAGGCCGTCGACGCGGCCGCGCATGGCACGCAGGGCCGCGCCCTGCTGCTCCTGGTCACCGTGGTAGCTGGACACCAGCAGGTGCTGGCGGCGGTTGCGGGCAACGTTGTCGATGCCGCGCATCAGCTCGGAGAAGAATTCGCCGTACAGGTCCGGAAGCACCACGCCCACCGTATTGGTGCGGCGGCTGCTCAGGCTGCGGGCGGCGGCGTGCGGGGTGTAACGCAGCCGTGCGGCCACCTCCAGCACAAGCTGGCGGACCGGTTCGGCGACATTTTCATGCCCGTTGAGCGCGCGGGAAACCGTGGCCACGGAGACCCGGGCTTCGCGAGCGACGTCTTTGATTGTGATAGCTGCCTTGTTCACGAAGCCGCCCTCCACGGCTTGGACCTACCAGCATTGGCGCGGAATGTAAGCGTTTCCATCTGGGCTTGTAAACAGTCCGTTAGGCGAATGTCCTGAAATGGACATGGAAATCTGTCCATGGCGGGGCCCCGCAGGGACCGGCCAGGACAGTGCGGGACAAGGGCTCAGCCCTGTTCTGACGGGGTCTGTGCGCGGATGGACAAGGCGTGGATATCGGTGTCCATCATCGACCCCAGCGCGGCGTAGACCGCGCGATGCCGGGCCAGCGGGCCCAGTCCGGCGAAGCGTTCACTCACCACATGCACGTTGAAATGGCCGCGCCCGTCGCGCGCGCCGGCATGCCCGGCATGGCGATGACTGTCGTCCTCGATCTCGAGCACGCTCGGGGCCAGTGCCTGTTGCAGCGCATCACGCATCCGTGCGATCCGTTCCGCGTTCACGGCAGGACCTTGCGGAACGGACGCACCTGCACGCGGGTGTAGACGCCTGCGGCCACGTACGGGTCGGCATCGGCCCAGGCCTGGGCCTGTACCAGCGATTCGAACTGCGCGATCACCACCGAACCACTGAAACCGGCCGGGCCCGGGTCTTCACTGTCCACCGCCGGGCACGGGCCGGCCAGCAGCAGGCGCCCCTCGTCACGCAGCGCGTGCAGCCGCGCCAGGTGTTCCGGCCGCGCCTGCAGCCGCTGCGCCAGCACATCCTGGCCGTCATACCCTTCGATCACATACCACACCGGCATTTCCTCGCTTGCGTTGTCGGGTGCGCAGATTCTAGCCAATGCGGCCGCTGCCCCCGGCCCGGCTGGACACTGGCGCGACAAAGGCTTACCCTAGACTCCATTGCACGTGGCTGGATGCAGCAGCCCGTCGGTTTTTGCGGCCAACGCAGCCCCCGACGACCGTCCCGCTGCTTCAAAACCGGACCACCTGGCCGGGCCACGTAGACGACCTCCCCGTAGTTCTGTCGCTGCCGTTCCCTGCGGCGCGTCCTGCTGTTTGATATGTGTGGAATCGCGCCGATCCCGGCGTGTCTGGTGCCCTGGGGCTCCGTGGCGATGGCCCGGCGATCCTGGTGCCGCGACTGGTCCGTTGCAATCCTGATGTCCATTAGATGACTTCCGAACTCGCGCTCGACGCGAACCCGCCAACCCGGCCGCCCGCCCCCCAGCAGCAGGAAATGCCGCTGGCCGTGGTGCATGGGCAACCGGTCCTGCAGATTCCGCAGGACCTGTACATTCCGCCGGACGCGCTGGAAGTCATCCTGGATGCCTTCGAAGGCCCGCTGGACCTGCTGCTGTACCTGATCCGCCGGCAGAACCTGGACGTGCTGGACATCCCCGTGGCCGAGATCACCCGGCAGTACGTGGAATACATCACCGTGATGCGCGAGCTGCGCTTCGAGCTTGCTGCCGAATACCTGGTGATGGCCGCGATCCTGGCCGAGGTGAAGTCGCGCATGCTGCTGCCGCGCCCGGTAAGCGAGGAAGGCGACGAAGCCGACCCGCGCGCCGAACTGGTGCGCCGCCTGCAGGAGTACGAACGTTTCAAGCAGGCCGCCGAGGACATCGACGCCCTGCCCCGCCAGGACCGCGACACCAGCCTGGCACACGCCTTCATGCCCGAACGCGCTACGGTGAAGCTGCCGCCGCCGGTGGACCTGAAGGAAATGCTGCTGGCGCTGCACGACGTGCTCAAGCGCGCCGAGCTGTTCAGCGGCCACGCCATCAAGCGCGAGGCGCTGAGCGTGCGGCAACGCATGGGCGAAGTGCTCGGCCGGCTTGAAGATGGCAAGTTCTATCGTTTTGAAGGGCTGTTCACCGCTGAAGAAGGCAAGCTGGGCGTGCTGGTCACGTTCCTGGCGGTGCTGGAACTGGCCAAGGAACAGCTGCTGGACATCGTCCAGGAAGAGCCGCTGGCGCCGATCTACGTGAAGTCGCTGGCGGCCGGCAACACCAATGCCCCGCTGCAGTTCAGCAGCGAGTTCGACGACAACGACGCCGCCAATGCGGACGAGTGAGCGCTGACTGCCGATGGATCAATCGCTGATCGACCGCATTGTCGAGGGTGCCCTGCTGGCCTCCAGCCAGCCGCTCACCCTGGCCCAGCTGAAGGACCTGTTCCCGGAAGAGGAACCGGCACCGCCGGGCAGCATCGAACGGGCGCTGGAACGCCTGCGGGAAGCCTGCGCAGGCCGCGGCGTGGAACTGGTCGAAGTCGCCTCCGGCTTCCGCTACCAGGTGACCGGCGAAGTGCATGGCTGGATCAGCCGGTTGTGGACCGAACGCAAGACCCGCTACACCCGCGCCACCCTGGAAACCCTGGCGCTGATCGCCTACCGGCAGCCGATCACCCGCGGCGAGATCGAGCAGGTGCGTGGCGTGGCGGTCAGCAGCAACATCATCCAGGCGCTGGAAGAGCGCGAGTGGATCCGCGTGGTCGGCCACCGCGACGTACCCGGCAAGCCGGCCCTGTTCGGCACCACCAAGGGCTTCCTGGACTACTTCGGCCTGAAGCGCCTGGACGAACTGCCGCCGTTGTCTGAACTGAAGGACCTGGGCGAGCTGGACCCCCAGCTGGCCCTGGACCGCGACGTACCGGCCGCCGCCGGTGCTGACGGTCCGGACATCTCGGCCGGCGCCGATGGCGCTGCCGCAAACGATGATGCTGGCAGTGCCGGCAGTGACACCCCCGATTCCGCCGATGCAGCCCCTGCCTCGGCCTCCGATGAGCAAGCACCTTCGCCCTTCGATGATGGGCATCCCGATTCCGCGCCGGGCGAGCGCGCGGTGACCCTGAACGAACGCGAAGACAACGCCGTCGCGATGACGACCGTGGCTGTTGACCAAGCCGATTCCGAACCAGAGGCCGACCTCGAAACCGTCGGCCGGAGCAAAACTGATGAGTGACACCCCTCGTAACAAGCTCTCGCTGAAGCGCGAAGCCACCTCCGAACAGTTCAAGCTGGAAGAGCGCCTGCACAAGGTGCTGGCGCAGGCCGGCCTTGGCTCGCGTCGTGCGCTGGAACAGCGCATCGCCGAAGGCCTGGTCAAGGTCAATGGTGAAGTCGCGCAGACCGGCATGTCGGTCAAGAGCGGCGACAAGATCGAGCTGGACGGCCGCGGCTTCGTCGCCACCGCCCTGGCCGAACCCTCGCGCGTGCTGGTCTACAACAAGCCGGAAGGCGAAGTGACCACCCGCGAAGACCCCGAAGGCCGACCGACCGTATTCGAATCGCTGCCGCCGCTGAAGGGCGCGCGCTGGATCGCGATCGGCCGCCTCGACATCAACACCACCGGCCTGCTGCTGGCCACCACCGACGGTGAGCTGGCCAACGCCATGATGCACCCGTCGTTCGAGGTCGAGCGCGAGTACGTGGTGCGCGTGCGCGCCCCGGAAGGCGAGGAAAAGGTCTCCGACGCCATCGTCGACCGCCTCTCCCGCGGCGTTGCGCTGGAAGACGGCCCGGCCAAGTTCGACGAGATCGAGCGCATCGGCGGCACGGATTCGCACGACTGGTTCCGCGTCGTGGTGAAGGAAGGCCGCAACCGCGAAGTGCGCCGCCTGTGGGAATCGCAGGGCTGCCAGGTCAGCCGCCTGAAGCGCACCCGCTACGGCAAGGTCAGCCTGCCGCGCGAACTGGCCCGCGGCCATTCGGTGGAACTGGGTACCGCCCAGGTGGAAGCCCTGCGCGCGCAGCTGAAGCTGGAAGAAGGCGCGCCGTCGGCGCTGACCCTGCAGCCGGTGATCGGCCAGCGCCGCGCCGCCAAGACCACCGTGCGCGTGCGCGAGGGTGGCCGTGGCAATGCCTACGTCAACGGCCACAACACCGCTGATGAAGGCCGCGAGCTGCGTCGCTTCGACAACGTGCGCGAAGATCGCGGCCGTGGTCGCGGCGGCAAGGGCGGCGGTTTCAAGGGCGGCCTGACGGTCAGCGGTGAAGCCGCGGCCAAGCAGTCGCAGAAGCCGTTCAAGCAGCGCGCGCAGAAGAACGACCGTTCGCTGCCGGAAGGCAATCCGGCGGCGTTCCGCACCTGGTACGTGCCGGATGGCGTGAGCACCGGCCCGAGCGGCCATCGCAACGCTGGTCCGGGCGCACGTGGCCCGGGTGCCCGTGGTCCGGGTGCAGGCGGCCAGGGCCGTCCATACGGCAAGCCGAAGGGTCCGGGCGCAGGCGCCGGTGGCGGCCAGGGCCGTGGCGGTTTCGGTGGTGAAGGCCGTGGCGGCGCAGGCGGCCAGGGTCGTCCGGCCGGCGCGGGCAACCGCTCGCAGGGCCAGGGCAACAAGCACCCGTACGGCCATCCGGGCAATGCCCCCAGCTTCCCGTCCGACCACGCGACCCCGGGCTTCAACCCGTATGGCAGCCCGAAGCCGGCACACGGTGCCCGTCCCGGCGGCCGTGGTCCGGGCGGCGGCAACCGTGGCCCGGGCGGTAACCGTGGTCCCGGTGGTCCGGGTGGCAACCGTGGCCCGGGTGGCCCCGGCGGCAACCGTGGTCCGGGCGGCCCGCGCCGCAGCGGCCCGCGCGGCGGCTGATCGCCGATACGCTTGAAATGAGAAACCCCGGCTCCGGCCGGGGTTTTTCGTTAGTGCGCGCCGAACGGCAAAAGCGACTTAATTCCCTCCGTCCCCTTTTCGCGGGTTCAGCGGCGCCGGATCACGAACGAGGAACCGTCCACGCCCAGGTCCCAGCCACGGCCGCTACCGGCCAGTGCCAGCGACACGTCGCCCTTGGTCATCGCCACGGCGCCACCGGAGCGGATCGCGCCGGCGTGCGCCCCCAGCGCCACGTACTTGCCGAGCAGGTCGTCCAGCGAATAGGCACCGGTGAAGCGGCCCTTGCCGTCGACGATCTTCGATTTGCCAACGGTCAGGCCACCGCCGGTGACCTTGATGCGCACCGGAATGCGCGCGCCGTTGGTGCACTGGATGGTGCCGGTGCCCGAGGCGGTCTTGTAGAACAGCGACCAGCCGGACAGGTTGTAGCGCAGGTCGCAGTCGATGTTGCCGGCCGCCTGCGCTGCAGGAGCGGTCAGCGCGGTGGCGAGCAGGCCCAGGGCCAGCAGCAGGGGGAACTTCATGGTGTCATCCGGTGGGAAAAGGCGGCGCTCAGGCGCGCTCGTCCAGGTGGAAGGCATCGGCATCGAGCATCGCCGGGAAGCGTGCGCGGTGCGCGGCCAGCGCCTCGGCCGAGATCGTGGTGGTCACCACCTGCTCGCGTTCGCGGATTTCGACCTGCGGCTGGCCGAGGAAATCGATCACGGCGCTGTCGCCGGCGTAATGCAACTGGTTGCCGTCCACGCCGATGCGATTGACCGCCGCCACGAAGCACAGGTTCTCGATGGCCCGCGCGCGCAGCAGCGTCTTCCACGCGTAGGCACGCGCCGACGGCCAGTTGGCGACGAAGACCTGCAGGTCGAAGTCCAGCTGCCCGGGGCGCTCGACGTCGTAGCGGTTGCGGCAGAACACCGGGAAGCGCAGGTCGTAGCAGACCTGCGGATTGATCCGCCAGCCCTTCCACTCCACGCTCAGGCGCTCGCGGCCGGCGGCATAGCGCTCGTGTTCACCGCCGTAACGGAACAGATGACGCTTGTCGTAGTACTGCAGTGCACCGTCCGGCGTGGCAAACAGCAGGCGGTTGTAGACACCCTCGCCCTCACGCAGCTGCACGCTGCCGATCACCGCCGCGTTCAACGCCTTGGCCTGCTCACGCACCCAGGCCACGGTCGGGCCATCCATGCCTTCGGCCTGGGCGATGGCCTCGTTGGAGAAGCCGCTGGTGAAAGTCTCCGGCAGGACCACCAGGTCGGTGGTGCCTGCCAGCGGCGCCAGCAACGCACCGTAATAGGCACGGTTGCCAGCCGGGTCGTGCCAGCGGGTATCGCCCTGGACGAGGGAAATGCGCAGGTCCTGCATGTTCAGCTCTCCACTCACAGCAGGCGCAGGCGTTCGATCGCCGCGTCCATCGTCGCTTCATTCTTGGCGAAGCACAGCCGTACCAGGCGCTGGCCGGCCGGCGGGTTCTCGTAGAACGGCGACAGCGGAATGGCGGTGACGCCCTTCTCGATGGTCAGCCACTTCACGAACTCATGGTCCGGCAGGTCGCTGATGGCCGAGTAATCGACCAGCTGGAAATAGCCGCCCGGCACCGGCAGCGCCTTCAGCCGGGTGCCGGCCAGCTGCTCGCGGAAGCGATCGCGCTTGGCCTGGTAGAACGCGCCCAGCTCCAGGTGATGCTCGGGCTCGTCACGGATCATCGCGGCGAAACCGTACTGTGCCGGGCCGAAGCTGGTGAAGGTGTTGTACTGGTGCACCTTGCGGAACTCGGCGGTCAACGCCGGCGGCGCGATCGCATAACCGATCTTCCAGCCGGTGCAATGGTAAGTCTTGCCGAAGCTGGAGATCACGAACGCACGCTCGCGCAGTTCCGGGTAGCGCAGCGCCGATTCGTGGCGGCGACCGTCATAGATGATGTGCTCGTACACCTCATCGGAGATCAGGTAGATCTGCGTGCCGCGCAGCAGCTCGGCCAGCGCCTGCATGTCCTGCGCCGACAGCATCGCGCCGGACGGGTTGTGCGGGGTGTTGACGATCAGCATGCGGGTGCGCGGGGTGATCGCCGCACGCACGCGGTCCCAATCGACGGCGAAGGTCTGCGGGTCCAGCGACACATGCACGGCCTTGGCGCCGGCCAGGTCGATCGCCGGCTCGTAGCAGTCGTAGGCCGGGTCGAGCACGATCACTTCCTCGCCGGCACGCACCACGGCGTGGATGGCATTGAAGATGGCCTCGGTGCCGCCGCTGGTGACGGTGATCTCGCTGTCGGCATCCACCTGCGCGCCGTAGCAGTCCAGCGCCTTCTGCGCGATGGCCTGGCGCAGCGGCGCCACGCCGGTCATCGGCGGGTACTGGTTCAGCCCGGCGGCCATCGCCCTGGCGGTTTCATCAATCAGGCGCTGCGGTGCGGAAAAGTCCGGGAAGCCCTGGCCGAGGTTGACCGCGCCGTGTTCGGCGGCGAGCTGGGACATCACGGTGAAGATCGTGGTACCGACCTTGGGCAGCTTGGTGTTCGGTTGCATCGGCCTGGGGAATGGGAGGAGAGAGATTCCTGAGTTTACGCAATCCGCGCTGCGGTAGTGCCGGCCGCTGGCCGGCAACCCCAGCTGGCAGATGGCGAATTGCCGGCCAGCGGCCGGCACTACCACGGGCATTCGCCGCTACAATTGCCGCCGCACTCCGGCATGAAGATCCCTGCCCCTTGAACACCCCTGCATTGCTGGCCGCCAGCGGCCTGAGCTTCTCCCGCAATGACGAGCCCGTGTTCGGCCCGCTGGATTTCCACGTGGACGCCGGCGAAGCCCTGTTGGTGCAGGGCGGCAATGGCGCCGGCAAGACCACCCTGCTGCGCGTGCTGGCCGGCCTGGCCCGGCCCGGTGCCGGCCAGGTGCGGATCGACGGCAAGCCGGCCAGCACTGCCGAGCGCGCGCGCTATGTCGCCTACCTCAGCCACCTGCCGGCCTTGAAGCCGGACCTCGATACGCTGGAGAACCTGCACTTCCTGTGTGGCCTGCACGGCCGCCGTGCACGGCAGATGCCCGGCAACGCGCTGGCCATCGTCGGCCTGGCCGGCTACGAGGACACCCTGGTCCGTCACCTGTCCGCCGGGCAGAAGCGGCGGTTGGCGCTCGCGCGCATCTGGCTGTCGCCGGCACCGCTGTGGCTGCTCGACGAACCTTACGCCAACCTCGACCTGGAGGGCATCACCCTGGTCAACCGGATGATCTCGGCGCATCTGCGCGCCGGTGGCGCGGCGCTGGTCACCACCCACGGCGCCTATGCCGCGCCGCCCGTGCGCACCCGCCAGCTCGACCTCGGCGGTGCCGCATGATCGCGCCCGGCACCGAACCAGGCCTGTGGCAGACCGCGGGCGCCCTGCTCAAGCGCGACCTGCGCCTGCTCTGGCGCCGTCGCGGCGATGCACTGCAGCCGCTGTTGTTTGCCGTGCTGGTGGTGGTGTTGTTCGCATTGGCCCAGGGCCGCGAGCCGCAACTGCTGGCCGCCACCGCCGGTGCGGTGCTGTGGCTGGCGGTGCTGCTGGCCGGCCAGCTGTCGCTGGATTCGCTGTTCCGTTCCGATGCCGAAGACGGCTCGCTGGAGCAATGGCTGCTGGCGCCGGTACCGTTGGCGTGGCTGGTGCTGGTGCGCGTGCTGCTGCATTGGGCCACCACCGCGCTGCCGTTGATCGTGGTCAGCCCGTTGCTGGCGGAAATGCTGCATCTGCCGCATGACCAGCTGCCGATGTTGCTGGCATCGTTGCTGCTGGGAACGCCGTTGCTGAGCCTGATCGGTGGCGTGGTCGCCGCGCTGACCGTAGGCATCCGACGCTCTGGTATTCTCGTGGCGTTGCTGTCGTTGCCGCTGTACGTGCCGGTGCTGGTGTTCGGCGCAGGCAGCCTGGCGGCAGCCGGACGCGGACAGGATCCGGTCGGTGCGCTGCTGATGCTGGGCGCCGGCCTGCTGGTCGCGCTGGTGCTGGCTCCGCTGGCCACCGCTGCTGCAATACGTATTTCTCTGAGTTGACCGAGCTGAGAGCCAATCCACCCCTGCTGGATAGCCGCCACGCATGAATCCGATTGTCCGCTGGTTCCACCAACTCGGTTCGCCCCCCACGTTCGACCGATTCGCTGCCCGCTGGTCGCGGGTGTTCTATCTCGCCGCGGTTCCGGTGCTGCTGGTCGGCATGTGGCAAGCGCTGCTGGTGGTGCCGCCGGAAGCCAAGCAGTTGGACAGCTTCCGCATCCTCTACATCCACGTGCCCAGTGCCTGGATGAGCCTGTTCGTGTTCGCGCTGATGGCGCTGTATGCCGCTATTGCCCTGATCTGGCGGATCAAGGTCTGCGAGATCCTGGCCATGGCCTGCGCACCGATGGGCGCCGGCTTTACCCTGATCACCCTGCTGACCGGCAGCATCTGGGGCAAGGGCACCTGGGGCACCTGGTGGGACTGGGACCCGCGCATGACCAGCGAGCTGGTGCTGCTGTTCCTGTACCTGGGCGTGATCGGCCTGTACCACGCCATCGAGGACCGCCGCAGCGCCGCACGCGCGGCCGGCCTGCTGGCCATCGTCGGCGTCAGCCTGCTGCCGGTGATCCGCTATTCAGTGGACTGGTGGGGCGGCCTGCACCAGCGCCAGTCGATCAACGTGTTCGGTGAATCGGCGATCAGCAGCGCGATGATCGCGCCGCTGTGGTGGATGGTGATCGGCACCAAGTTCTGGTTCGCCGGTTCGGTACTGGCCAAGGCGCGCGCCGACAACCTCGACCGCGAGGCCGGCAAGGCCTGGGTCGGCGGTCGCGTCGATGCCACGCGCCCGTCCCGGGAGGCCCAGCCATGACCCACCTGCCCTATGTGATCGGCGCCTATGCGGTGTTCGTGCTGGTGCTTGGCGCCGATGCCATCGGCTCGTGGCTGCGCCTGCGCGTGGCGCGCCGGTTGGCCCTGGCCCGGCAGCAGCGCCAGCAGACCCGTGCCGGCCGGCAGGATGCGGCCGCGCCGCTGTCGACGGAGCTGGAACGATGACCCCGGTTCAGCGTCGCCGCCTGGTGTGGGTATTGCTGGCCCTGCTAGCCTCCGGCCTGGCCACCGCGCTGGTGGCGATGGCGCTGGAGCGCAACATCGCCTACCTGTACACGCCCGCCGAAGTGCTGCGTGGCGATGTCGATGCGCAGTCGCGCTTCCGCCTCGGTGGCATGGTGGTGAAAGGCTCCTTCAATCGCCCGGTCGGCTCGCTGGAGGCGCGCTTCGAGGTGACCGACGGCGATGCACAGCTGCCGGTGACGACCTCGCGGATCCTGCCGGACATGTTTGCCGAGGGCACCGCAGTGGTTGCCAGTGGCCGCCTGCAGGACGGCGTCTTCGTCGCCGACGAAGTGCTGGCCAAGCACGATGAGAAGTACGTGCCGAAGGAAGTGGCCGACAAGATGGGCGATGCCCATCGCAAGCACGACGTGCCGGTGACGGCACCCGAGGTGCGCTGAGTGCTGCCCGAACTGGGTCAGATCCTGCTGTTGTGCGCGTTGCTGGCCTCGCTGCTGCAGGCTGGCCTGCCGCTGGTCGGCGCGCATCGCAACAACCCGGCCTGGATGGCGGTGGCGCGACCGGCCGCCTTCGCCCAGCTGCTGCTGGTCGCCGGCGCGTTCGCGGTGCTCACCGCCGCATTCGTGCAGCAGGATTTCTCGGTGCGCTACGTGGCCGAGAACTCCAATTCGCTGCTGCCGATGATCTACCGCTATTCGGCGGTGTGGGGTGCGCACGAAGGCTCGCTGCTGATGTGGGCACTGGTACTGGCGCTATGGACCGGCGCAGTGGCGGCGTTCTCGCGGCACCTGCCGGCACCGGTGCAGGCGCGCGTACTGGCGGTGATGGGTGTGGTCAGTGTCGGCTTCCTCGCCTTCCTGATCTTCACCTCCAATCCGTTCCTGCGCCTGAATCCGGCGCCGCTGGAAGGCCGCGACCTCAATCCGCTGCTGCAGGACCCGGGGCTGATCATCCATCCGCCGATGCTGTACCTGGGCTACGTCGGCTTCGCGGTACCGTTCGCGTTCGCGGTGGCGGCGCTGCTGGAAGGCCGCGTCGACGCGCGCTGGCTGCGCTGGACGCGGCCCTGGACCAACGTCGCCTGGGGTTTCCTGACCCTGGGCATCGCGCTCGGCAGCTGGTGGGCCTATTACGAGCTGGGCTGGGGCGGCTGGTGGTTCTGGGACCCGGTGGAGAACGCCAGCTTCATGCCGTGGCTGGTTGGTGCGGCACTGATCCACTCGCAGGCGGTAACTGAGAAGCGCGGCACCTTCGGCAGCTGGACCCTGCTGCTGGCGATCGCCGCCTTCGCACTGTCCCTGCTGGGGACCTTCCTGGTGCGCTCCGGCGTACTGACCAGCGTGCATTCGTTCGCCGCCGATCCTTCGCGCGGCCTGTTCATCCTGGTGTTCCTGTCAGTGCTGGTCGGTGGCAGCCTGCTGCTGTATGCGCTGCGCGCCAGCCAGCTGAGCGTGGACGCCGACGATCCGCGCCGTGGCTTCACCGCCACCTCGCGCGAAACCCTGCTGCTGGCCAACAACCTGCTGCTGGCCACCGCCTGCGCGATGGTGCTGCTGGGCACGCTGTACCCGCTGCTGGCCGATGCGCTGTCGCTGGGCAAGATCTCGGTCGGCCCGCCCTACTTCGGCAGCCTGTTCCTGCTGCTGATGGCACCGATGATCCTGCTGCTGCCGTTCGGCCCACTGGTGAAGTGGCAGCGCGACCAGCCCTCGCGTGCCTTCGCGCTGCTGGCACCGTGGCTGGCACTGGCCATCGTGCTCGGCGCACTGGCCTGGTGGCAGGCGCCGCAGAACGGCTGGAAGGCGGGCATCGGCGTGGCCGCGGCGGCCTGGGTCGGGTTCGGTACCGCGCGTTTCGTCTGGCAGCGGCT
Source organism: Stenotrophomonas sp. YJH_SMC_57 (assembly GCF_059369755.1). NCBI lineage: Bacteria > Pseudomonadati > Pseudomonadota > Gammaproteobacteria > Lysobacterales > Lysobacteraceae > Stenotrophomonas > Stenotrophomonas sp. YJH_SMC_57. The sequence goes on from NZ_JCAFSZ010000006.1 coordinate 313,930, forward strand.
GCGCGGCAACGGCCGCTTCACCGCCGAGATGCTCGGCATGATCGTCGCCCATGCCGGCATCGCGGTGTTCCTGGCCGGCGCGTTGCTGGTGGAAGCGCTGAACGTGCAACGCGAGGTGGCGCTGGCGCCCGGCCAGCAGCTGGTGGTCGGCCGCCATGAGGTGCGCTTCGAAGGCGTGGACCATCGCGAAGGCCCCAATTTCATCGCCGACCGCGGCCACCTGCGGGTGTTCCGCAACGGCCGCGAGCTGGCGTTGCTGCATCCGGAGAAGCGCCAGTACGCCAGTGGCGGCCAGGTGATGACCGAGGCCGGCATCGATGCACGCTTCGACGGTGATGTCTACGTGGCATTGGGCGAGCCGCTGGGCAACAATGCATGGGCGGTACGGGTACACATCAAGCCGTTCGTGCGCTGGATCTGGCTGGGCGCGCTGCTGATGGCCCTGGGCGGATTCATCACCGCCGCCGACCGCCGTTTCCGTCGTCCGTAGGAGTTCCCATGTCCGAGTCCCCCGCCCCGCGCCCCTCCCGCCCGCTGCCGCCGGTAGCCATCGTGATCGGCGTACTGTTCTTCTTCGGCCTGCTCGGGCTGATGATCTACGGGGTGATGAAATCGGGCGATCCGCAGCGCGACGTGCTGCCCTCGGCCCTGATCGACAAGCCGGCGCCGGCGTTTGCACTGCCGGTGCTGCATGACCCGGAAATGATCGTGCACAGCGACGACCTGCGCGGCGCGCCCTACCTGCTGAACGTGTGGGGCAGCTGGTGCGCGGCCTGCCGTGAGGAACACCCGGTGCTGACCCGCTTCGCCGAGAGCAAGCGCGTGCGCGTGATCGGCTACAACTGGAAGGACGATCCGACCGACGCGCTGCACTGGCTGGAACAGCTGGGCAATCCCTTCATGGTCGTGCTCAGCGACGTTGAAGGCCGCACCGCGATCGACTGGGGCGTGACCGCTGCACCGGAAACTTTCCTGGTCGACGGCAGCGGCATCGTGCGCTGGAAGTACAGCGGCGCAATGACCCAGCGCGTGGTGGACGAGAAACTGATCCCGGCGCTGGAAAAGATCGAGAAGGCCCAGGGCAGTGCCGGCAGCGCGCTGCACACGGCGCCCTGAGCCCATGCGCTGGCTGCTGACGCTGCTGCTTCTGCTGCCGCTGGCCGCGCTGGCCCAGCAGCCGCTGCACGATCCGCAGCCCCTGCAGTTCCGCGATGACGCCGAGGAGCGTCGCTTCCATGACCTGGCCGCGCAGCTGCGCTGCGTGCAGTGCCAGAACCAGTCGCTGGCTGATTCCAACGCGCAGATCGCGCAGGACCTGCGCCGCGAGGTGCTGCAGCTGATGCAGCAGGGCCACGACGACGCGCAGATCAAGCAGTTCCTGGTGGCCCGATACGGTGAGTTCGTGCTGTACCAGCCACCGTTGCAGCCGGGCACCTGGCTGCTGTGGGGCGGTCCGCTGCTGGTGCTGGGGGCCGGTGCGCTGGTGGTGTTCGGCATCGTCCGGCGGCGTGGCCGCACGGTTGCCGCCACGCCGGCCAGCCAGGCCGACGAAGGAGAGGGATGGTGAGTCATTGGCTGCCGGTGCTGGCCGGTCTGGTTGCCGCATTGATGGCGGCGCTGGTGCTGTGGCCCCTGCGCCACCGCGGCCGCAGAGGTTTCGCCGTGGGCGTGCTGGCACTCGGTGTGGCCGGCGCCTGCCTGTACCTGCTGGTGGGTGACCCGCGCGCCGCGCAGGTACAGCCGGCGCCGTCGGTCGCGACGCTGCGCGATGGCGTACAGGCGTTGCAGGATGCACTCAAGCGCGACCCGCAGCGGGCCGATGGCTGGGCGCTGCTGGGCCGTTCGCAGGCAGAGCTGGGCAATGCCGTCGCCGCCGCAGACGCCTTTGCACGTGCTGCCGCGCTGGCTCCGGACGACCCTGGCGTGCTGGTGGAAGCCGCACAGGCACGTGCCCAGGCCGACGCCAGCAAGCAGTTCGATGACACTGCAATCGCCTGGTTGCAGCAGGCACGCACGCTGGCCCCGGACGCCGAGCGCGCCAGCTGGCTGCTGGGCATCGCGCTGCGCCAGCGCGGCCGGAACGCCGAGGCCGCCGATGTCTGGAGCGGCCTGCTGCCGCGGCTGGAGCCGGGCGCTGCGCAGGCACTGCAGGCACAGATCGCCATCGCACGCGAGGCAGCAGGCCAGGCGCCCGATGCACCGGCGGTAGCGCCACCGGCGTTGCTGCAGGTACGCGTGCACTTGCCTGCGTTGCAGGGCTCGGAGTGGCCGCCCAGCACCCAGGTGTTCGTGCTGGCCCGCGCAGTGGGCGGACCGCCGATGCCGGTGGCCGCGCGCAAACTCCCGTTGGCGGACTTCCCGGCCACGGTCGGGCTGGGCGACGGCGACAGCCCGATGCCGACCGCGCCGCTGTCGGCACATCGCGAAGTGGAAGTGCTGGCACGCATTTCACGCAGTGGCAGCGCCAACCGCAGCGAAGACGACCTGCAGAGCACACCGGTGAAGGTGAGCCTGCCACATGAGGGCGTGGTGGAACTGCGGTTCCCGTAACACACCCCCGGTAGTGCCGGCCGCTGGCCGGCACCCCCATGAATGTTGATGCGCCCGCATGGTTGCCGGTCAGCGGCCGGCACTACCGGGCGCATCGTCGATGGAAACCAGCGTGTCGCCAGCTCCACATGCAGCCCCGCTAGAATGCCTGCATGACCGAATTCATCCCGCCCGGCACCCGCTTCCACGCCCTGCCCTCGCCGTTCCCGTTCAAGCGCGGTGGCGCACTGCATGGCGCACGCGTAGCCTACGAAACCTGGGGAACACTGGCCGCCGATGCCAGCAACGCGATCCTGATCGTGACCGGCCTGTCACCGGACGCGCATGCGGCGGCCAACGACGCCAACCCGGCACCGGGCTGGTGGGAAGCGATGGTCGGGCCAGGCAAGCCGATCGATACCGATCGCTGGTTCGTGGTGTGCGTGAACTCGCTGGGCAGCTGCAAGGGCTCGACCGGTCCGGCCTCGCTCAACCCCGCTACCGGTGAACCCTACCGCCTCGATTTCCCCGAGCTGTCGATCGAAGACGGCGCGCGCGCTGCCATCGAGGTGGTGCGCGCGCTGGGCATCGCGCAGCTGGCCTGCGTGGTCGGCAACTCGATGGGCGGCATGACCGCGCTGGCGGTGCTGATGCTGCACCCGGGCATCGCGCGCAGCCATGTCAACATCTCCGGCAGCGCGCAGGCATTGCCGTTCTCGATCGCGATCCGCTCGCTGCAGCGCGAGGCGATCCGCCTCGACCCGCGCTGGAACGGCGGCCACTACGACGATGCCGAGTATCCCGAGTCGGGCATGCGCATGGCGCGCAAGCTGGGCGTCATCACCTATCGCTCGGCACTGGAATGGGATGGTCGCTTCGGCCGCGTGCGGCTGGATTCGGACCAGGCCGACGATGATCCGTTCGGCCTTGAATTCCAGGTGGAAAGTTACCTGGAAGGCCACGCGCGGCGCTTCGTGCGCTTCTTCGATCCGAACTGCTACCTCTACCTGAGCCGCTCGATGGACTGGTTCGATCTGGCCGAGTACGCCGATGGCGATGTGCTGGCCGGCCTGGCGAAGATCCGGGTGGAAAAGGCGCTGGCGATCGGCGCCAACACCGACATCCTGTTCCCGGTGCAGCAGCAGCAACAGGTCGCCGACGGCCTGCGTGCCGGCGGCGCCGATGCGCAGTTCATCGGCCTGGATTCACCGCAGGGCCACGATGCGTTCCTTGTTGATTTCGAGCGTTTCGGCCCGGCCGTGCGCGGCTTCCTCGACGCGCTGTAAGTGGCGTGGCGGCGCAATCTCGGGCTCGCCGCCTTCGGTGCGCTGATCGCGCTGATGGTCAGCGGCGTGCTGCCGCTGTGGCTGGGCGGCTGGTGCCTGCTGGCCAGCGTGGTGTCGTTCGGGCTGTATGGCCACGACAAGCGTGCGGCGCAGCGAAAGCAATCGCGCATTCCCGAGCGCACCCTGCAGCTGCTGGCCTTCGCCGGGGGCTGGCCAGGCGCGCTGCTGGGCCAGGCCGTGTTCCGTCACAAGCACCGCAAGGCCGCGTTCCAGTGGGTGTTCTGGCTGTGCGTGCTGGCCAACGTGGCCTCGATTGCGGTGATGCTGCGCGAGTTCTCGCGGTAACGCTCGCAATCGGTAGTGCCGGGCGCTGGCCGGCAATCATGGGGTTGCCGGCCAGCGGCCGGCACTACCATTCACGGTTCGCGCAACAACACCCCATCACGCAACCGGTACTGCGCATCGACCACGCCGTCGGGCAGATCATCGTGGGTGATCATCAGCAGGCTGCGACCGTCCAGCAGTCCGGACAGGTCCTGCAGCAGCGCGCGTGCGGTATCCACGTCCAGCCCCTCGGTCGGTTCGTCCAGCAACAGGATCGGCGCTTTGCGCAACAGCGCGCGCGCCAGTGCCAGGCGCCGTGCCTGCCCGGCCGACATCGTCGCACCGTTCTCACCGACCCAGGCCTGCAGGCCGCCATTGCGCTCGGCCCATTCGGCCAGGCGTACCCGGCGTAGTACTGCCCACAGCTCGACGTCGTTGGCGTCGGGATCACCCAGCCGCAGGTTCTCGGCCACCGTGCCGGCAAACACCGGCGCGTTCTGCGGCAGCCACGCCAGCTGCCGATGCCACTCGGCCTGGGCGAAATCGCGCAGGTCGCGGCCGCCGTAGGTGATTCGCCCCTGCTGCGGATCCCACAGCCGCAGCAGCAGGCTGGACAAGGTGGTTTTGCCGCTGCCGCTGTCGCCGCGGATCGCGATGCGCTCGCCCGGTGCCAGGGTCAGCTGCAGGCCGGACAGCACCGGCCGCGCCGCGCCCGGCCACTGGAAATGGACATCATCCCAATGCACGCGCGCCGCCTGTGGTACAGCGTGCGGCGTCGACGGATCCTCCACCGTCGGCGACTGCTCGACGATGGCCTGCAAGCGATCGGCGGCGATGCGCCCGGACTGCAGCGACTGCCAGGCCAGGCCCATGCCCGCCCACAACTCGATCAACGCCACGGTGAGGAACACCAGGCCGGCGGCCATTTCCGGCGCGATGCGCTGCTGTTCGGCCGCATGCAGGGCCAATGCCAGCATCGCCACCAGGCCGAGCCCTGCCACCAGGCCATGCAGGGTCGAGCCTGCAATCAGGCGCCAGCGCCGGCGACGGTCGCGCGAGGCCAGCTGCTTGGCCGCTACCCGCACCTTCAACTGCCACGCCGCATCGGCATGCAGCGCGGCCAGATCCCCGGCCCCTTCCAGTCCTTCGAATGCAGCGGTGCGCAACGCGGCGCGATGCGCGGCGCGGTCGGCTTCTTCATCATCGCGACCCCGCACGCCCAGCCACGGCACACCGACGGCGATCAGCAATGCCAGCACCGCCAGCAGCACGGCCGCCGACGGCAGGATCAGCGCCGCTGAAACCACCGCGACCAGCGACAACGCACCCAGCGCCACCAAGGGCCCTATGGCACGCACCAGCAGGCCATCCACCTCACCGATATCACCGAGCAGGCGTGCCAGCAGGTCGCCGGTACGCGTGGCCCCCAACCGCGCCGGCGCCAGTGGCAGCGCGCGACGGAAGAACCACACGCGCAGGTCGCGGGCAATGCGCAGGGTGGCATCGTGGCCGACCAGTTTCTCGAAATAGCGCGACACGATGCGCGCCATGGTCAGGCCACGGATGCCGGCCGAGGGCGAGAAGAAATTGAAACCCTGGCCCAGCCCGGCCGCACCGGCCAACGCGGCCGCGGTGAGGAAGCCACCGGACAGGCCCAGCAGCGCGGTACCAGCCAGCATCGTCGTCCACAGCAGCAGCATCGTCAGCAACAGGCGCGGACGATGGCGCAGGAACACTGCACGCAGTGAATCGGGTGACCGGCTCATGCGCGCACCGCCTGTGCCGGTTCGACCAGGCGGCCTTCCGGCAACAGCAGGCAACGATCAGCCCACGCGATCACCGCCGGGCTGTGGGTGGCGACCACTACGCTGCGGCCCCGCGCATACGCGGCCAGGCTGCGCAGCAGGGCCGCCTCGGTCTCTGCATCGAGGAAGGCGGTGGGTTCATCCAGCAGCAGCACCTGCGGGTCACGCAGCAGCAGGCGCGCCAGGCCGATGCGGCGCGCTTCACCACCGGACAGGCCGAAGCCGCGCTCGCCGATCACCGTGTCCAGCCCGTGCGGCAGTCGTTGCGCGAACTGCAGCACCTGCGCCGCCTCGGCCACCGCACGCAGCCGTGCATCACCGGCGCCGGGGTCGGCCAGCCGCAGGTTGTCGGCAATGCTGCCGTGGAACAGGTAGGGACGCTGGCTGGCATAGGCCACCTGCACGCCGGGGCGCAGCTGCAACTTGCCGGCGCGTGGCGGCAACCAGCCGGCCAGCGCTTCCAGCAACGTGCTCTTGCCAGACCCGCTGGGGCCCACCAGGGCCAGCCGCTGGCCCGGTTCCAGCAGTACATCCAGATCCTGCAGCACATCGTGCGGTGCGCCCAGCGGACGCAGCACCAGCCCCTGCGCGCGCAGCGGCGGCAAGGCGGCCTCGGCCGGCTCCACCGCCAGCGCGGCGCCCTCGTTGTCGAGCAGGCCCTGTTCGTCGGGCAGCGACTGCAGCAGGCGCTCCACTTCTGCGGCCGCCGCCAGGGCGTTGGCACGGTCGTGGTAGTGCGCGGCCAAGCGCCGCAGTGGTGCGTAGAACTCCGGGGCCAGCAGCAGGCAGAACAGGCCGGCGCCCAGCGTCGGCACCGCTGCATGCAAAGACATCATGCCGAGGTAGCTCAGGCCCAGGTACAGCGCAACCATCGCCACGCTCACCGAGGCGAAGAATTCCAGCACCGTGGATGACAGGAACGCGATCCGCAGCACCTTCAGCGTGCGCAGGCGCACGCCTTCGGCGGCGGCCTCCACGCCAGCCAGTTCGGCTTCGCCACGGCCGTACAGGCGCAGCAGGCCCAGGCCCTTGATGCGATCGGCGAAGTGGCCGCTCATCCGCGCCAGTTCCCCCAGCTGGGCGCGACCGGCCGCTTCAGCGCCCCACCCCACCAGCATCATGAAGAACGGCACCAGCGGCGCGGTGAACAACAGGATCAGCGCCACCACCCAGTCGACCCAGGCCACGGCGGCCAGGATCAGCAGCGGCACCACCACCACCTCGGTGCGTACCGGCAGGAAGCCACTGTAATAATTCTCGATCGCATCACCGTGATGCAGCACCAGTTCGCCCAGCTCGCCGGTGCGGCGCTGGCGCAGCCACAGCGGACCATGGCCCAGCAGGCGCGCGAACACACGTTCGCGCAGTGCCAGCCGCGCGGCATCGGCCACATCGCCGGCCGCGGCCTGGGTGGCGCTGCCCAGCAGCGTGCGCAGCACCAGGATCAGCGCCAGTCCGCCCAGCACCGGCAGGCCCGATGCCAGCGGCGCCCGTTCCACCAGCACCTGCTGCACCAACCAGGCAATGGCGGCGGCCTGGCCGATCAGCAGCGCCCCGGACAGGCTGATGCACAGCGCCGCCAGGCGCTGGCGGCCCCGGGCGGGCCGCGCCAGATCGGCCAGCCATGCAGTGCGGGCGCGCCGCTGGCGGGTCGTTTCGGCTTCCTGGGAAAGGCCGTCGGGGGTTGTTTCGGCAGCGCTCAAGAGGTCTTCACGGGCAGCGGGGGAGACACGGCATTGTAGGCGCAGGCAGTAGCCGGCCCCTGCGGCCGGCAGTCGCAGTCTTCATCAGGTTGGCATACGATCAACCGGGTCACCTGTTCATACATTGATCTGGATCAAGGCTGTTTGAAGTAGTCGGTCACATCATTCACGTCGTAGACCACCCTTCCCGCCACCTGCAACGGCACTATCCAACGAGGTAGCCAGGCCATGATTGATCAGACAGTCGTAGAACTGTCGCGGCTGCAATTCGCGCTGACCGCGATGTACCACTTCCTATTCGTACCGCTCACCCTCGGCCTGTCCTTCATGGTGGCCATCATGGAGAGCGTGTACGTGATGACCGGCAAGGAGATCTGGCGCAGGATGACCCTGTTCTGGGGCGTCCTGTTCGGCATCAACTTCGCCATGGGCGTCGCCACCGGCATCGTGATGGAATTCCAGTTCGGCATGAACTGGTCCTACTACAGCCACTACGTGGGTGACATCTTCGGTGCGCCGCTGGCCATCGAAGGCCTGATGGCGTTCTTCCTGGAAGCCACCTTCGTCGGCCTGTTCTTCTTTGGCTGGAACCGCCTGAGCAAGGTCAAGCACCTGATGGTGACCTGGCTGATGGCGCTGGGCACCAACCTGTCGGCGATCTGGATCCTGATCGCCAACGGCTGGATGCAGAACCCGACCGGTGCGGTGTTCAATCCGGAAACCATGCGCATGGAGGTCGTTGACTTCATGGCGGTGGTGTTCAACCCGGTGGCACAGGCCAAGTTCGTGCACACCGTCAGCGCCGGTTACGTGACCGGTGCGGTGTTCGTGATGGCGATCAGCGCCCTGTTCCTGCTGCGCAACAAGCACAAGGACCTGGCCCGTCGCTCGTTCGCGGTGGCCGCAGCGTTCGGCCTGCTGTCCTCGCTGTCGGTGGTGGTGCTGGGTGACGAGAGCGGTTACGCCGCCAGCGAACACCAGAAGATGAAGCTGGCCGCGATCGAAGCGATGTGGGAGACCGAGCGTGCGCCGGCCGACTTCACCGCCTTCGGCATCCCGAACCAGCAGACCCACCAGAACGACTACGCGGTGAAGATCCCGTACCTGATGGGCCTGATCGCCACCCGCTCGTTGAACCAGCCGATTCCGGGCATTCTGGAACTGGTCGAGCGTGCCGAGCACCGCGTGCGCGGCGGCCAGCTGGCCTACGGCGCACTGGAACGCCTGCGCGCCAACAAGAACGACGTGGAAGCGCGCGAGATGTTCGATCGCCACTGGCAGGACCTGGGCCACGGCCTGCTGCTCAAGCGCTACCGCGATGACATCCTCAACGCCACCCCGCAGGAGATCTCGCAGGCGGCGATGGACACCGTGCCGCGCGTGATGCCGCTGTTCTGGACCTTCCGCGTGATGGCCGGGCTCGGCTTCTACCTGATCGCCTTCTTCGCGCTGGCCTTCTACTACTCGTGCCGCAACAACTTCCAGGACAAGCGCTGGTTCCTGAAGGTGGCCCTGTGGACGCTGCCGGCGCCGTGGATCGCCATCGAGTGTGGCTGGTTCGTGGCCGAGTACGGTCGCCAGCCGTGGGCGGTCGATGGCGTGCTGCCGACCTTCTACGCAGCATCGGGCCTGGCCCTGCACGAAATCGTGCTGACCCTGGCCGGTTTCACCGCGATCTACACCGCGCTGATCGTGGTCGAGATCAAGCTGATGCTCAAGGCGATCCGCAAGGGTCCGGACGAGGTGCTGCCGTCGCTGCAGTCGCCCCAGCCGCATGCTTCCCACAATGCCTCGGCGCCGGCCGCCGGCCAGGCCTGAGGCAGGAGAACCAAGATGGATTTCATTCTTCTGGACTACACCACGCTGCGCGTGATCTGGTGGCTGCTGCTCGGCATCCTGCTGATCGGCTTCGCCGTGATGGATGGTTTCGACCTGGGCGTGGGCACGCTGCTGCCCTTCGTCGCCCGCAACGACGCCGAGCGCCGGCTGGTGATCAACACCATCGGCCCGGTCTGGGAAGGCAACCAGGTGTGGCTGGTGCTCGGTGGCGGTGCGATCTTCGCCGCCTGGCCGCCGCTGTATGCGGTCAGCTTCTCCGGGTTCTACCTGGCGATGTTCGTGATCCTGTTCGCGCTGATCCTGCGTCCGGTCGGTTTCAAGTTCCGCAGCAAGATGCCCAGCGAACGCTGGCGCAACACCTGGGACTGGGCGCTGTTCATCGGCGGCTTCATCCCGGCGCTGATCATGGGCGTGGCGGTGGGCAACGTGGTGCTGGGCGTGCCGTTCCACTTCGATGACAGCATGCGCATCTTCTACACCGGCTCGTTCTTCGGCCTGCTGATGCCCTTCGCGCTGCTGGCCGGCCTGCTCAGCGTGTCGATGCTGGTCGCGCACGGTGCCGCCATGCTGGTGATCAAGACCGACGGCCCGGTGGCCGAACGTGCGGCCCGCTTCGGCAGCATCGCGGCGATCATCGCCTTCGTGCTGTTCGCGGTCGGCGGTGCCTGGGTGGCCTTCGGCCTGCCGGGTTACCAGATCACCTCGCAGGTGGTCACCGATGGCGCCACCAACCCGCTGCTGAAGACCGCCGAACTCGGCGCCGCCGGTGGCTGGATGCGCAACTACAGCGCGATGCCGGCCACGATCCTGGCCCCGCTGCTCGGCCTGGCCGGACTGCTGGCCAGTGCGGTACTGCTGCGTGCCCGTCGCGGCGGCCTGGCCTTCATCGCCTCGGGTGCAGCGATCGCCGGCATCATCCTGACCGTCGGCTTTGCCATCTTCCCGTTCCTGCTGCCGTCCTCGAGCCAGCCCACCTCCAGCCTGACCGTGTGGGATGCCTCGTCCAGCCACCTGACCCTGTGGATCATGCTGCTGGCTACGGCGGTGTTCCTGCCGATCATCCTCGCCTACACCACCTGGGTGTACCGCGTGCTGAAGGGCAAGACCACCAGCGAAGAGATGGGCAACAACCCGAACGCTTACTGATGGCCGGTGTGCCGGCCCACGGCCGGCACATCCCCTGGACAAAGGAGATTGATCATGTGGTATTTCGCCTGGATTCTCGGTGCCGGCCTCGCCTCGACGGTGGCCATCCTCAACGGCATGTGGTTCGAAGCCCGCGAGCAGAACCGTATCGAGAAGGAAAATCGTCACTGAGTCGTAAAAAAACCTTGCCGCCTTGGCCTTCACACGGTATCTTAGGCGGCTCCTTCGGGGTGTAGCTCAGTCTGGTAGAGCGCTACGTTCGGGACGTAGAGGTCGCAGGTTCGAATCCTGTCTCCCCGACCACTCATGTGGTCGCATTGAAGCCTGGTGAAGTCGTCCAGGCTTTTTTTGTTCCCTGAAGTGGCACTGCTTCAGCAGTGTGAAGAAAACAGCATTTACCCCTTGCCGCCATCGGGGTAGATCGCTAGAATAGGCGGCTCCCTTCGGGGTGTAGCTCAGTCTGGTAGAGCGCTACGTTCGGGACGTAGAGGTCGCAGGTTCGAATCCTGTCTCCCCGACCACTTCGGTGGTCACCAAGAAGCCTGGAAGACGACAGTCCTCCGGGTTTTTTTGTGCCTGGCGCCCCGGCAACTGCCAGTGAATGGCAGCAACGGGACAAGGCAGCCGCCCTGCCCCGCCACACGGCCCGGAGTCAGCAGGGCCGCACGTTAAGGCCGGCATACAGGCCCAGCGCGCGACTGGCCTGGATCAGACCCTCGATCACGTGGTCGCCCACATCCTGGTCCGGCCCGCCATCCTGCCGCGCCCGCTCGGCAGCCAGCAGAATGGCATGTACGGTGCGCAGCCCGGCCAATGCGCAATCGGCATCGGCCAGGGCCATGCAACGGCCGGGATTGAGCTGGCGTTCGGGCCAGGGCCGTCCATCGGATGCGCCCCCGCTGTCGATGCCACACAACTGCGCGACGAAGGTGATGGGCTCGCCTGCCACATCGGCATTGGCCGGCGCGTGACCGGTAGGCGGGAAGGAAGAATCAGACGTCTTCATGGGCATTCTCCATGCAAGGAACACGGTGATGCCGCCGAACAAGGGCGGCGGGCGATACGTGGCTGCAAAAACCCGGCTTCAGCGTTCGGGCGGATGTGCTCGCGCACACCCCCACGCACCGCCCGCCATGGAACGCGGACGGAATGCCAGCCGGCGCCGCGTGAAGCGACGCCGGCTGGCAAGCGTAAAACACGCTGAAGCTCGGGTTTGCAGTCCCGGCCACCCTTTTCCGGTGGCATGCGAAGGTGTAAACGCCAACGTACGATGTGCCAATGGGCAAACGCGCCACTGCAACAATTCGTACGATTCGCGACATTGTTGCACAGCCCCTGCGGACGTCCAGAACCTAGGGGCGCAATGGCTTGGCAGGTGTTAAGCCGCAGGCGCCGTTGTGCCGCGCGGCAGGATGGGGATCGTGCGGATTACGTCACCCTGCGCGCGGCGGAGGCGCTTCGCGTGGGTGCGGGCCGGTCGTGGCTGTGCTCAGCCCTTTAAGTGAGGATCTGTCACCGGCAACAGATCGTAGCTGGCCAGATCCATTTCAACGCGGTGCACCTTATCCACCTGCGCGTCGTCGGTGGGATCAAACACGCCCGGCACCGAGACGATCACCGTACCCAGGCCATCGACCGGGTGGACGGCATGCGCGTCGCGGATCTGCGCGTGGCTGATCTGGGCAGGCACGAAGCCCATCCAGCCAAAGAATTCCCGGTGTTGATACAGGCGGCGGTCTATTTGATAGTCCACCAACCCTGTCTCCGGCGTCCTCGCCTTAACATCAACATTCGCAAATACAGGATTAAGCTTCTCAACGAGAATCATGAGTGACTGAAGCATAAGGCCCGGAAAACCTTTACCAAATTCCTCAAGCCCACCCATTCTGATTCGATGAAAGCCCGTCATTGGATTTACATCCAGGACAACAAGCCCTGGGTTCCTCCAATCACGGCTTCTTGCCACATTGGATATCATCAGAGATGCTCCAAGGTTCCGGAAATCGCCTAGATCCCTGCGAGTTTTCTCAACATCCGTCTCCATCACCTTCAAAACGGCGTCGCGCTCTTCCAGCGACACAACCTTCTCCCGCGGACCTCCAGGCATCGTGTACCACTGTCTCATCTGCGCATGCAGAGGACTTAATTCTCCCACGATACTGTCGACAAGCTCGGCAACTTCAAGAGGCGACCTGCTTACAGGACGGGATTTGAGGCAGGCTTGCACATCGATAATCAACTCGCTTCTCCCGGATAAGGTTGATACTTGCAGATGAGTGGATCCAACCCTGCAAATCGAGTAGCTGCCGCCATTGTTCGCGCCTGCATGAAAAACCACGAAAGTTTTGCCTGACGTCCTGCAATGGATATTGCCGCCTTCTGCCTGGCCATCTGGGCGTTCCAAGGAAGAAAGATGCTCTTCTCGACGAAGTGATACTTCGGATTGTTATCGGCATCCAGAAAGTGCTCATACCTCCCCTTAGCCTCCACCACTGTGCAGTGCTTCAACCAGAACCCATCAAACTCACAGGCGTTGAAGTGCCACTCCTGCACGGTACGGGAGAAGCCCTTCCGGTGCAGATAATCAAACAACGTATCCACTGAGAAGAACGTCCGCGCCGGATCGGCCTTGTCCGCCACCATGAATCCAAAGCGCAGCGGTGCCGAGCGCAGGTTGGCGATGTACAGCTGGTAC